>JBKQLZ010000125.1:0-8532 GCA_052146895.1 Acidimicrobiales bacterium
ACGAGCGGAACCCTACCTACCTGGCCTGTTCCGGTTCGACCGTCGCCCAGCGATAGGCCCCGGAGCCGACGCCTTCTTGGCAGGCTCCGCCGCCCCGGCAGGCGCCTTCTTCGCGGCCGGCGCTCTCCCGCCTCTGCCGGATGCCGCGGAGGGTGACCCCTGCGTCTTCTTGGCTGGAGCCACTTGCTTGGCAGGCTGCGTCTTCTTGGCTGGAGCCGCCGCCTTCTTAGCAGGCTGCGCCTTCTTGCCCGGCGCCGCTGCCTTCGTGCGAGGAGAAGCCGCCGCCTTCAGTACCGGTTGAGCACCCTTGGTACGCGGGCCAGAAGCACCTTTCTGGACCGGCGCCGCGCCCTTCTTACGGGGAGAAGCACCGGCCTTAGCTGCCGGCGCCACCGCAGCCTTCTTTCGAGGAGAAACAGCAACCTTTTGGGGCGCCGCGGCTCTTGTTCGGGGGGAGGCGGCCTTCTGGTCCGGCGCCACGGCACTCGCGCCCGCGGGCCTCGCTCCCTGCCTGCCGCCCCGCGAGCGCGGCAAGGCCGGACCGGCGGTGGAAGAGGCGTCCGTTTCTCCGGACGCCGAAGACGCCGCGGGTCCCGCACTCACAGCCGGTTCCGCTGGCCGCGCCGGCCGCCGAGCACGCACCGCCTTAGCTGGAGCAGCCGCCTTCCGCGCCAACCGGACTTCGGCCGCAATCATCTCTTCGCTCGGCCTCCCCGACACCACGGCCACTCCGGGCACGGCGAGCTCGACTCCCCGCCTCAAGGGGTCGAGTGCCGTGACGACGAGCGTCCGCTCCTCGTCCTTCTTCAGCACTTCACGGGCGCTGCGCGGAGGCGGCTCGGCCATGTTGGCCAGCGGGACGTAGCACTGCACTCCCCCGACGAACACGACCGCGCCATGTGACGTGTAGCTGTCGACGCGCCCGACGACCTCTGTTCCAAGTGGGTGCTCCGCGATGAACGAGATGAACGTGAGCGGGTCGTTGACTGCCGCGGCGGCCGAAGGAGGCGGAGCAGATCTCCGTGAGGGCGCTCGGGTGGCAGCCGGTTCGGCACCCGTCGCGGCAGCCTTCTTAGACGTGCGCTTGGCCGCGGCCGGCGCCCGAGCGGCCCCTGCGGCTGGCGGCGAGACGGCTTCTTTCGTGGCCGCCTCGATCGCCTTCGACACCTTCTTCTTCGCGCGATCGGTGTCACGCACGGCCCGGTGGCTCTTCGGGCCCCGCACCGGCGTCCGGGGAGTGAAGATCCAACCCACCCCGGGTACCGGCGTCGCACCGAGGAGCCGGCCGCGCTCGAACAGCCAGGGGTGCTCGCCGTGGAACTCCTGGAACGAGTCGTTCGAGAGCACGATGGCGTCGACCTTCTCGGCGATGCGCAACAAGAAGGCGTCGCCGCGCCCGATCGCTCCTGCCGGCGGGTGGACGTACTCGCCCTCGAGAGCAGCCTTCTCGAAACGATCGAGCTCGGAGGGATCTATCCGGTGGGAAAAAGTGGCGTCGACTATGACAGTCACCTCGGCGTCCGGGTTCTCCCTCCGGAGCTCGGCGACCGCCTCTTCCAACTGGCGCAGGCTGGGCGCGTTGCGCCCCTCGGTCGCAACGTTCGATCCGTCGACAACTATGTGCTCACTTGGCATGTCTTTGTTAGTCAAGCATTTCTGCTCGATGCCCCGGCGGACACTCCCCTAGGCTGGCTGAATGCCGGCCCGTGACCGAAGCTCGCTCGGCGACGCCGACCGCAACATCCGTGCGGTGCTCTTCGACTTCGGCGGCGTCCTGTCCTCGAGCCCGTTCGAGGCCTTCGAGCGCTACGAGCGGGCGAACGGCCTCCCGAGCGGCTTCATCCGCTCGCTCAACGCGACCGACCATCACGACAACGCCTGGGCCCGACTGGAGCGCAGCGAGGTCTCCATCGGCGAGTTCGTGAATCTCTTCGAGGCCGAGGCAGACGCAGCCGGACATGCGATCGACGGGGCGGCGGTGCTTGCGCTCCTCAGCGGCGAGATCCGTCCCGCGATGCTCCGCGCCGTCGAGCGATGCCACGCGAGTTTTCTCGTCGGACTCCTCACGAACAACTTCCTGTCAGCCGAGGCGGCAGCAAGGCCGGGCGGCTCGATCGATCACGTGCTCGGCCTCTTCGACGAGGTGATCGAGTCTTCGAGGGTCGGTGTGCGCAAGCCCGAGGTGCGTTTCTTCGAGATCGCATGTGAGCAGTTGGGGATCGAGGCGAATCAGGCAGTGTTTCTCGACGATCTCGGGGTGAACCTGAAGCCGGCGCGTGCGATGGGCATGACGACCATCAAGGTCACGAACGAGGAGCAGGCGCTCGGCGACCTCGCAGAAGTGCTCGGGATCGACTTCAGCTGACCGACGGGCCGACGGACCGGTCCATGAGGTCCAAGAGCTCGAGTTGGTGGATGATGCTCGACCCGGTCGCAGGGCTGCCGGCGACCGGCCGGCTGACGTGTCGCAGCGGCGCACGATCCCTCAGCATCCGGTGAAGGAGACCGTGCACGTAATTCCAGCCGCCCATGTTCTCGGGCTCCTCCTGGAGCCACACCACCTCCTCGAGGGCCGTATAGGCGTCGAGAGCCGCGAGGATGTCGCTCTCGGGCCAGGGATGGAGCTGCTCGACGCGGATGACCGCGACGGGCTCCTGCGAGGCGGCCAGCAGCTCGTCACGGCGCGCCATCGCGTCGTAGGCGACCTTGCCCGAGCAGAGCACGACGCGGCGGACCGCGGCGGCGTCGATCTCCGCCGGCTCTGCCAAGACGGCATGGAACTTCCCGCCTGCGAGCTCCTCGACGGTCGAACGAGCCTGGCGGGCCCGCAAAAGAGACTTGGGCGTCATCACGACGAGCGGACGGCGAATGGTGCGGCGCACTTGCGCCCGCAGCAGATGGAAGTACTGCGCCGCAGTGGTCGGCTGCGCAACAGTCATGTTCCCGTGCGCGCACAACAACAAGAAGCGCTCCAACCGAGCCGACGAATGCTCCGGACCCTGCCCCTCGAAGCCGTGGGGCAAGAGCATCGTGAGAGCAGAGCTCTGACCCCACTTCTCGCCGGCCGCGGCGATGAAGTTGTCGATGACGATCTGGGCCCCGTTTACGAAGTCGCCGAACTGCGCCTCCCACGCGACGAGACCGCGGGACGACTCGACCGAGTACCCATACTCGAAGCCGAGCGCGGCGTACTCCGACAAGAGCGAGTCGTAGACCATGAACCGCCCCGGGCGGCCGGCAGCGGGGTCGAGCACCTGCGAGGTGTGCTGCAGGGGGACGAACTCGGCGCCCGTCTCGTAGTCGACGAGAACGGAGTGACGTTGGCTGAACGTGCCACGGCGGCTGTCCTGTCCCGAGAGACGCACGTCGGTGCCTTCGGAGAGGATCGTCCCGAACGAGAGCGCCTCTGCGAGCGCCCAGTCCACCTCGCCGGCGGCATAGAGCTCGGCGCGCTGATGAAGCTGGCGCGCGAGCTTCGGGTGGACCGTGAAGTTGGGCGGTGGGTCGTGGATGAGCCCCGAGAGCGCGTCGAGCTGTGCCCTCGGAGCCGTCGTTTCGACGTCCGAGAGAGGGGGCACCTCGACCACTGCTGGCCGGATCAGCGTCTCGACCTTTGGCGGAGCCGATGCCCGCGTCTCGTCGAGCGCTTGCTGCAGGCGCTTCGAGAAGTCCTCGAGGGCCGTCTCCGCCTCCTCGATCGTGATGTCGCCGCGCTTGACGAGCGACTCGGTGTAGAGCTTGCGGACCGAGCGGTGCTGCTCGATCTCGCGGTACATGAGGGGCTGGGTGTAGCTCGGATCGTCACCCTCGTTGTGACCGTGCAACCGGTAGCAGACCATGTCGATCACGACGTCTTTGTGGAAGCGCTCGCGAAACGCAACTGCGAGGCGGGCAACCCGGACGCACGCTTCCGGGTCGTCCCCGTTCACGTGGACGATCGGCGCTTGCACCGTCTTCGCCACGTCGGTGCAGTAGACCGAGGACCGAGCCGACTCCATCGGGGTCGTGAAACCCAGCTGGTTGTTGATGACGAGGTGGATCGTGCCGCCCGTGCGGTAGCCGCGGAGCGGGGAGAGCTCGAGCGTCTCGGCGACGACGCCTTGACCGGCGAAGGCGGCGTCGCCGTGAATCAGCGTCGGCAGCACGGGGAACGTCCCCGGCGTGTCGTGCAGGTCCTGGCGGGCACGGGCGACGCCCTCGACGACCGGGTCGACCGCCTCGAGGTGGGACGGGTTCGAAGCGAGCGTGATCGCCAGCTCCAAGCCGTCGCGGGTCGCGAACTTGCCGCTCGCGCCCTTGTGATACTTCACGTCTCCCGAGCCCTGGACGCTCTCGGG
Source organism: Acidimicrobiales bacterium (assembly GCA_052146895.1). Lineage (GTDB taxonomy): Bacteria > Actinomycetota > Acidimicrobiia > Acidimicrobiales > Bog-793 > Palsa-601. The sequence goes on from JBKQLZ010000125.1 coordinate 4,338, forward strand.
ATCGATGTTGCCCTCGAACTCGGCGAAGATCTCCCCGTACGACTTGCCGACGATGTTGGCGAGCACGTTGAGCCGGCCGCGGTGAGCCATGCCGATGACGGCCTCGGCGATTCCGTTGCGCACCGCTTCGTCGAAGATCGCGTCCAGGAGCGGGATGGCGGACTCGGCGCCTTCGAGGCCGAAGCGTTTCTGACCGACGTAGCGGGTATGGAGGAACCGTTCGAACGCCTCCGCCGCGTTCAGGCGCTCGAGCACGTGATGCTGCTCCTCGGGCGAGAGGACGCCTGACACCCCTTCCACGTGCGCCTGGATCCATTGCTTTTGCTCGGGGTCCTGGATGTGCATGTACTCGATGCCGATCGTGCGGCAGTAGGCGTCGCGCAGGATGCCGAGGATGTTGCCGAGCGGCCTCTCGCTCTTGCCGGCAAGGCCCTCGGTCACGAACTCGCGCTCGAGGTCGAAGACCGTCAGCCCGTAGGTGAGCGGGTCGAGCTCGGAGTGGAGCTTCGGCGCGTGCTGGCTGAGCGGGTCGAGGTGGGCCATCAGGTGGCCGCGCACTCTGTAGATGTTGATCAGCTGCTGGACGGCGGCCTGTTTGATGAGGCGGCCACGTTCGCCGTCGGCCCGGTTGAAAGGGTTGACGTCCTCATGCCAGCGGGCGGGTTGATAGGGAACGGCAAGAGAGTTGAAGATCTCGTCGTAAAAGCCGTGCTCACCTATCAGCAGCTCGTGGAGATGGGTGAGGAACATGCCCGACTCTGCGCCCTGGATGATCCGGTGGTCGTAGGTCGAGGTCAGCGTCACGACCTTCGAGATGCCGAGCTCGGCGAGCGCACCCGGGTCGGCGGCTGCCCATTCGGGCGGGTAGGCGAGCGAGCCCACGCCGACGATGGCGCCCTGGCCCGGCATGAGGCGAGGCACGGACTGCGTCGTTCCGAGCGTGCCGGGATTTGTGAGGGAGACCGTCACGCCTGCGAAGTCCTCGACGGCGAGCTTGTTCGTCCGTACCTTGCGGACGAGCTCCTCGTAGGCATGGACGAACGAGGCGAACTCGAGCTCGTCGGCGTTCTTGATGCACGGCACGACGAGCGACCGGCTTCCGTCGGACTTCTCCACGTCGACCGCGATCCCGAGCCCGACGTGCTGGTGACGGAGGATCGCCGGGGTGCCGTTCCCATCGCTGTCCGGCACGAACGCCGCATTGAGGGCGGGCACCGCCTGGAGCGAGCGCACGACGGCCCAGCCGATGATGTGGGTGAAGCTGACCTTCCCGCCGGTGGTGCGGGCGAGGTGGTTGTTGACGACCGAGCGGTTGACCTCGAGGAGCTTCGCCGGGACGGGGTGGACGCTCGTAGCGGTCGGGACCGAGAGCGATTGGATCATGTTCTCGGCGATCCTCGCGGCTACGCCACGGAGAGGTTGCGCGACCGCGTCAGCCTCAGCGCCGCCGGAACCCGTTGCGGTTGCGGCGTCCTTAGAAACGGACGCCTTACCCGCAACAGCCTCCGCCGCCCGGCTCCCGTTCGGCGCGGCGTCGGCCGGCGCGGCTGCTGGCGCGGGCAGAGGTGCCGCGACGCGCCCGGCCGGAGCGGACGCGGGACCCGACGTCCGCGACGCGGAACGGTAGTCAGCGAAGAACTCCCGCCAACTCTCTGTTACCGAGTTGGGGTCGGCGAGATAGTCCTCGTACATCTCTTCTACCAGCCAGGCGTTCGCTCCGAACGCGCCGGCTGCACCCTCACGCAATGAATCCGTCGGCACCCTCCCGATCCTACCGCCCGCTCTATCAGGGCCTCTCCGGAGCCCCGCTCCCGTTAGATTGAAGGGCGTGGTGATCGGTCCGGTAGCGACAAGGGTTGTGCTTCGGCCCGTCGAACCCGGAAACGCTGTCGAATGCGGACACTGCGGCAAGCCAATCAAGTTCTCAGCCCGCGCGAAGCCTCGCCAGGTGATCGCGAACATCTACGAGGACGAGACCTGGCAACGCGTCGAGCACTTCCATGAGGAGTGTTACGACGAAATAGGCAAGCCCTACGGCGAAGCTGCCCAGCTCGAGTGGAGACGATGACAGCTCGGCTGCTAACACAGTCGTCATGAGCCCTGATGCCCTCTTCGTCGACGACCTCCCGTCGGACGCCGGAGACGATGCACCGCTCGTGGTTCTCGTGCACGGGACGATGGACCGCCACTCGAGCTTTGCCCGTGTCAGGTCGCGACACATGGACTCGTGCCACGTGGTCTCGTACGACCGGCGCGGGTACGGAGCCTCCCGCGAGGCCGCCCCGCCCGCCCGCGGCATGGACGACCACGTGGCGGACCTTGAGCAGGTGGTCGGCGGGCGAAGGTGTGTGCTCGTCGGTCACAGCTACGGAGGCACGGTCGTCCTCACGTTCGCCGCTCGGCACCCGGAGCTCGCCTCGGCGATCCTCGTGTACGAGCCGCCGCTCGCCTGGCTCGAGACGTGGCCGAGTCACAACGGTCCCCGCGAGGCGCCGTTCGAGGGTGTGACGTCTGAGGAGGCAGCGGAGGGCTTCGTGCGGAGGATCGTCGGTGAGCACAGGTATGACCGGCTCCCGCTCAAGACGCGCGAGGACCTCATGAAAGACGGCGATGCGCTTGTCGCCGAGCTGACCGCGATCCGCAACGATCCGCCGCCCTTCGAGCCGGCGCAGGTGACCTCTCCCGTGCTCGTCGCTCGGGGTGAGCACACAGCCCCTCACCATCTCGGTGGCACGCAACTCTTGGTTGACGAGCTGCCTACCGCCTCGATGCGCGTGATCGCTGGGGCGGGCCACGGGGGCCACCAGAGCCACCCGAACGAGTTCTCCGCGCTTGTGCTCGAGGCAGTCGCCCTCTCGGAGGCGACACCGGGCGAACGCTCTGCTACGTAGGATCCGAACGTGCGAGTCCTCCTCACCGGTGCGACGGGCTTCATCGGCAAGTCGGTCGCCTGGCGCTTGAGGGAGCGGGGCGACATCGTTGTACCGGTCACCCGACGCCCCGCTTCACCCGGAGAGGTGGGGATCGACCTCCAGGCCGGCCGGCTCGACACTTCGCGACTTCCCGGTGGGACCTTGGAGGGGATCGACGCCTCGATTCACCTCGCGGGCGAGCCAATCATCGGCCGGTGGACCGCCAAGAAGTCCGAAGCGATCCGCTCGAGCCGCATCGCCGTCGGCGACCTCGTCGCCCGGAGCCTCCTCCCCCTCGAACGCCGTCCGCGTGTGCACATCACCGGCTCTGCGATCGGTGTCTACGGCGACAGAGGCGACGAGGTCCTGGACGAGTCGAGCGAGCTCGGGTCCGGTTTCCTCGCTGATCTCTGCCGTGCCTGGGAGGCTGCCGCGTCACCTGCGACCGAGGCCGGCATCCGCACGGTCGCTGTCCGCAGTGGCATCGTGCTCGGGCACGGAGGAGCGCTTGCGCCGCAGCTGAAGCTGTTCAAGCTCGGGCTCGGCGGGCAGCTCGGCGATGGGAAGCAATGGCTGAGCTGGATCTCGCTCGACGACGAGGTGTCCGCCATCGTGCGGGCCCTGGACGACCACTCCCTCTCTGGACCGATCAATGCCACGGCTCCGAATCCGGTCCGCAACAGCGAATTCACGTCCGCGCTCGCGGCGGCGCTCCACCGGCCCTCACGGCTCTCGGTGCCGAGCCGCGCACTCAAGCTCGTGCTCGGGACCGGCCCGGCTGAGGAGATGCTCCTCGCGAGCCAGCGTGTCGTCCCGCATCGGCTGCTCGACTCCGGATTCTCCTTCACTCACGAGACTGTCGAGAGCGCTCTCGCCGCGGCGATCGGCTGATCTTTCGACGCCACATGGCAACGGGCAATACGCTCTCGCGACCGCCGGGGAGAGGACGCTCGATGACCAACTGGAACTTTGCGGACGCGTGGGAGGTCGCCGCGGATGTTCGCGGGGACACACGTGCGCTCGTGCACGACTCCCACGAGCGCTCCTGGGCCGAGTTGGACCGGCGCGCCGGAGGCGTGGCCAAGACACTGCTCGCGGCCGGGCTCGGCCACCAATCGAAGGTCGCCCAGTACCTCTACAACAGCAACGAGTACCTCGAGGGCCTCTTCGGTGCTGAGAAGGTCTCGATGATCCCGGTGAACACGAACTACCGCTACGCCGACAAGGAGCTGGCGTACATCTGGGACAACGCAGATGCCGAGGCCGTGATGTTCCACGGGAGC
>JBKQLZ010000126.1:0-6601 GCA_052146895.1 Acidimicrobiales bacterium
CCCGGCTCGGTCTCGGTGATGGTGAGCTCGACCGCCGCGGGCAGATCGACGTCGACGATCTCGCCCCCGTACATCTGCAACACGGCGGAATCGCCCTCTTTCAGGTAGGAGGCCGCATCGCCGAGCGCGGATGTGTCGACGTAGAGCTGCTCGTAGGTGCTGTTGTCCATGAAGACGAACTGCTCGCCGTCACGGTAGAGGTACTGCATCTCCCTCTTGTCGATGACGGCCTGCTCGACCTTCTCGTCTGCTCGAAACGTCCGCTCGACAACAGCTTTCGTCCTCGAGTTGCGCAGCTTGGTACGGACGAACGCCCCACCCTTCCCGGGTTTCACGTGCTGGAACTCCACTACGGAGAACAAGCCCTCGGGCAGATCGATCGTCATGCCGTTGCGGAGGTCGTTGGTGGAAAGGGCCATCAGAGGGTTGTGTCCTTGGTCGACTTGGTGAGCGGGCGCGCGCCTGTCGCTGTGACTACGAGCGTGTCCTCGATGCGAACACCACCGAGGCCTGCCACGTACGCTCCGGGTTCAACCGTAACGACCGCGCCTTCCGTGAGGATATCAGTCGACCCCGGAGCGACCGCCGGTGCCTCGTGGATCTCCAGGCCGACGCCGTGCCCGGTCCCGTGGACGAACAGCTCGCCGTACCCGTCGTCCACGAGCGAGCTCCGGCAGGCGTCGTCGACGTCGGCACCACTCACGCCCGGTCGCAAAGCTCGCACGCCCGCCCGCTGGGAGGCCAGCACGGCCTCGAGCAGATCGCTCAGCTCGGCTGAACGAACCCCGCCTACGCAGAGCGTCCTCGTCATGTCGGAGTGGTAACCGTCGACGAGAGCCCCGAAGTCGACCACCACCAGCTCGCCCGGTCCCACGCGTCGGTCGCTCGGCTGGTGGTGCGGAAGCGCAGCATTGGGGCCGCTGGCAACGATCGTCTCGAACGAGACGCCATCAGCACCCCTCCGCCTCATCTCGAAGTCGAGCTCGAGAGCGAACTCGGCCTCGGTGAGGCCCCCGGTGAGGCGCTCCTTCACCTGCGCCAGCGCGACGTCAGCAATATCGGCCGCGAGCTCCATCCGGGCAAGCTCACCTTCGTCTTTGACGACTCGCAGCCGTTCGACCAGAGACTGCGTCGCGACGAGTGTTCCTCCGGCGTTGGTGAATTGACCGAGTGAGGTACTGAGGCGACGCTTCGCACCCCATGCGATGTCGTTCGCCTCGAGGCCGAGCCGGCCGATCCCTTTAGACACCCTGTCGATCGCGTCGAGCTGCTCCAGCGCCCTGCCGATCTCGATCTCGACTTCGGTCTCTGCTCCGGCGATCTCCTCGCGCGCCTGCTCCCGGTAGCGCCCGTCGGAGACGAGGACAGCGTCGTTCGCGGTGACGAGCAGCATGCCGGCCGAACCGCTGAAGCCGGTGAGGTACCGGACATTTACGAGGGAGGTGACGAGCAATGCCTCACACTCGGCGCCCTTGATGGCTTCGCGCAGCGCGCCGAGGCGGGAGGAGACATTCATCGCCGGCAGCTGGGAGCGAGTAACGGTGGAAGGCATCGGAGGAAGGATAAACGCGGTGGACGAATAGTCGCTTCAGGCTTCGCCCACCAAGCGGATGGCCGCTTCGACCGCCAACTCGTACCCGAGCCCGCCAAGACCTGCGACGGATCCGTCCGCAACAGGCGTGAGGACCGAGTCAGACCGCCACTTCTCGCGACTCATGGGATTCGAGACGTGGAGCTCGACGATGACGCCCTGGAACGAAGCGAGTGCATCGTGGAGTGACCAGCCGTAGTGCGAGAGCGCACCGCCGTTCACCACGAGGGCTGCAACCCGGCCGCGTGCCCCATGCACAGCTTGCACGAGGTCGCTCTCGGAGTCCGACTGGACATGCTCGAGGTTCCAGCCGAGCGACTCCGCCGCTCTCGAGGCACGCGCCACTCGCTCGGCGAGGGTCTCGGGCCCGTAGATCTCCGGCTCTCGTTCACCGAAGAGCTGCAGGTTTGGGCCCGAGAGAAGGAGGAGGATCGGCCGGGCCTCGCTGGCCACATCGCTGGCCACATCGCTGGCCACATCGTTGGTCAATTTCTCGCTCACGGTCTTACGGTCCCTTCAACTCGGCGAGCACTTCGGCCACGAGCCCGGAATCCACTCCGGCGACCGGCTCCACGCCCCGCGGGCCGTCGAGAACAAAGGTCAGCTCCCCGCGAGCCTTCTTGTCCCGCAGCATGAAACTGATGAGCCCATCCGGCTCAGCTCCGGCCGGTAGGCGAGAGGGAAGCTCGTATGCGGCAACGACCTCGTCGTGCTCGCGGACACGGGCGTCGTCGATCCGACCGAGAGCCCGGGCGAGGCGTGCCGCAAAGACCAGGCCGACGGCCACCGCTTCGCCGTGGCGGAGCGGCGGAAGCCCCGCGGGCGGCTCCCCAGCGTCCCGCCCGGCACCCCCACCGCCACCAGCACCAGCACCAGCACCAGCGCCCACACCAGCCATCTCGTCGACAACGTCGCCCGACTCGACCGCGAAGCCCGTCGCCTCGAGAGCGTGCGCCAGCGTGTGCCCGTAGTTGAGGATCATCCGGAGACCGCCTTCGCGCTCGTCGGCCGAGACCACACTGGCTTTCAGCGCGGCACATGCCGCCACCTGCTCGTCGATAGGCATATCGGGCAGTCCTTCCACCCCGATGAACGCGTACTTCGCCATCTCCCCAAGACCTGATCGCCACTCCTCCGGCGGCAGCGTGGAAAGCGTCTCGGTGTCGCAGATCACAGCGTGAGGCTGCCAGAAAGCGCCCATGAGGTTCTTGCCCTCGGGCAGGTTCACTCCAGTCTTGCCGCCGATGGCGGCATCCACCTGGGCCAAGAGTGTCGTGGCGACGTGCACGACCGGCGTCCCGCGGTGCCAGCTTGCGGCTGCGTAGCCCGCCACGTCGGTGACGAGACCGCCCCCGACAGCGATGACCACGTCGGATCTGCTCAGCCCGGCACGAGCCATCGCTCGCCCCAGATCTCTCACCGTCTCCATCGACTTCGAGCGCTCACCGCGCCCGATCTCGACCACCACGTGCTCAACGCCGGGCTCTACCTTCACGTCGATGCCCGCCTGCGTCACGATGACCGCCCGCCGAGCACCAGCCGGCAGCAACGCGGAGAGCTCGTGACGAGCGCCATTCCCGATGACGATGTCGTAGCTGCGATCGCCCAGATCGACCCTGACGCTTCGTAACGTGCGGGTCACTGCGACGACCCCACGGACAAGCGGTACCACCCAGCTCGATCGAGAGCATCGCTGCGCTCGTCCAGCCAGACGCGCGCGAGGCGGGTGACCCGCTCCGCTACACCACTCGGCGCGACACCATCCACGTCGACGGCCACGTCTGCGAGAGACCTGTACACCGGCCGCCGGAGTGCATCGAGACGGGCGATCGTGCCTTCTGGGTCGTGCTCGAGCAGCGGCCTTCCGATGCCCCCGCCGACGCGCCCGGCCAACGTCTGGGGGCGCGCTCGCAACCACACCACGACTCCGCCGGCCCTCATCCGGCGCCGCGAATCAGGATTGAACACGGCGCCACCCGCGACCGCGATGACCGACGGCACAGGAGATGTGAGGGCAGCAGCCAGCACCGCCCGCTCCTCGCCTCGGAAGGCGGGCTCTCCCTTCGTGGCAAAGATCTCCGGCACCGTCAGCCCGGTCCGCAGAAGAATCTCAGCGTCACTGTCGTGAAACGGTCGCCGCATGGCGGTGGCGACGGCGCGCCCGACGGTCGTCTTCCCTGCCCCCATCATCCCGATCACGAGTACGTGCTCAGGCACCGGCGTCCTCGTGCCCGACGGCCTCGGACGGGGTCTCGTGAACCGCCTTCAGGTACGCATCCCGGTTGCGAACGAGCTCTGCGACCGAGTCACCGCCGAACTTCCTCAGTACCTCGCCCGCGAGCACGAGCGCCACCATCGTCTCGGCCACGACGCCCATCGCCGGTACGGCCGTCACATCGGTCCGCTCCTTGAACGAGACCGTCGCCTCCTTCGACGCGGTGTCGACCGTCGCGAGCACCGGGCGGTTGAGCGTCGCGAGAGGCTTCATGGCAGCCCGCAACCACAGGAGCGAGCCGGTCGAGATGCCACCCTCGATGCCGCCGGCGCGGTCGGTCCGCCGCACGTAAGTGTCACCCTCCGCGTTCCAGTAGATCGCGTCGTGGGCCTCGGACCCGCGAAGCCCCGAGATCGCCATGCCGTCGCCGATCTCGACGCCCTTCACGGCCTGGATGGACATCACGGCCTGGGCAAGCAGCCCGTCGAGCTTGCGGTCCCAGTGGACGTGGCTGCCGAGACCGACCGGCACGCCGTGGGCCAGCACCTCGACGATGCCCCCGAGCGAGTCCCCGTCCTTCGCGGCAGCCTTGACCTCCGCGATCATCGCCTCCTCGGTCGCAGGGTCGATGCACCGGACCGACGATTCGTCGATGCGCTCGAGATCTTCCGGATCGGGCCGTACCGCACTCGGCAGGCGGGCGGCACCCAGCGCCACCACGTGGCTGAGGACGCTGACGCCGACTTCGGCGAGGAGCGCTTTCGCGAGGCACCCTGCAGCGACGCGCGCCGCGGTCTCGCGGGCAGACGCACGCTCGAGCACGTCCCTCGCGTCGGAGAAACCATACTTCTGCATCCCAGCCAAATCCGCGTGCCCGGGACGCGGCGCGGTCAGAGGCTTGACGGGCGCTCCAGGGGCGGGAGACATCTCCTGCTCCCACTTCGGCCACTCGGTGTTGCCGATCTCGATGGCGACTGGTGAGCCGAGCGTCCGGCCGTGGCGGACACCTCCCAGCAGCGTCACCTCGTCCTGCTCGAAGCGCATCCGCGGCCCGCGCCCGTACCCGAGGCGCCGCCGGGCCAACTCGCCCTGGACTTGAGCCTCGGTGATGCGCAGACCGGCGGGAAGGCCCTCGACGATCACGACAAGGCCTTTGCCGTGCGACTCACCCGCGGTGAGGTATCGCAACATGGCCCAACGGTACTTCGGCGCCGGGTGTCACCCGACGAGGTCCCCGGTAGGGTCTGCGCCGACACGAAAGGAGTCCACGTGCCAAACGACGAGAAGACCGGTGAGACCCGCACGATCGAGCTTCAGACTGCCGACGGCCCGATGCCGCTCTACGAGGTCGAGCCGGCCGGGAGCACCCCGACACGAGCCGTGATTGTCATCCAGGAGGCATTCGGGGTGAACGACCACATCGAGGACGTGACTCGCCGTTTCGGGGCCCTTGGTTACCTAGCAGTAGCTCCCCACCTGTTCCACCGCACCGGGGGAGGCACCGTGGACTACGACCGCTTCGACCTCGTCGTCCCCCACTTCGCCGAGATGAGCGACGCCGGGCTCTTGACCGACATCGACGCGACGATGGAGCACGTGACCGGCCGCGGGATAGCTGCCGATCACATCGGGGTCGTCGGCTTTTGCATGGGCGGACGGGTCAGCTTCCTGGTGGCGAGCAGGCGGCGAGTTGGTGCGGCCGTTGGTTTCTACGGCGGCGGCATCCTGAATGGGCGCTCGGAGGCGTTGGCCCCCCTGGCGGACAACCTGGCAGAGATGAAGACGCCCTGGCTGGGCTTGTTCGGCGACCTCGACCAGGGGATCCCGATCGAAGAAGTGGAGGAGCTCCGCACGCGACTCGCCGAATCGGCGCCGGTCGAGACCGAGATCGTCCGCTACCCCGACGCGGGCCACGGCTTTCACTGTGACAAGCGGGAGGCCTACCACGAGGCCTCGGCCCGTGACGGCTGGGCGCGGACTGTGGCGTGGTTCGAGCGGTTCCTCGCCTGAGACCGAGCACCGCGCGGAGCTACTTCTTGGCCGCCTCGTAGTAAGGGTTCGCCCCGGACTGGTGATCCGTCACGTCGACGACGTCGGTCACCTCGGGAACGGCGTCCTGGATCGCCACGGTGATTCCCTGGCTGAGCGTCACGGCCGCCAGGCCGCAACCCTGACAACCGCCTTCCATCCGGACGTACGCCGTCCCGGACTCGAAGGCGACGAGCTCCGCCCAACCGCCGTGCATGGCGATCTGAGGGTTGACCTGCTGCTCGAGGACCTCGAGGATCCTCTGAGAGAGCGGGTCGGATAGGTCTGCCGTCGGTATGTCAGAGACCGGGCGGGCCGATGGGGGCGCATTCGGGTTCAACATCACGAGGCCCTGCTGGCCGTCGTTGTCACCGACGTCGAGAGTGGCGCCGGTCATATTGGCAACGCTGCTCGCAGCGATGATCACCGTGAGGCCGTCGACGTCGAGCACGGCGTCCGAAGGCCCAGCGTCGGACGCCTGCTGGAACCACATGTCGTAGGTGTACGAGCCGCGCGAGGAGCCGTTGATCTCGAGCCACAGAGCGAGCGCGTCGCTGTTCTCCTCACCGTCGCGGATGCCGATCACCATCTCGCGAGCGGGCTCGGTTACTCGGAGGACGGCATCTTCAGGCATCGGCCTCAGGCTAATCCCATCGCGGGCCTATCAGGTCGACGTCACCTTTATCTTCTGGAAGCTGAAATCGAACTGGCCCTTGATGGAACTCGAGTCAGCCGTCTCGGTGCACGAGGTAACAATCGCGTTGACC
>JBKQLZ010000127.1:0-4613 GCA_052146895.1 Acidimicrobiales bacterium
GCCCGAAGGAGTCGTTGACAACCTTGAAGTTGTGAAGGTCGAGGAACAACACGCAGAACTGTTTGCCGCGCCGCCGTGAACCCGCCAGGCCGTGGAGTAGGCGGTCGTTGAGGAGTGCCCTGTTCGGCAAGCCGGTAAGAGTGTCGTGCAGGACCTGGTGAGCAAGCTCTCCTTCCACCTGCTTGCGCGCAGTGATGTCCTGCAGCTGCGAGAAGAAGTACGGCCTCTTCCCGGCCTCGTCCCGGACCAAGGTCACGTGGCAAGAGGCCCACACCACAGAGCCGTCCGGCCGGAGGTATCGCCGCTCGTCCTCGTAGGTATCGTGCCCAGCCGCAACTCGCGCCATCACGGCGGCGACGAGCGGCACCTCGTCGGGATGGGTGAACTCGACCCATGACCGCCCGACCAGCACATCCGCCGGCCTTCCGAGCAGCGCGCACAATGCGGGGTTCACCTTGGTGGCAACGCCTCTTGAGTCGGTGATGACCGAACCGATGGTTGCCTGTTCGAAAGCAATCTCGAACCGCGTCTCGGCCATTTGCCTCACCCGTTCGGCTGCCACCCACTCCGTGTCGTCCAAAAGCGTCCCGGCCAGCTTGAGGACCGAGCCGTCCTCGGCCACCTCGGCCACTGCTCGGGCTCGCACACAGCGCTCCTCCCCGTCGGGCCGGACGACCCGGTACGCGGTATCGAAGCCGATGCCCCGTTCGGTTGCCGCCTTCCAGATCTTCTCGAGAGCTGTCGCGTCCTCGGGATGGACTCTCGACATGTAGAGCTCATCGCCCGGCTCCATGCCGGGATCCAGCCCGAGGATCCGGTACTGCTCCTCTGACCACGTCTGCTCACCCTTGCTTACGTTGAATTCGAAGCTTCCGATATGAGCGATGCGCTGCGCGTCCGCCAGGCGCCGCTGGCTGACCTCCAGCGCTCGCTGGGCTTCCTGAGCTTCGGTGATGTCACGGGCGATCACCGAGAGGCCAACGACCCTTCCGAGGTCGTCGAGCGCTGTCGAAGCCGTGATGAGGACCTCGACCGTGCTGCCATCCTTACGTTGGCGGACAGTCTCGAGACGCTCAGGTGGCCCACCGGCGGATAGGCGGGCGCGCATCTGCACCTGTTCGTCGACTCGACCTGGTGGCGCTAGCAAGACCACAGGTTGGCCGATGATCTCGCTGGCCTCATATCCGAACAGTCGCTCGGCGGCGGCGTTCCAGCTGGTGACCGTGCCTCCTGTGGTGGCACCGAAGATGGCGTCAGCCGAGCCGCCGACGATGGCGGAGAGCAGCTGGCGAGCGTCGTCCCCCGCCTTGCGGGCCGTGACGTCGACCACGACGACCCCGATCCCGATGATCTCGTCTTCCAAGGACACCGGGTAGTAGCTGGCCAACCACTGACGAGTTTGTGCGGGCACGGCAAGATCCGGGCTCGCGATCTCGAGGTCCAGGAGCGCCTCTCCGCTGTCGAGGACGTGGTGGTAGAGCGATTCGTGTTGAGCCCAGAGTCCCGGAACGACAGACTTCACGGTCTGACCCAGGCACTCAGCAACGGTTAACCCGGTAGCGGCCGCGAGCGCCTCGTTCAACCGGACGATCCGGAAGTCACGGTCTACGAAGGCGAAGCCAAAAGGCGCGTTGGACAGGATCGTCTCGAGCAGCCTCAACGCCTCGGCCGTCTTGAGGTCCGAGATCCGCAGATCAGCAGCGGATCGAGTGGCGTCGTCGATGTCAGTCGCCGTTCCGATCCACTTGACCACTGCGCCTTTCGCGTCCCGAATGGGCCGACCTAGCACCGAGTGCCATCGGTACTCTCCGTCGAACCTCCGGATGCGGAACTCGTACTGGAACGGTGTCCCTGCGAGGGCCGCCGCCTCCCACGCGACACGCGCTCCTTCGGCATCGTCCGGGTGCAGCAATGACACCCAGCTCCAGCCGTAGTTCGCCTCCGGTGGAAGCCCTGTGTAGTCGGTGCCCTGCCGATTGAAGTATTCCGTTGACCCGTCAGCGCCCGCCATAAAGACGATGTGAGGTATCGATTCGGCTATAAAACGGACGTCTGCGTCGGCAAGCAGACGATAATCCTCCTTCGGAGGGGAGGGGGCGACGGTCATGAGTGACGCCCAACGCGCAAGCGTGAACGACTGACTTGCACCGGATGTGCGCTCACGCTCATAGCCCTCCTCGCGAGCATCGCAAAGGGTCCCGAAGATGATCTGCGAGATCGTCCTCCCGTTGCGGTGCCTTGAAATGCCGCTGGCGTTCGCCGCCTGGGTCGCGAGGAGCGTCGCTGCCGGACCCTCAGAAGATCTGAGTGAGGTCTCGATACGACAGCAGTAGATACCGTCGCACACGCCTCATCCTACCGGCGGACGTGCACGTTGAAGCAGGCGGTGACGTGAATCCGGTGCTATCCCGTACGGCAGGGACTGGTCGATCGGTCCGACCTACACTGCCGCGGCAGATGGCACGCCGACACACGGCGATCGCAAGGAGAAGTCTTGATGCTCACGGCACCGGTCAACGGCCAGCAGATCGCCTATGACGACACCGGGGGAGATGGCCCAGTCGTCCTGCTTTCCCACGGGTTCCTAATGGACCGGACGATGTTCGCGCCCCAGGTGGCGACCCTTCGCGACACCCACCGGGTGATCACATGGGACGAGCGAGGCTTCGGCGATACCGAGTGGGACGGTCAGCCGTACACATACTGGGATCTCGCCTCAGACGCCCTCGGGTTGCTCGACCACCTTGGGGTGGAGCGAGCGATCGTGGGAGGCATGTCCCAAGGGGGCTTCATATCCCTACGGGTGGCGCTCAGCGCCCCCGAACGCGTGCGGGCCTTGATTCTTCTCGACACTCAGGCAGGTACGGAAGACCCGGCGGTTGTGCCTCTCTACCAGGGGATGCTGGACGATTGGGTGGCCAACGGGCCCTCCGACGAGCTGGCAGAAGTCACGGCTTCGATCATCATCGGCGACCCCGACCTCAATGCGGTCTGGAAGGCCAAGTGGCAAGGGCGCCCGCAGGAGTTGGTGGCGCTGCCCGGCAACGCCTTGCTCACCCGCGACGACGTGACGGACCGGCTCGGTGAGATCACCGTTCCTGCCCTCGTCGTCCACGGCACCGCCGACGTGGCCATCTCGATGGAGAAGGCCGAGACGCTCGCGGCCGGCTTGTCCGGCAGCGGGAGCGTGGTCACGATCCAAGACGGGACGCACTCCGCCAACCTCACCCATCCGGGCGCCGTGAACGAGGCGATTATCGGTTTCCTTGCTGGATTGCCGGCCTGAACTGGGCGTCGTCACCTGACAGCGATCGTCAACGGGCGGCCGGGGCCAGCAGCGGCGTTCCGAGCCAGGCTCGATCCGCGCCACACTGGCTGGCATGGCACCACAGTTCATCTACACCATGCGCGACCTCAGGCGCTTCTACCCGCCCGATCGGGAGGTGCTGCGCGGCATCAACCTGTCGTTCTATCCGGGGGCGAAGATCGGCGTCATCGGCGCCAACGGCTCCGGGAAGTCCTCGCTCTTGCAGATCATGGCTGGCCTTGACGACGGCTTCAGTGGCGAGGCCCGTCTCACTCCCGGATTCACCGTCGGGTTCCTTTCTCAAGAACCTCAGCTCGACCCGGCAAAGGACGTGGTCGGCAACGTCTCAGACGGGATCTCTGAGACGAAGGCGCTCGTCGACAGGTTCAACGAGGTGTGCGCCGCCTTCGGCGAGCCGGACGCCGACTTCGACGCGCTTCTCGCCGAGCAGTCCGACCTCCAGAACAAGATCGACGCGGCCGGGGCGTGGGACCTCGAGCGAACCTTCGAGATCGCCATGGACGCCCTTCGCTTGCCACCGGCGGACGCCGACGTCACGACGCTGTCGGGCGGGGAGCGCCGTCGCGTCGCCCTGTGCCGACTGCTTCTCGCAAAGCCAGACCTGTTGCTCCTCGACGAGCCGACGAACCACCTCGACGCCGAGTCCGTTGCGTGGCTCGAACGGACGCTGCAGGAGTATGCCGGCACCGTCGTCGCCGTCACCCACGACCGCTACTTCCTCGACAACGTGGCGGAGTGGATCCTCGAGCTCGACCGGGGTGCGGGGATCCCCTGGCACGGCAACTACACGTCGTGGCTCGAGCAGAAGCAGGCACGCCTCAGCGGCGAGGAGAAAGCTGACAGCTCGCGGCAGGAGGCACTGCAGCGAGAGCTCGACTGGATCCGCATGTCGCCGAGAGCTCGACAGGCCAAGGGCAGGGCCCGCATCAACGCCTACAACGACCTCGTTGCCGAGGCAGAGGCATCCGAGCGCCGCTCCGACAAGCTCGAGATCACGATCCCACCCGGTCCTCGTCTCGGCGACCGCGTGGTCGACGCCGAAGGGCTCGTCAAGGGCTTTGGGGACAGGTTGTTGATCGACGAGCTGTCGTTTCTCCTGCCACCGGGAGGCATCGTCGGCGTGATCGGCCCGAACGGCGCCGGGAAAACGACGCTCTTCAAGATGATCGTCGGCCAGGAAAAGCCGGACAAAGGAACCCTCCGTGTCGGCGACACCGTGAAGGCCGCCCACGTCGATCAAAATCGCGACGCGCTGGATGACTCCAAGACCATTTTCGAGGAAATC
>JBKQLZ010000128.1:0-20796 GCA_052146895.1 Acidimicrobiales bacterium
GTAACTTGGTCCCTAGGTAACAAGGAGGGCAGATGGCCGAAGGTCGCAAAGCAGTCGTTGTCGAGAGAGTCCAGCTCGGCGTTCGGCTCGAGAAGAGAATGGTCAAGGTCCTCAAGGGCTTGGCCGAGTTCGACGGCATCACCCTTGGTGAGCTGCTCGAGAAGATCGTGCTCCACTCCTTCGAACCGGTTCCCGGTGACGAGGGCGAGGCCTGCGCGAGCCCGCACAGCACGGCGGCATTGGCGGCGATCGCGGATCTGAAGCGCGTCTACGGAATGGACTACTCGACCCACGCCGCCCGCAGCTTCGCGGAGGACAGTTCCGAGACTAACTAAGGGCAGCGCTAGTTCCCACACCCCATGCCCCAGTCTCTGTGGCGAGGCCGACGCGCCGTCGATCCCAGGCATGATCTCAGCGCCTATTCGGGTCAGAGCATGCCGCTAGCCTGGACGGAAGCTCGCCGGGCGGGCAAGGAGGTCTGGGGCGCGTCGTGGCGCGATCGAAAGGAACTACGCTTTCATCAGAGCCGCCGACGCCTCGTAGCGCCTCGTCGCGAGGTGGTTCGGTCACTGACCAGGTCGAGTGGCCGCTGGTGGGTCGGGTCGAGGAGCTCGCATTCCTCCGTCGGCTGCGATCGGGCAAGAGCGCCAGCGCTGTCCTGAGTGGCCCGGCAGGGGTAGGGAAGTCGCGACTCGCTGCTGCCGCTGCCGCCGAAGCGGCTGCCGAGGGCTGGGCAACGCTGTCTCTCCGCGCGAGCGCGAGCCTGTCAGGTGTGCCGCTCGGCCCGCTCCGGACCGTGCTGCAGACCGAGCCGTCCGCAGACCTGGCCGCGCTGAGCTCCTCCGTGCATCAGGCGCTGCTCGGCATGTCATCTGGTCGGGGGTTGCTCGTGTGTGTCGACGATGGCCACGATCTCGATGAGGCCTCGGCGGCGTTGTTGCAGCAGGCGGTCGCCGGCGGGACAATCGCTGTCCTCGTCACGATCCGTTCCGGGGTTCACCCTCCTGCCGCGCTGACGGACCTCTGGAAGGACGGGCTGGCGCAGCGCGTCGATTTGCAAGCACTCTCTCGGAGGGAGATCAACGAGCTCTTGGCAGCGGCGCTCGGCGGGACGGTCGAGGCAAGCACTGCCGATCGCATTTGGCAGGTGACCGCCGGCAATGCTCTCTACGTCCGGGAGGTCGTGCTCTCGAGTACCGAGAGTGGCGCATTGCGTCAAGTAGATGGCGAGTGGCGGTGGCGCGGCGAGTGGGCGACTGGCGCGCGGCTGCAGGAGATCGTCGCCGCGCGGCTCGGCCGCCTCGACGCGGACGAGCTCACCGCTGTCGAGATGCTCGCGGTGGCAGGGTCCCTACCGCTCGGGCTCTTGTCCGGCCTCACAACGAACGAGGCCCTGGAGCGGCTGGAGGCCCGAGGTCTCGTCGCCATCGAGGTCAGCGGCCGACGGCTCGAGGTCGTGATCTCCCATCCATTGCATGCCGAGGTGATGCGGGGACGCATGCCGGCGCTCCAGCAGCGGTCCGTCAGGCGCAATCTTGTCGATGCGCTCGGGCGCACAGGGGCTCGTAGAGCTTCGGACAGGGTCCGCTTGGCCTGCTGGTCGGCCGATTCAGGTCTCGAGGTCGACCCGTTAACTCTCGCGCTTGGTGCCCAGGCTTCACTGATCGGGCAGGCCATCTCCGCCCGGCTGGATGAGATCCTGCCTGGCGTGCCTGTCGGTGTCAGAGGGCAATCGGATACGGCTGTCCCGCGCGACTTGGAGCTGGCTGTCCGCCTCGCGCGCGCTGCCTACGAGCAGGCGAACGCGATCCCCGAGGGCGCGGCCCTGGCCTCGGCGCTCGCCTGGACCGGCGACATCTCTGGGGCAGAGGCCGTTCTTGCGGAGCTTTCCGCGCGAGCCACTGCCCCCGACGATCGGTTGCGTCTCGCGATTGGCCTCGCCTGGACTCTCTTCTGGGGCCGATCCCGCGTGGAAGAGGCGAAGGCAGCTCTCATGCGGGCCGCAGCGCAGGCGTCTGCGGACTGCACTCCGGCGCTTCTTGCCGAGGTCTACCGCGGGCTGGCAGATATCGAGATGCACACGGGCCACCCAGCGGAGGCGCTCGCCAGCGCGGAGAAGATCGCATCGATGCTCGACGTAGACGTGAGCGAGTGCGCGGCCGCACCGTTCGCGGCGGCGGGGCTCGCCTACCTGGGCCGGTATTCCGAGGCGATGTCGCTTGTCGAGCTGTCTCTTCCCCTCGCTCTCGAGCGCGAAGGACGCGAGACCGAAGTCGGGCACCTGCTCTTCGTTCGGGCAAGCGTGCTCTCATCGATGGGACGTCACGAGCAAGCTCAAGAGCTCGCCGAGTCCTGCCGACAGGTTGCCCTCGACGCCGGGGAGTCCGATGCAGCAGCGGTCTTCGGAATCCTTGCCGGCGACATCCTGCTGCGACAGGGTCGGCCTGCGAGCGCCGCACGGCTGCTTAGGGACGCGGCAGGGCTGCTGGCCGAACGTGACCGGCTGGGGTACCGGCCCTGGGCGCTCACAGGGTTGGCTTGTGCGCGAGCTCAGAGCGGTGATGAGGAGGGTGCGGCGGCCGCTCTCGACGAGGCGCGCCGGATCCAACCCATCCCCAGGCACTTCGAGCACTCGCGGTATCTGGCCGAGGTGGCGCTCCACAGCCTGGCCGGACGGCCGCCAGCGGCGCTCGAGGCCGGTCTGGCCGGAGTTGCCTGGTCGCGGGAGGCCGGGATGGTCGCTTACGAGGCGCTCCTGCTCGACGCGTGCCTGCGCGTGGAGCCCTCGGGCGAATTCGCGGAGCGATTGAGCGAGCTGGCGGCGTTGACCGACAGCGAGCTCGTGGCTGCCCTCGCTCACCACGCGGCGGCGCTCGTGGCGGACGACGCTGAAGCTCTCCTTGTCTCGAGCGAGGAGCTTGCGCGCATGTCCGCCTTTTCGATGGCGGCCGCCGCGGCCGCAGCAGCCGCAAGGATTCACACGCGACGGCACCAGGCACGAGCCGCCCAGGCCGCGTCCCGGTTGGCGACTGGGTTCGCGAGCTATTGCGAGGGGTCGCGCTCCGCCGCAGTCGTTACCAACGTCGCGACAGTGGGTCTCACCAGACGTGAGATGGAGGTTGCTCAGCTGGCCGCCGCTGGGCGCTCCAGCAAGGAGATAGCGAAGCGCCTGGTCCTGTCAGTCAGGACCGTCGAGAGCCACTTGCATCACGCATACGTCAAGCTCGGCGTGTCCGACCGTGCCGGCCTCGCGGCGGCAGTGATCGACACTGCGCCTCAGTAGTCGGGGCACAAAGTTCAGTAGTCGTTACAGAGGACGGCGTCGCGTCGCGTCCGTACCGTGAAGGTCGTGGACCCCTCCCCTCAAGTCGGCGAGCTTCCGGCGATGCACGCTGTTGCCATCCGGCTCCGTGACGAGGGTGTCGACCCGCATGTCATCGCGGTAGCGCTCGCGATCGAGGATGAGCAGGTCCCGACCGTGCTCGTCATCGCAGACGCCAAGCTCGCCGCGCTCCGGTCCGACGACGGCACACCATCACGGGCTGAGAGCGGCTGACACGCGGGGACGTACGTCTGAGCGGTCTACCGCAGCGCTGAATACCGACTGTCTGAATCGATCGGCCGCGTCACGGTGACCGTGCCACGCCGATCCGTCAACAAAGGAGAGAGCAAGTGAAGAAGAGGAAGAGTCTGATCGCCATCGCGGCAACGACTGGGGCGGTGTTGCTCGGCAGCGGAGTGGCCTTTGCCGCGTGGTCGGCCTCGGGCACAGGTTCCGGCGCCGGGCGGGCGCTCACAGCCCAGTCCCTCGTCGTAACCGCGGTGGCGCCGGGTCCGGTGGGAGCCTCGCTCTATCCTGGGGGCCCGGCCGGGTGGGTCTACCTGACCATCCAGAACCCGAATCCCTACGGCGTCAATGTCACCGGCCTGTCTTGGGGCACACCGACCTCGGGTGACACCACTGACTGCCCGAACACGAACATCAGCGTCGACGCCACTGCACCGACAACAGCCAATATCCCGGTGCCAGCTGATTCCACGAGCGAACCACTTCAGATCTTCGGGGTCCTCGACTTGGCGGGTGCCGCCCCGAATGGCTGTCAGGGCGTGGTGTTCACGGTACCGGTCACCGTCTCGGGCACCCAGACCTGAGACTCCCGACGCTCGCGTCCGGGACGACGAGGAGAACCTTGATGACCTTCTCCAGGGTGAGAGGCGTGCCGGTTGAGTGCCGGCACGCCTCTCGGCGTGCGCTGCTAGCGCTTGCTGCCGCCGCGTTGATCCTCTCTGCATGCTTGCCGGTTCAAGGAGGGGGTACACAAGCCTCTTTCAAGATCGCCGGCTCGACGAAGGGCCTCTATCCGGGAGGGAGAGTGCCGCTCGTGCTGAAGGTCACGAACCCGGATTCGTTCGCGATCGTGGTCACCTCACTGACGGTCAGGGTGGGCCGGGCAGGCCCTAGGTGCCGCGGCGCGAACGTAAGCATTCCTGCGTTCTCCGGCCGCCTGAAAGTGGCGGCCCACAAGTCCGCTCGGGTCACGCTTCATGCCACCCTTCTCCATAGCGCCCCGAACGGCTGTGAGGGCGCTCGCTTCCCGCTGCACTACCGCGGGCGTGCGAGAAAGGCGTGATGATGGCATCCAGGGTCCGAGGCCTGCGGTGGGCTTTCGGCGCACTGCTCGCACTGCTTGCGGTCACGGTTGTCGCATCTCCGGCGTTCGCGGCCTGGTCCGCTGGTGGCGCGGGCGGGGCAGGGGCAGGCGGGCTCATCATGCCCACGGGCGGTACGCCGACCGTGAGTGCCAACGGGGATCGCGTGACTGTGAGTTGGCCAGCCGCGACGTTCGTCGACGGCGCGCCCGTTGCTGGCTACCAAGTGAACCGTTACAACAGTTCCACAGGAGCGGTGCAGACGATCGGGTCGGGGTGTGGCGGCGTCGTCGCAACGACTTCGTGTACCGAGCTCAACGTGCCGGACGGGACGTGGATCTACACCGACACGCCGGTCCAACTCGACTGGTCCGGCACCGCTAGCCCGGCCAGCAGCTCTGTGAGGGTGGCGTCCTAGGCAAACTCAGGAGCGGAGACGAGCGATCAGCTCGATCTCGACAGCGATGCCGAACGGCAACGCCGCGAGACCGACCGCCGAGCGGGTGTGCCGTCCGGCCTCTCCGAAGATCTCCACCAACACGTCCGAGCAGCCGTCGATAACCGCAGGGGTTTGATCGAATCCGGGAGCGACGTTCACCATCCCGAATACCTTTACGATTCGCTCGATCCGGTCGAGATCGCTCAGCTCTGCCTTGAGCGTTGCAAGGATCGAGAGCGCCGTCATCCGAGCCGCGAGACGACCCTGCTCGAGCGTGAGATCGCCGCCTACTTTGCCCCGGACTATCTCGCTGCCCGCAATCGGACCGTGCCCACCCACGTGTACAAGCCCTCCGTCGATGACGCAGGCGAGATAGTTCGCGGCCGGGGGGAACGGCTGTGGCAGCTCGATCCCGAGAAGCTGGAGTCGGTCTTCGATCGTGATGAACTGAAGTCTACGAGGCGTTGCCTTCAAAGGCGCGCAACGAACACGTACTCCCGGCTGTCGTCGGCAAACGGCTCACCACAGAAGCCGCCGTAGAGTGCCTCCAGCTTGAGACCGCTGACGTCGAGGAGACCGAGCCACTCGTTCTTCGTTGCCCACCAGAGGGAGCTCTTCGCACCGTCGTCGAGTGCGATGTCGATCCGGTTGTCGCCAACGGAGTACCGGACCGTGTGAGGTACCGGCTCGGCCTGCTGATGACCATCGAGGCCCGCGGCTATCTCGTGGTCGAAGGCAAAGGCGTTCCAGGCAAAGCGGCCGTCCGGCCGGAGCGATGCAGCGACGCGCTCGAAGGTGCGGCGGCGGTCGGCCCAGGTGGGCAAGTGCAGCAGGGCGCGGAACGGGCAGTAGATCAGCGCGGCCGGCTCATCGACGCTGAGGTCGCGCATGTCGCCCTCTCTCAGGTCGAGGTCCACCCCCGCGGCGACGGCGCGGGTGCGCGCTTGATTGAGCATCGCTGGCGACGAATCGATGCCTACAACCCGCCGGCCGGTCGCCTGCGCGACGGGTATAGCGACCCTCCCGTTCCCGATCGCAAGCTCGACCAGCGGTCCGTCTGCGGTGCGCGCGAGCTCGACGTAGAAGGCGACGTCGTCTGTCATGTGAGCTGACCACTCCTCGTAGCGGATCCCGAACGCCTCGTCCCAGCTCATAGGCGAATGCTAGGACGGACGGTGCTACCTTCCGTGACCGGTGCCAGCAGATGTCGAGATGAGCCCGCGGGAGTACCTGGCCATTGCCGGTCAGGAGTTCCGTATCCGGCTGAGCACGATCGACGCGGGCAGCTGGGGTCTTGCCACTCCGTGCGACGGGTGGTCCGTGCGAGAGCTCGTCAATCATGTCGTGGCGGGCAATCGGAGAGCTGCCTACCTACTGGATGGGGCAAGTCACGACGAGGCATCGGCTCTCGTAGATCGTGATCTGCTTGGCGACGACGCGTTGGGCGCGTTCGACCAGAGCCTCGCGGCTCAAGTCCGCGCGTTCGCACAAGACGATGCGCTCGAACGCGCATGTGAGACGGCCATTGGCGAGATTTCCGCTAGGCAACTACTCCGCTTTCGAACCACAGACCTCGTCGTGCACTCCTGGGATGTCGCTCGGGCGATCGGGACGAACGAGTCCCTGAACGCTCCGCTGGTGGAACACGCTTGGAAGGAGATGGAGCCGATGGTGCCCGTGTTGGGATCAACGGGCTTCTTCGGTGATGGGCCAAGCGGAACACTGCCGCAGGACGCGCCTACGCAACTCAAGCTTCTCGACGCTTCTGGCCGCCGCCCCTAGCGGCACCGCAAGACGACTCATCGGTGAGCACCCCCGAGGGCCTCCGGCCGCAAGACCGGAGATGGCGCTGCGGACGGAATTCACGGAGATGCTGCAGGTCGAGCACCCGATCGTGTTGGCTCCCATGGGTGGACGGCGGCCGTGGCCCGACGGTCAGGCGCCCAGCCCGCGCCGTCACCTGATCGACGTCATCGAGGAGCACGCCCGCCCGGCATGTCGGCCATGCCGATCTCATCCGTGAGTCAGTCGACGGGCTTACGGGGGAGGATCCGCCACGCTGACGGCGCGATCAACCGTTGCTCACGGGCAGCACGAGGGCCGAGGGATGCTCTGCGTCGTGGAAGACCTCCTGGTCGGCCACCTTGATGCTGGTCGCACTCGCAAGTGGTTCGCCCGTTCCCGGATTGCGGATGAACAGCGGGTGGGCGCCGCTCGACACCTGAAGCCGTATCCGGTGCCCTCGCTTGAAGGTGTTCGCCGTCGGCCACATGTTGATCTGCAACAGCAGTGAACCGTCGGGAGACTTGGTCACGTCGCCTGGCCGGAGCCGAACGATGCCGTCGCTCAAGTTCGTCGATCGACCCCGAGGCGACACGCCGCAGAGGCGGACGAAGAAGTCTGTGTGCTCGAGGGTCGACCGCACGTGGAGCTCGGTCCTGAGCGGGCCGATCACCGTGAGATCCTTGGCGAGGGTCTCGCTCGTGTAGGTGAGAACGTCTGCTCGGTCCTCTCTCGCGCGCTGATCCTTCCGACCGGCGTTGCTCCAGTTGAGCGAAGGCCCTCCGATGCCCGGTGTCGGATCGACCGGGTCGTATCGGAATCGGTCCGGCGCCGACTCCGTGGCCACTCCACCCTGCAATCGCCCGCTGAGGCCGAGATGCCACCTCTGCTCCACAAATGGCGGCGGCCAGTCGGGCAGTTCGACCCAGCGACGCGCACCCATTACAAAGACGCGCACTGCGCTGCGCGACGAGCGGTCGGGATGGCCACCGAACTGGCTCTCGAACAGCTCGAGGCCGTCGCGCAGGCTGGCAGCTGCGCCTCCCGGGCTCACGTGGTGCCACGGCCCAACGGTGAGATTGGCGGTCCTGCCGGCGGCCCGGAGAGCCTGATAGTCGTCGAGCTGGGAGGGCAGGAAGATGTCGTACCAGCCCGCGACAAGGCTTGTTGGTGGCACGCTCTTGAAGCTCTGCCCGAAATCGACGGGCTCCCACCAGGTGTCGTCGGGCTTCTCATGCTTGAGCCAGTCCTGGAAGAACTCGACGTGGTGGCCGACAAGCTTGGTGTCGGCGTCGGACACAGGGCGAACGTCGCGGGCCGCCCGGAGCGCTCTCCGGCTTGCGAGCAACGCGCCGAGCGATCTCGACGGGCCGCGCTCTTGGTACTCCACCTGGTACATCCAGCTGAGAGCTGTCTCGAGGGCGAAGCTCTCCGACGGGTAGACGACAGCGTCTCGGAACTTCGAGGCCGTAACCGCAAGAGCCATGCCTTTCAAGAAGCTCGGAGGGTCCTCGGCTATCGCCCACTGCGTGAGGCCCAGATAGCTCGGCCCGAACGTCGCGAGCTCGCCAGAGAACCACGGTTGGCTCGCTACCCAGTCCAAAGTCGCACGGCCATCGGCGCGTTCGTTCCGGAAGGGAGCCCACTCCCCGCCGGAGCCGAAGGTGCCCCGGCAGCTCTGGATCACCACTTGATAGCCCCGCTCGGCGAACAGGCGGCCGATCATGGCCCATTGCCGGCGACCGTAGGGCGTACGCAACAACACGACTGGCGGCCGCGCCGTCATCGAATCTGCCGGGTACCAGCGATCTGCGAACAACGTGACGCCATCTGGCATCTCGGCCGGCATGTCGTGGTCAACAGCTATCGCGCCGGTGCGAGCCGGGGGCAGCTTGGCGAGCGTGCCGACGATCCGGCTGGCGTAGGTCATCTCGCCAGTATTGCTTCCCCGGTTCGCCAAGGCCACGGCGGTAGGGGAGAGCGGTTCCTGACGGTACCTTGGCCCGATGACGAAGATCGGCGTTCAGCTTCCCAACTTCTCCGGCTTCGATTCCGGTGACCTGTTCGATCACATCGCTGGTCTGGCGACGACGGCGGAGGAGTCCGGGTTCGACTCGGTGTGGGTCATGGATCACTACTTCCAGCTGCCGCCCCTCGGTGGGCCGGACCAGCCAATGCTGGAGGCGTATACGCTGCTCGGCGCTCTAGCCGCGCGCACCGAACGGGTGCAGCTGGGGACCCTTGTCACCGGCGTGACATATCGCAACCCCGGAATCCTCGCCAAGATCGTCACGACGTTGGACATCGTGTCGCGCGGGCGAGCCATCCTCGGGATCGGAGGTGCGTGGTATGACGTCGAGCACCGTGGCCTCGGTGTCGAGTACCCGAGCGACAAGGTGCGCCTGGACATGCTCGAAGAGGCGGTCCAGGTGTGCAGGGCGATGTTCACCGGTGACGACGTCAGCTACGAGGGAGAACACTACCGGCTCGACCACGCCCGCAATCTGCCCCGACCCGTGCAAGCGGGAGGTCCGAAGATCATGATCGGCGGAGGCGGGGAGAAACGAACGCTGCGGTTGGTTGCCCTCTACGCGGACAAGTGCAACGTCACGGGCGACGTGAGCACACTCGCCCGCAAGATCGAGGTGCTCCATCGTCACTGCGCGGACGTTGGCCGTGACCCGGCGGAGGTGGACATAACGTGGATGAGCCCGCTTATCTTGACGACTTCGGATGAGAACACCGCCGAGATGCGAGGCATGTTGGCAGCAAGTGGCTCGCCCGATGAGGTCGCCGGGTTCACGGTCGGCCAGCCTCACGAGATCCCCGATCTGGTCGCCGGTCACATAGAAGCCGGGGCCGACGAGGTCATCTTCAGCTGTCCCTTCGCCGACACAACGGGTATCGCCGCGGTCGGCGAGGCATTCCGGCAGTCGCGTGCCTGAACTCGGGTGGTGATCGCACACGACCAACGTGCGCGGCGTAGGCCGTAGAGGTCGCTCCTCTCGGGCGAACTCAGCTCGCCTGGGACGACTGGTCAGAGTGGAAGTGTCGCAACCGCGAACTGTTCCAGACCACGAAGCCTGACGACAGCGCCATGGCGGCGGCAGCGATCAACGGGTTGAGCAGTCCGCACGCAGCAATCGGGATCGCCGCCACGTTGTATCCGAACGCCCACGCCAGATTGCCTCGGATCGTCCTCAGTGTCCGGCGCGCGAGACGGATTGCCGTAGCAACCACCCTCAGGTCGTCGCGTACGACTATCAGATCCGCAGCGTTGATCGCCACGTCCGTGCCCGATCCGATTGCGAGGCCGAGATTGGCAGCCGCCAACGCGGGTCCGTCGTTTACGCCGTCGCCGACCATGGCGACCGATCGACCCTCCTGTTGCAGGAGACGGATGACGTCCACCTTCTCCTTCGGAGAGGCGCCGAAAATGACGTCGTCCACCCCGATCGACGCTCCGACGGATCTTGCGGTCGCTTCGTTGTCACCTGTCACGAGCACGCAACGAAGGCCTAGGTCTCGAAGCTCCCGGACGGCGGGAGCGGCCGACGGCCTCACCGAGTCCGAAAGAGCGAGGGCTCCGACAACCGAGCCGTCGCAACTCACGAGCACTGCCGTGCGACCGGCGGCCTCCCACTCAGCGCAAGCGGAGACCAAGTCGGGCGGGAGTGGAGTCTCAGAGTGCGCGAATAATGACGTTCTGCCAATCGCGATCCGGTGTCCCTCCACGGTTCCTTCGGCGCCGATTCCGGGCAGGCTCACGAACTGCTCGGTCACCGGCAACTCTCCGAGCTCCGCGCGAGCTTTTGTCGCGACGGCCCTGGCAACTAGGTGCTCGGAAGCCTGCTCGAGCGCGCCCGCCCAGCGCAGCAGCAGTGATCGTTCGACGCCAGGCGCAGTCCTCACGTCCACGACGTCGATCAGCCCTTCAGTGACGGTGCCGGTCTTGTCCAGTACGACCGTGTCGATCGAGCGGGATGCCTCGAGCGACTGGTATCCCTTGAAGAAGATCCCTACGCGAGCAGCCTCACCGGATGCCACCAGCATGGCGGTGGGGGTCGCCAAGCCGAGAGCGCACGGACAGGCGATTATCAGCACCGACAGCGCAGCTCTGAACGCTTCCTCGGACGGCGCGCCCGTCAGTATCCAGATAGACAGGGTGCCAAGGGACATCAACATGACCGCAGGCACGAAGAAGCTGCATATCCGGTCGGCGAGGCGCTGAACTGATGCCTTCTCATTCTGAGCTTCGGCAACCATCTGCAGCATGTGCGCCAGTTGCGTCTCAGCCCCGATCCTGGTCGCGCGGACGATCAGGCGCCCGGCGATCGCAACGGTGCCTCCGATTACCCGGTCCCCTGCAGCCACCTCGACTGGCATGGACTCGCCGGTCATAGAGCTGAGATCGATGGCCGAATTACCGAGGAGAACCTCCCCGTCTGTGGCGATGGTCTCTCCCGGGCGCACCACGAAGCGGTCCCCCACGGCGAGCTCGCTGACTGGCACTCGGCGTTCGGTGCCGGTGCTGTCGAGCAGAGCTGCATTCTTTGCGGCGACAGAGGCGAGCGAGCGGAGAGCATTGCCCGTCCGCCGTCTTGACGCAGCTTCGAAATATCGGCCCGCGAGGAGGAACGTCGTAACCCCTGTGGCGACGTCGAGGTAAACCGCAACCCCGGTCTGATGGGTGACGGAGTAGAGCCCTGACTGCGACGAGCGCAGCGACGCCTGCCAGAACATCGCGTATAAGGACCATCCGGTCGCAGCAAGAATGCCGAGCGACACCAACGTGTCCATGCTGGAAGTGAGGTGCCGAGCGCTGCGGACCGCAGCTGCGTAGAACGGCCACGCGCCCCAGGTGATCACCGGAGCGGCGAGGACGATCAACGGCCACTGCCATCCCGGAAAGCGGATCACAGGGAGGAAGGAGTCGGCGATCGATAGATCGCAAAGAGGGAAGAACAGGATCGCGCAGACGACAAGTCGCCGACCGATCGAGCGCGCCCGCTGGTCTGTCTCAAGGGCTTGGTCAGTCCCAGGATCGGAGAGCAGGATCGGCTCAGCCGAGTAACCGACTGACTCGATCTCGTCGAGCAGTGTCTGTACCGGTACCTGAGGCGCCATCGAGACGGTCGCCCGCTCCGAGGCGTAGTTCACCGTCGCGCGCACCCCGTCGAGGCCGTTGAGCTTCCGCTCGATCCGACCGGCGCAGGCGCCGCAAGTCATGCCGGTGATGACGAGCGATACCTCGGTCGCGTCAGTTGGCGACTCGTCGATCGTCTGGACGGCAGTCATGGCTCCGAGACCCCGTTCTCTCTGACAGGTGCTCCTCGAGCGTACCGGCAGCCGAGCGCGCTCATCAGGGAGTCGCGAAGCATCGATCGGAGTCAGGCAGGGTCATCAGTCCCCGGACCAGCAACCCAGGATCACGTCGGCAACCGTAAGGGCGACGCCACCTGAGCTTGTCGGCGGCGATCCGAACCTGCTCGGGAGTCCGGTGACGTCCACCAGGAGGATCTTCCAGTCCTTGCGCACCACCACGGACCCGTCCCGTGCCTGGAACGCGCCTTGGCCGAGTGCGTACAGCGTCCGTGCCCGGCTCAGCTTGGACCCAAGGGCGTCGAAGTACCCGAAGGTCTGCGACCAGCTGGACAGCTCTTTCACCGAGAGCACGATCGTCCCCCTGGGGTATCGGTAGTCACAGGAGTACCGGTGATCCGCCCAGGTCCGATCGGTGACGACCGCCGCCTCGCCCAGAGCTTCTTGTATCTCTCTGGCAGCCTTCACCTGGCAGACCATGCGGGCGATCTCCGAAGGATGGAGGCCGGCGGGCAGTGGGGCTCGAGCACTGGGAACACCCCCGCAGCCAGTCACTGACAGCCCGAAGATGATGACGGCCGCGGCGGCTCTGGGCCGAGCCGCTCCGAGCCAGCCTCCGCGGGTCGCGGGTTCTCGTCGCATCGCGTCGTCTCGAGCCCGACCACGGGCTCAGTTGCCCGGATCGCCGGTCTTGTGCTCGAGCCTGTCCAGGGTCTGGCGGAGGACCTCCGCCTCTGAGTGCGACAGGGTCTCGGCGAACCGTGCGAGCGCACCCTCCGGGTCGGCCGCTGCGTCGAGTGACTCGTGCATGAGCACGGCCGTGTGCGCAGCCCGCGTCCCGATGGCTGCAAACCGGATGGTGCGCCCGTCGACGCGGCGGCGCAACAGTCCTTTGTGGTAAAGGCGATCGAGAACAGTAGCCATTGTCGTGTAGGCGTAGTCCGGCAGCGCGTCCGCCACGTTGCGGCCAGTCAGCTCGTGATCGGGATCGTCCCAGAAGACGCCCATCACGCGGCGTTCGAGCTCGCCGAGTCTCGCCGCGCCACAGCGGCACAAGGCGCAGGTGCAGGGAACGCAAGCACACATGGGGTTCTCACATGTCGTCAGCGCACTCACTGGCCCTCCCTGTTGTAACTCAAGGCTGGCCCTGGACGAACCTGTCCCGTGCCCATCGCCGGTCCTGGTGCCTACTACATTACGTAGTAGGCCTATCAGACCGGAGGGCATTGCGCCAGGGAATCGCCGAGATGTCTCGCACCCATGGAAGCTGGTTAACTCCAGTTGTGCACCGCTACTACGTCTAGTAGTAATAGGCCCGAAAGAGGGGTGGCGACTGATGGCGATGACCGAAGACAAGGCCGCCGACGCTCCTGTCGCTCTGCCTATCTCGGATCAATCCCGACCCGAGGCTCGTCGGCCCCTGAGAGATCTCCAGCGAACCTTCAGGCTGGTTCTCGCCACGATCTGGCTTCTCGACGCGGCGCTGCAACTCCAACCGTTCATGTTCACACCGGGGTCCAGTGGCTTCAGCGGCATGTTGACCGGGTTCGCAGCGGGGAATCCCAGCTGGTTCCACCACATCGTTGTCTGGAACGCCTCGATCATCGACCACCATCCCGTCTGGACCAATGCCGCCTTTGCCAGCATTCAGTTCCTCATCGCGCTGGGCATCATCTACAAGCGCTCGTGCAAGCCCGCCCTGGCCCTCTCGATTGTGTGGGCGATGGGGGTCTGGTGGTTCGGTGAGTCCGCCGGCGAGATCTTCCAAGGAGGAGCCACGCCCTTTGGAGGCGGTCCAGGCGGTGTGCTCTTCTACGCCGTGCTCGCCGTGCTCCTGTGGCCGAGCGAGGGCACCGATGAGCCTTTTGTCGCCGCTCGCACAGTTGGTGTCAGGGCGGCCAAAGCTATCTGGGCGGTCCTTTGGGGGCTTCTCGCCCTGCTGTCGGTAGTCGGCTCCGGTCGCTCTCCCCAGGCTCTTCACGACCTGGTCGTCGGCGTGAACGTGGGAGAGCCCGGTTGGCTCGCCCGTATCGACAACTCCGCCGCGGCGCTGTTCCTCCATCACGGGACGACCTTGGCGATCGTGCTCGCAATCGTCTGCGTGATCGTGGCAATAGGGGTCTTCCTGCCGCCGCCAGTCGCCCAGGCAACAATCGTTCTGGCCGTTGTCGTATTCGCGCTCATCTGGATCGCCGTGCAGAACTTCGGCGGAATCCTCGCTGGTGGGGCGACCGACCCGAACTCGGGTCTCCTGGTCATTCTGCTGGCCCTGATCTACTGGCCCTTGACGAATTCTGGAACGAGGTCGAATCAGATCGTCCGAGCAGATTTGTCCCCCGCGGCAAAGGAGGCTTGACCAACGATGGCCATGTCGACACCTTCGTGGTTGTACTACCTCTTCGGCGTCCTGATGCTCGGCATCGCGGCCTACTGTCTCACGCTCTTGCTCCTCTCGGTAGCGACGAGACGATCGGGTGGCCGAGACGTCGAGATCTCCCACAC
The DNA here is from genome assembly GCA_052146895.1 of Acidimicrobiales bacterium. Classification (GTDB taxonomy): domain Bacteria; phylum Actinomycetota; class Acidimicrobiia; order Acidimicrobiales; family Bog-793; genus Palsa-601. The sequence continues at coordinate 14,696 of JBKQLZ010000128.1, forward strand.
CTTCATGGGGGTGGCGATGGCCGGAATGTTCGTCGGCCCGTGGGCCTTCGGCGCCAGCGCGGTCTGGGAGATCATCTTCGGTCTCCTGATGGTCTGGTTCGTCGTGCACAGCATCCAATGCGTCCAGCTCTACGGCCTGCACGCTCCTCACGCGTTAATTCACGCGGTGATGAGCTTCGCGATGCTCTTGATGTACTGGTTTCCCATGTCGGCGTCGGCATCGGGGTCGATGTCGATGTCCGCGTCGACAGGAGCACCGAGGCTCGATTCCGGGCTCGCCTTCGTTCTCGCGTTCATCCTGTTTGCGTCGGCGATCTTCACCTTGGCCTCGCCCAACAAGGGCGCCTCCCACTTCGGCAGCCATGCTCCGGCCTACGCCTTTGCTGGAGCGGCCGCGTCAGAGGGAGCGGACCGGCGAGACGACGGCGCTTCCTCGTCTGCGCTCAGCATCGAGGAGGTCGTGACCACTGGCTGGGTCGTCGACCTCACTCACGTTGTCATGTGCATTGCAATGGGATTCATGCTGCTTCTCATGACCTGAGCTCCCGAGCACCGATTCGCAGCCGGGGACGGGGAACTCGTGGTTTTGGACGAATGGGAAACCGCGGATCAGTTCCAGAGCTTCTTCGATGGGAACCCGCAAGTGGCCGAGGTCATGGCCTCGGTCGGAATGACGGGCCCCCCCTGAGGTCTCGGTGTTCGGATCAATCGACGCCGCCGGCACGATACAGAGAGTCCGTCGGACGACTCCCGCATTCGCTCTGCACCTCGGGTAGCAGATCTATCCTACCAAGGGTAGTATGAAAGTATGAAAGTCAGCGTGAGCCTTCCGGACGAGGACGTCGAGTTCCTCGATGCCTATGCGACGTCTCAGAGCATCGCGTCGCGATCGGCTGCACTGCACAAGGCGGTTCGGCTGCTGCGGGCCTCCGAGCTCGGACCCGATTACGAGGACGCGTGGGCAGAATGGTCGGCGAGCGAGGACTCGGAGCTTTGGGAGGTCACTTCGAGGGACGGATTGAGCTAGTGCGCCGAGGCGAGATCTGTCTTGTCGACCTCGAACCCGTCAGGGGTGCCGAAGCAAACAAGCGTCGTCCGGCCGTCGTCGTGAGCAACGACGGCGCAGACAGCTCAGCCGAACGTCTCGGGCGGGGCGTCATCACGGTCGTGCCGGTCACCTCGAACACCGAGCGGGTCTATCCGTTCCAGGTGTTCCTACCGGCGACGGTTAGCGGACTTGATCGCGACTCGAAAGCCCAAGCCGAACAGATTCGGTCGATCGCACTGGAGCGAGTAGGCCCGCGGATCGGAGCGCTTCCTTCGGACCTGCTATCCGCGCTAGACGAAGCGCTCCGCCTTCACCTCGCGCTCTGAGGATCGCCCGTGCGCGAGCGAGTGATCAGGTCACCTTCGAGACGATCTCGACGAGGTTCCCATCGGGGTCACGCAGTAGCGCGTTGCGTCCCGGTCATGGACTGTCCGGGCTCGCGTGGCGTCAGGCTGGCTCGATCGAGGGCGCGCGCACGACGCCCGCTTGGAGGAGATCAGCGATCTCTTCTTCGGCGAGTCCGAGTCCCGCCAGGACCTCCGCGGTGTGCTCGCCGATCTCCGGGCCACAGGTGCGCACGGTAGGCGGTGCAAGCGAGAGGGTGAACGGCGCGGCCAACGTCTCGAAGCGGCCCGCCGTCGGGTGGTCGACGGCGACGAACATGCCGTTCTCCCGAGCCTGAGGGTCGTCCACGAGATCGGGGAGTTGGGCCACCTTCGACCAGGCGATGCCGGAGGCATCCAGCCTCGGCACCCACTCGGCGAACGGCCGCGAGGCGAACTCAGCGTCGAGGATCGCGACCAGTTCCGCGGCGTTGTGCAAGCGAGTCTCCCAGGTGGCGTACCGTTCGTCCGCCCCGAGGTCGGCGCGGCCGATCGCATCGCAGAACTTTGGCCACAAAGCGATGTCTTGGGACTGCAGGTTCAACCAGACGCCATCGGCGCATCTGTACGTGTTGTGGAACGCACTGACTGGCTTGGTCCTGGAACGCCGGTTCGGCTGGGTGCGATCGACGAGCGCCACCGAGACGTCACAGCCGATCGTCCACGCTGCGGTGCGCATGAGCGCCGTCTCGACGACCTGGCCCTCACCGGTCCGTTCGCGCATGAAGAGAGCGGCGAGGATCCCGCTCAACAGGGCAAGGCCGGTCGAGTGGTCGCCCTGACCGGGACGGAAGTGCGGTGGGGGTGCGCCGGGCTCGCCGATCAGGCTCATGATCGCACCGCGGCCGAAGAAGGCGGTGAGGTCGAACGCGATGCGGTCCGCGTCAGGGCCGGCGCTGCCGTAGCCGGTGACGAGCGCGTAGACGAGCCGAGGGTTCTGCCGCCGCACGTCATCCGGGCCCAACTGGAAGCGGTCCAACCGCGAGGGGAGGAGGTTCGTGACTACGACGTCGGCCCCCGCGATGAGCTCTCTCACCAACGCCGACCCACGGGGATCGACGAGGTCGACCGCGATCGAACGCTTCCCCCGATTCGCGAGGTGGAAAGGGTGGTCCGTCAGCGTGGCTGGATCGGCGACGGTCGCCTGGCGCAACTTCCGTCGCATGCCGTCGCCGGTGAGGGGCTCCACCTTGATCACGTCGGCGCCGAGATCGGCCATGATCGCCGCAGCGCTCGGTCCTGCCACCCAATTGGCGATCTCGACGACCTTGATGCCTGCCAGCGCCGCAGGACGCCCCACCTCTGAGACCATGTTCGCAAGGTAGCTGACGGGCGAAATCAACGCATTTGCTACCTCGACAAATGACGCTCGGTCCGCGCCTCGTTCCGCGAACAAGCCCAATCAGCGCTCGGCTAACCGGCGATCATCTCTACCTTGACGTCGAGCGCGCGGTACACGGAAAGGGCCCGACGATCACGTGTGAGCAGAGTCATACCGCTCTCAGCGGCCACTTCGCCAACGAGCGCGTCGTACACCGACCCACCGGCGATCCCGAGAGAAGCGAGTCTCGGTAGGAGCGCTTCCGCCGCGGATGCCGCGAGGTACCTGTTCTCTGGGAAATTGGCCCGCATCAACCGGACAATGGCATCGGGCGACCGTCGAGCCGGCGGTGGCAGGCGTGTGAGCACCGAAAACGTCTCGAATGCGGCATGACCCGCAAGGCCCACCACACGGCGGCCAACGGCGCGCAGCGTAGACGCGTGGTACTCGTGGTCCTCGACGACCATGGCGACAGCCACGCTGGTGTCCGCTAGAACGTCGACACTCCTACCTCTGGTCGGCATCTCTCAGCTCGCTTACGAGCTCATCGGTGAGGGGCGACCCAGACGACGGGATGACTAAGCGGCCGTCACGTTCCACAAGGGTCTCTCCCGACACCGGTTCGACCCGGAGGGCAGCCCCATCAGCCGTGAGCTCGACCTCGCCAGGTTGGAGACCCAAACGGTCACGCATTGCCTTCGGAATGACCAGCCGACCTGCCTTGTCGATGGTTGTCTTCATACCATTAATCTACCATTAGAATGGGTGAGCTGGATGCCGAAACGCCACGGCCGCATCAAGGAGCGGGAGGTGCCCGCGCCGCCTGCTGGGCGAGAAAACTGGTATCGAGCCAGATCTAGACTTACTCCAGCATATGGGTTAGGCTCCGCGCGTGCCGAAGGAGACATCCGTTGAAAATGATGTGCTTCTCCGCCGGCACGGTCTGCACGTCACGGCCCAGCGTCTGGCTGTCCTGCGGGCAGTGTCCGACCGACGGCACAGCACTGCCGACGACATTTACGCGGTAGTACGGGCCGAGATCGGTGCCATCTCACGTCAGTCGGTGTACAACGCCTTTGCGGTCCTCACCGACAAAGGCCTCCTCCGGCGGATCCAGCCCGCTGGGTCGCCGGCCCGCTACGAGGACCGGGTCGCTGACAACCACCACCACCTCATCTGCCGGAGCTGCAGCCGGATGGTCGACGTCGACTGTGCAGTCGGCCACACCCCTTGCTTGACGGCCGCCGACGACGCGGGCTACGAGATCGACGAAGCCGAGGTCATCTACTGGGGCCGATGTCCCGAGTGTGTCGCGGCGACTGCGGTACCAACGTCTAGAGCAACGAACCATCACAAGGCAACAACGAAGAAGGAGAAGGACCCAAGTGTCTGACAGCGGCAGCGAAAGCGAGAGCCCAGTGATCCACGCCCCGACCCCCAAGCCGCATCGGCCCAGGTCGAACCAGGACTGGTGGCCGAATCAGCTGGACCTGCAGTTCCTGCGCGAGCACCCGTCCGAGTCCAATCCGATGGGCGAGGACTTCAACTACGCAGAGGAGTTCAAGGCCCTCGACCTCGACGCGCTGAAGCTGAACGTCATCGAGGTGATGACGACGTCGCAGGACTGGTGGCCGGCCGACTACGGCCATTACGGGCCGCTTTTCATCCGGATGGCGTGGCACAGCGCGGGCACCTACCGCATTGCCGACGGCCGGGGCGGTGGCGGCAGCGGCGCGCAGCGCTTTGCCCCCCTCAACAGTTGGCCCGACAACGTGAACCTCGACAAGGCGCGCCGGTTGCTCTGGCCGGTCAAGCAGAAGTACGGCCGGAAGATCTCCTGGGCCGACCTGATGATCTTCGCCGGCAACTGTGCCCTCGAATCGATGGGTTTCAAGACCTTCGGCTTCGGCGGTGGGCGCGAGGACATCTGGGAGCCCGACGAGACTCTCTGGGGGCCGGAGGACACGTGGCTAGGAGATGAGCGCTACAGCGGCGACAGGGAGCTCGCCAATCCGCTCGGCGCCGTGCAGATGGGCTTGATCTACGTGAATCCGGAGGGCCCCAACGGCAACCCCGATCCGCTTGCTTCCGCGAGGGACATTCGAGAGACCTTCGCTCGCATGGCGATGAACGACGAGGAGACCGTTGCGCTCATCGTTGGCGGCCACACCTTCGGCAAGTGCCACGGTGCGGTCGGTGCTGAGTATGGCGGTCCGGAGCCAGAGGCTTGCCCCGTCGAGGCGCAAGGTCTCGGCTGGAGGAACACCTTCGGCCGGGGCAACGGCGCTGACACGCTGAGCAGCGGGCTGGAGGGCGCATGGACGAACGAGCCGACGAAGTGGGACAACGGGTACCTCGACAACCTGTTCAGCTACGACTGGGAGCTCACGACGAGCCCCGCCGGTGCGCAGCAGTGGACTCCGAAGGATGCCTCGGCCGCGGGCACGGTGCCCGACGCGCACGATCCGTCGAAGCGGCACGCCCCGATGATGCTGACGACAGACCTTGCTCTGAAGATGGACCCGATCTACGGGCCTATCTCGAAGCGCTTCCACGAGAACCCGGACCAGCTCGCAGATGCGTTCGCCAAGGCGTGGTTCAAGCTGACTCACCGCGACATGGGACCCGTCTCGCGCTACCTCGGCCCGTGGGTTCCCTCGGAGCAGCAGCTCTGGCAGGACCCTGTCCCCGCGGTCGATCATGAACTGATCGGGGAAGAGGACATCGATGCCCTCAAGGACAAGATCCTCGCATCGGGACTGTCCATCTCCCAACTGGTCTCCACCGCTTGGACGTCGGCGGCAACCTTCCGCGGCACCGACAAGCGTGGCGGGGCCAACGGGGCTCGGATTCGCCTTGCGCCGCAAAGGGACTGGGAGGTCAACGAACCTGCTGAACTGGCTGCGGTGCTCCGGACCCTCGAGCAGATCCAGCAGGACTTCAACGCCTCACCACCCGGCGGAACGAAGGTCTCGCTCGCCGACCTGATCGTCCTGGGTGGGTGCGCCGCCGTCGAGGAAGCTGCGAAGAAGGCGGGGCACGACAGCAGGGTCCCGTTCGTGCCGGGACGCACTGACGCCTCGCAGGAGCAGACCGACGTGGAGTCGTTTGCGGTGCTCGAACACCCCGCAGATGGGTTCCGCAACTACCTCCGAGCCGGAGAGAAGTTGCCGCCGGAGACCCTGCTCTTGGACCGGGCCTACTTGTTGGAGCTGACCGCCCCGGAGCTGACGGTGCTCGTCGGTGGCATGCGGGCCCTGAACGCCAACTTCGGGCGATCCCAACACGGCGTGTTCACCGACCGGCCAGAGACGCTGACGAACGACTTCTTCGTGAACCTCTTGGACAT
>JBKQLZ010000129.1:0-4282 GCA_052146895.1 Acidimicrobiales bacterium
TTGCAGGTGGCGTTGGCGGATCCGGACGCCGGCGCGGAGAGCTTGCGGCTGGCGTGCGAGGAGGTGCTAGCACTGGGCGAGCGCCAGGAGCGATTGATCGATGCGCTGTTGACCCTCGCAAGCAGCGAGCAGGGGGTCGAGTACCGGGAGCCGTTGGACCTCGCCGTGGTAGTGGAGGGCGTCGTCGCGTCGCGGCGGGAGCTCGCGGCACGGGTGGGCGTCGTGCTGCAGGTGTCGCTGGCGCCGGCGCCGGCGAGCGGGGAGATGAGTTTGATCGAGAGTCTGGTTGCCAATCTGCTCGACAATGCCTTGGAGTACAACGTGCCCGGCGGCACCGTGGAGGTGGCGACGAGCGGTTCCGGAGGTGAGAGCCGGGTGGCGATCAGCAACACCGGGCCGGTCGTGGCTGCGGCGGACGTGGACCGGCTGTTCGGTGCGTTCCAGCGGCTCGGGGCGGACCGCACCTCGCGCTCGAGCGGGCACGGCCTCGGTCTGGCCATCGTGAAGGCGATCGCCGACGCTCACGGTGCGGTGGTCACGGCGGTCCCGAGGCAGGAGGGCGGGCTGCACGTGGTGGTGAGCTTGCCTGAGGTGGTTGCGTCGGCGGGCTGATTAGGCGACCGCCGCTCAGCTCCTGAGGCGTCCTCAATTTGGGGGTTTCCCAGGGAGGACGGAAAGGCTAGGGTGCGCGTAGTTCCGGCGAGATGCCGGACCTCAGCCGTCGTGCGGAGCTCCCGCCGTGGCTGCGCGACGACCGTCGGGGGGTCGCATGGGCGCAGTGAGTCGCCGGGATGTTCTGAAGCTAGGCGCCGCAGGCGTCGGTGCGGCTGCGACCACGGTCCTTTTCGGTGAGGGTGTCAGCGGCGCGAGCGTCCGCAGTCCGCGGGCGAGCGCCGCCGCTGGCAGAGAGCTTCGGTACTCGACCTTCAAGCCACTGGTGGGCGAGACCTTCACGCTTCACGCGTCCGGCCGCACACAGCAGGTCCAACTCGTCGCAGTGAAGTCGCACCCGACGGCCCGACCAGGCCGCGGCGAGTGCTTCTCGCTACTGTTCACCGCTCCCCGGCCGGTCGCCGAAAGTGGCAACCACGTCCTTGCCCATCCCGGGCTCGGGCGCTTCTCGATGTTCCTCTCGCCGGTCGGGCTACCGAGCAAGGGCCAGCGCTACGAAGCTGTCGTCAACCGCTACTGATGACGATGGGTGCATCGACGACCTTGCTGTGCAACGAAGCAGCCCTGAGGCCCGATGGATCGCAGGTGGTGCTCCGCCCGGTTGGCCCGTTCGACGAGTCGTTCTTGCGCCAGCTCCATCGGTCGACCCGCCACGATCTCGCGGGTATCCCCGGCATGTCGAGTCTCCAGCTTGATGACCTCCTGGACTTCCAGTTCCAGGCGCAGCGGGACAGCTACGCGGCCGAGTTTCCCGGCGCTGTGCACGAGGTCGTTCTCGTCGACGGCGTTCCCGCCGGCCGCGTCTATGTCGACCGCACCACGACTGTCCACCGGCTGGTCGACATCGCACTGTTGCCCGAACACCGGGCTCGAGGCATCGGCACGTTCCTGATTCGCGGTCTGCAGGCCACAGCAGCCGAAGATGGTGCGCGGCTGCGGCTCCACGTCAGGCCGGGGAGCGCGGCGGTTCGTTTGTACAGACGCCTTGGCTTCTTGCCGGTGCCCGCCGGCGTTGAGAGTGACTCGGACAGCGAACCGACCATCCAGGTGGACCTCGAGCTGGAGTGGCGCCCGGAGCACTGGCTGCCGATCCACGTGTTGGCCCACGGCGGTAACCCTTCGGTGGAGTGGTTCGACGCCGGCGTCGCTCCGCTGACCCTCCCGTTCTTTGTGCAGGAATTCCACCGCGCTCAGCATCGGAACGGAAATTCCCCGAAAAGACCCTGGCGCCGGACCGGGCCGTTGTCCGAGCTGTTGGACGAGACCGACCGCGCCCCTGGGCTTGCTCCCTCTGGCTTCGTCTTCCACATGTCTCGCTGCGGCTCGACGCTGCTCTCTCAGATGCTGGCGGCCGACGCCGATCACTTGGTCCTCTCGGAGCCTCCGGCGGTCGACCAGGTGCTGCGAACGTGGCGGAACAGCTCTCTCGGTTGCGAGGAGCGCCAGGCTGCGCTGCGTGCGGTCCTCAGCGTGTTGGGGAGACCACGGCACGGCGAGCGGCGCCTGTTCGTCAAGTTCGATGCCTGGCACGCCACCATGCTGCCGGTGCTCATTCACGCGTTCCCACAGACTCCGTGGGTGTTCTTACACCGTGACCCGGTTGAGGTCCTGGTTTCCCTCGAGCGAAGCACGCCGGCGTTCATGGTCGCAGGCGGCGCGCCAACCGGGGCGTTTGGCTTCGACCTTGCGGAGGCCGTTCGCATGTCCCCCGATGAGCACGCGGTCGCAGTCGTGGCAGCGATCTGCCGGGCGGCGCGGAACAACCTCGACGATCGCGGGATGTTTGTGGCCTACGAAGACCTCCCGGGAGCGCTTGGCGAAGTGCTGACGCACTTCAAGCTCGATGCGGACCCGGAACGGGTGGCACGTATGGAGGCCGCCAGCATGTGGAACACCAAGTCACCCACGCTCCCCTTCGTCGCCGACGGCCCCGCCAAGCAGGCGGCGGCGAGCGACGAACAGCGGAGCGGCGCCAGGCTGATCGCCGCAGCGCTGGCCGGTCGTGACGAGATCGTCGTCGCGCGAGGAGGTCGCTGATGGAAGACGTCAAGGTCTTCAGCCGGGCCCTCTTCCGCCCGCACGTCGGAGAGGATTTCGACCTCTTCGACGGCGAGGGAGGGCGCGTGACCGTGCGCCTGAAGCGGCTCGCAGACCGTGGAGGCGCCCCGCACACGACCATGTTCTCGCTCTATTTCGTGGTGCCGCCCGGCGGTCCGGAGTCGCAGGGCACATATCGCCTGGAGCGCGAGGGCCTCGGGGCCGTGGAGCTGTTCTTGGTCCCGGTGCGACAGGACGGAGAGTCGATCGTGTTCGAAGCAGCGATGAACCTGCTCGGTTCGGACGGGGAGTGAGGAAACGTGTCACAACCATTCGTCGGTGAGATCCGTATGTTCGGCGGGAACTTCGCGCCAAGCGGCTGGGCGTTCTGTAACGGGCAGACGATCGCCATCTCCCAGAACTCCACGTTGTTCAACCTCATCGGCACGACCTACGGAGGCAACGGGTCTACCACCTTCAATCTGCCGGATCTCCGGGGTCGCCGCGGCGTCCACCAGGGCACTGGCAGCGGGCTTTCCACCTACGTCATAGGGGAGTCCGGCGGCGTCGAGACCGTGACTTTGACCGTGAACGAACTTGCCTCCCATGATCACAGCGCCACGGCGGTGGCTGAAAGCGGCACCGTGAGCGCCCCGAGTGGCAACTCGTTCGCGCAATGGGCAGACGACCCGTTCGCGCCGGCCAGCACCGGATCGCCTGCCGTCTTGTCGACCGCCGCGATGTCGTCGATCGGCGGCAACGAACCGCACGAGAACAGGTCGCCGTATCTCGTTGTTTCCTACATCATCTCGCTATTTGGCATCTACCCGTCGGAAGCCTGAGCAGGAAGACCGAAAGGAGCTGAGATGAGCACTCCATACCTCGGCGAGATACGACTGTTCTCCTTCAGCTACGCGCCCGAGGGTTGGGCCATGTGCAATGGGCAGACGCTCGCCATCAACCAGAATCAGGCCCTGTTCGCCCTCCTTGGCACGACCTACGGCGGGAACGGCACAACGAACTTCAACTTGCCGAACCTCCAGGGACGGAGCCCTGCTCACACCGGTGGCAGTGCCGAGTACGAACTCGGGGAGGAGGTCGGAGTCGAGTCCGTGACGCTCACGACATCGCAGATCCCGTCGCACAGCCATCTTGCATACGCGAGCTCCGGCGCTGCTCAGACGGCCTCGCCCGGCGGCAACCTGTGGGCGAACAACGCTCACACGGCGTTCTCGACTGCTGCCCCCGACACCAACTTCGACCCGAGTGCCGTCGCAACGGCTGGCGGCAGCCAGCCGCACGAGAACCGCTCGCCGTACTTGGTCTTGAACTACTGCATCGCGCTGCAGGGCATCTTTCCCTCGCGCAACTGACCCGACCGCGGAAAGGAACCACCATGGCAAATCCATTCGTCGGTGAGATCCGAGTCTTCCCGTACAACTTCGCCCCGACCGGGTGGTTCACTTGCGACGGGCAGCTTCTCCCGATCTCGCAGTACACGGCCTTGTTCTCGCTCCTCGGCACCCAGTACGGCGGGAACGGCACGACGAACTTTGCGCTTCCGAACCTGCAG
>JBKQLZ010000130.1:0-7397 GCA_052146895.1 Acidimicrobiales bacterium
TGCTTCTCATGCCCGACCAGTGTGCGTGATCGGGCATGAGAAGTCAACCGCGGAGATGCGCCGCGTCAGCCGTTCAGCGCGTACACCACCGTCACCTGCACGCTGATGGGCTGGCGGCCGGCGTCGACGGGGACACCCGCGGACGCCGCCGCAAAGTCCCCACCGTTGTAGTAGAGCTGAGGTGCCGCGTTCTCCTGATCGGTCACGCGGACGATCCCCCCGAGCGTCTCGCCCGCTCCGACAGCAAGCTGCGTCGCCTCGGTCCTCGCGTTCTGCATCGCCCGCGAGCGGGCCGCAGCAAGAAGTCCTGACTGGTTCGCGATCGAGAAGGAGATCCCGTAGAGCTGGATACCGTTCCCGACAGCTTGCGCTGCAGCGTCGATGGCGCCACCGGCGTTGGAGATGCCCTGCATCGTCACGTTCAAGTCGTCGTCGACAGTGAAGCCTGTCAACGTCCCGTACTTGTTCGTGTTCTCGTAGATGTCGAGGCCCGACGTCTGCATGTCCGGCTGCGTGACCCCGTGTTGCATCAAGGTGCGCTCGAGAGTCACGACCTGGCTGTTGTTCTGTGAGAGAGCGGCCGTGGCAGTCGGCTGCACGGTGTTGACACCGATCTGGAAGCTGACCGTGTCCGGCGTGCCCTGCACCGTCCCGGAGCCCGTGACGGTGATCGTCGCGTTCGAGGACACGGTCGTGTGGGTGGCGTCGAGCACCGGCGCAGGCTTGGTCGCGGCCGGGGTGCCATCCGAGTGCCCGAGGGCGATGCCCGCAAAGCCGACTCCCGTCACCACGAGAGCGGCCACGAGCGCGATGGAAGCCGTCGCGCCTACGCCTGTGCGCTCGCGCGGAGGGTGGAGGCGGGCGTCGCCGGCCGCGGGGACTGCCGGGCCACCTTCGGTCGTGGCACTGTCGTCGTCGCTCATGTCTCTCTCCTTGCCTCTTGGCGGTTGCTGGAGGCCCGACCGAACGGCGGACCAAGAGCACTACCAGAAGCAAAGGTTGGAGAGCGGTGTTTCGCGTACTCCGGTCAGCCCTTGACCGCTCCTGCCGTGAGGCCCCGGACGAGCTGGCGCTGGAAGAGGAGCAGCAACACGAAGATGGGCAGGGCCGCGAGGATCGTCCCGGCGAAGATGATGTTCTGCTGGTCGGCGTTGAGGCCCTCGAGCTGCCTCAAGCCCACTTGGACAGTACGGCGGGCGTTGGTGTTCGTGACGAGCAGCGGCCAGAGGTACTGGTTCCAACTGCCGAGAAACGCGAAGATCGCGAACGCCCCGATCATGGGCCGGTTGAGCGGTATCACGACACGCCCCAAGAACCGCCAGTGGCCATACCCGTCCAGCACCGCCGCGTCACGCAGCTCGCGGGGAAGCTGGCGGAATGACTGACGGAACAAGAAGATGCCAATGCCGCTCGCTACGAACGGGACGATCAGCGCCGGGTAGGTGTCGTACCAACCGAAGACCTGGATCGTCCTGTAATTCGGGATGATCGTCACCTCGGCCGGCACCATGAGGGTCGCGAGGCACAGCGCGAAGAGGGTTCGTTTGAGGGGGAATTCGAGGAACGCGAATGCGTAGGCGGCGAGGATCGAGGTCGCGAGTGCCGCGAGCGTGATGGTGATCGACACGATGGCGCTCGTGCGTAGGTACGGGCCGAGGGAACCGTCCGTCCAGGCCTTCGAGAAGGAGCCCCAGAGCGGATGGAGGGGGAACAGCGTCGGCGGACGTTTGGCGATGTCCTGCCCGGGCAGGAGGGCGTTCACGAGCGTTATGTAGATCGGGAAGAGCACGATCACCGCTATGCCGACGAGCACCAGGTAACGCAGGGCTGTCCTAACGCTCGTCGGCATAGAAGACCCTCCGCTGTACGAAGACGAACTGAAGAAGTGTCAAGAGCACGAGGAGTATGAACAGTGCAACTGCCATGACCGACGCGGTACCGGTGTCGGCGTTCGAGTAAAAGGTCGTGTAGATCTGGTACAGCAGCACGTTCGTGTGGCCGTCGGGACCTCCTTGAGTCAGCAGGTCGATCTGCCCGAAGGTCTGGAACCCTGAGATGACGCCGATGATCGCGGCGAAGAACAGCGTCGGCGAGATCAGTGGCACTGTGACCTTGAAGAAGCGCCGCGCACCGGTCGCTCCGTCGATTGCCGCAGCGTCGAGGATCTCGTCGGGAACCGATGCGAGGGCTGCGCTCATCAAGATGAACGAGAAGCCGAGGTTCTGCCAGAGGCTCACGACCGCTACGGCGGGAAGGGCCCAAGTCGGGTTGCCGAGGATGCCCGTGCCCCCGCGCTGGCCGATCCAGTACGCGAACAGTCCCGTGGTCGGGTCGAGCAGGGTGAAGAAGATCACCGAGGCAACGGCGACGGAGGTCGCGATCGTCGAGGAGAAGATGGTGCGGAAGATTCGCATCCCGGGAAGCTGGCGGTGCGCCGCGGCCGCCATGGCGAGCCCGAGCGCGATCCCCGCCGGGACGGTGAAGATCACGAGCAGAGTGGAGTCCCAGAGCGGTGCGAGGAACTCCGAGTGCGACAGCACCGAGAAGTACTGCGAGAGCCCGACGTACTTCTGCGGGAGCCCGGGAAACGGTGGGACCCGGAACAGGCCGAGATAGAAGGTCTTGACGAGCGGGTAGAAGACGAATACTGCGAAAGCTGCGAACGCCGGCAGCACCATCACGTAAGCGAGCGCTGCTGTGCGGATCCGCCGCGTGCGCCCTGGCCGCGTCACTAGTCCGCCTCCGTCGAGGCGCCGGCAACCTGGGACATGGCTGCGTGCTCGCCGGCCGAGTCCTCCTTCCGCGCGCCGGTGACCGAGTCGAAGCGGTGCAAAGGCCCGGTGATGGCAAGTTTGACGTCGTCGCCGACCGGAGGTGGAGCTGTCGAGACGGGCAGCCGGACGATCACGAGCGTCCCGGCGGCGGCGCTCAGGCGGCAGGCGACGTGGTGCTCGTGGCCAAGCGATTCGACCAACGTCACCCTTGCAGCGATCGTGCCCTCCGGGCCGATCGAGAAGGACTCCGGTCGCACGCCGATCGTGAGGCCGGGCTCGCCCAGCAGCTCTCCTGGGAGAAGGTTCATCGGAGGGCTGCCGATGAAGCTGGCGACGAACTCGTTAGCAGGCCGGTCGTGCACGTCCTTCGGTGAGCCGACCTGTTGGAGGCGACCGTCTTTCAAGATCGCGATGCGGTCACCCATGGTCATGGCTTCGACCTGGTCGTGCGTGACATAGATGACGGTCGTCCCAGTCTTGCGGTGCAGGTCGATCAGCTCGGCACGCATCTCGACCCGGAGGCGGGCGTCGAGGTTCGAGAGAGGCTCGTCCATCAAGAACGCCTTCGGATCCCGCACGATCGCCCGTGCAAGCGCGACCCGCTGGCGCTGCCCACCCGACAGCTGCCCCGGCTTGCGCCCAAGCAGCTCCTCGAGCTGCAACGAACGGGCTGCTGCCAGGACGCGCCGCTCTCGCTCGTCGTGCGGCACCCGCCGCGCCCGGAGCGGGAACTCGATGTTCCGCCGGACGCTCAGATGCGGGTAGAGCGCGTAGCTCTGGAACACCATCGCGACGTCCCGGTCCTTCGGCTCGATGTCGTTCACCACCTGGTCGCCGATCCGGATCGTGCCCGAGTTCGGTGCCTCGAGGCCCGCCACGATCCGGAGGGCCGTCGACTTGCCACAGCCGGACGGGCCGAGCAGGACGAGGAACTCGCCCGCCTGAGCCGTGAGAGTGAGGGAGACGAGCGCGACGGTAGAGCCGAATCGTTTCTCCACGGACTCCAGGCTGACGGCGGCCGAGGCCATCCTCAGATGCTGCTGTTGTAGTTGGCGAGCGCTTGGTTCGAGGCCGACACGGCCGAGGCGACCGCTGTCGCTGAGGACGTCCCGTTCGAGATCTGGCTGAGGGCGTTCTGGATATCCGTCTCGACCTCCGAGAACACGCCCGTGACGCCGCCGGCAGTTGCCGCGTTCGCCTGCGACGTAGCGACCTGCTCATAGGCGACCTTGTACTGCGGCGTCGTTGCCCATGCATTCTTGATGGCGGCAGTCTCGACGGAGGACTTCGTGATGGGGATGTAGCCCGATCCGATCGACCAGGCAGCCATGGCGGGCGGCGTGAGGAGGTACTTGATGAACTGCCAGGCGGCGTCCTGCTTCTCTGGCACCGAGTGCTTGACGATGTAAAGGCCGGCGCCCCCGTAGGGCACCCCGTCGCCCGGCCCGTTGAGTCCGGGCAGCGGTCCGACGCCGAGGTCGACGCTCGGGTACTTGCCGGCCCTGAGGAGGACGAGGACGGTCCCGAGTGCCGCGCTCGTGTCGATCGACATGGCCGTGCTCCCGTTGCCGATGGCGATCAGGTTGTCGTAGCTCGTGTTCAGCGTTGCTTCGGCGATCTTGCTCGACAGCATCTCCTCGTAGAACGCGAACATCTTCAGCCCGGTCGCGTCGCCGAATTCGACAGCGGTGGCCCGACCGGAGCGGCCGTTCCCGTTGTTGAAGAGCAGGCCACCTGTCTGGGCGATCCAGTCCTCGACGTTCGAGGCTGTGAGCTTCAGCGCGGTGCCGTAGGCGACACCGCCCTTGGATTTTGCCTGAGCGGCCATGGTCTTGTACTCGGCCAAGGTGGCCGGCGGCGTGCTGGGATCGAGGCCCGCTGTCTGGAACACCTTCTTGTTGAAGTACATGACCTGGGACGAGCAGTTCCAGGGCATGCCGTACTGCACTCCGTCGACAGTGAAGAACGCCATCGCCGAGGGGAGTACGTCGGAGGAATCGAAGGAGGTGTCCGCTTTGAGCGCCGATGCTGCCGGCACCACGCTCTGGCTGTCGACCATGTCCTGCAGCAGGATCGACTCCATCTGCACGAGATCGGGAAGGTTCGAGGAGCCGAGCCCTGCACGATAGGCAGTGAAGGTGTCGGTGTAGCTCTCCTGGCCGAGCAGGTTCACCTTGATCTTCGGCTGCGAGGTGTTGAACGTGTGCGCGAGGTTCTGGAGCGTCGTCAGGTTGGCGTTCGTCATCGCGTGCCACATCGTGATCGAGACCACGCCACTTGCCCTCGAGGCAGCACCGAGGGGGAAGCCTGGGACGCTTGATGTCGGGGTCGACGAACCACCGCCCTTGGAAGTCGTAGGCGAGGACGAGCTCGAGCCGCAAGCAGCCAGGGCTGCGCCGGCCGAGCCCAGCCCGAGCAGCTGGAGGAACCGGCGCCTGCTTACCGCGTCCGTGAACCTACGCCCCTCGAATCCGTCCATCGCTGCCTCCTAGGGCCTGCCGGAGAAGCCGGCCGTGTACCAGCAGAGTATCGAAGGTAGCGAGCAAGAGTCAGGCGATTCCCACTTCTCGGCCGCGAGGCGGCACCAACTACGATGCCGACCGTGCCGACGACCTCGCTCGACCGGGAGGCTCTCCGGGCGATCGCCGCCCGGCCACCGGTGTTCGTCGTCGGCTGCCCCCGGTCGGGCACCACCTTGCTGCAGGTGATGCTGGACACGCACAGGGAGCTCACAGTGGGCCATGAGTGCGACTTCGTAACCGACGTGTCCTTCGACCCGAGAGCGACGCGCTGGTCGCTCTCGGACTCACTCGAACAGACCTACGCGTCGGTCCTTTTTGATCGGCTAGGTGTCGACGAAGCCAGCTGCCGAGAGATCGTGGCCGAGATGGAGCCGGCCGACTACCCCGAAGCGATCCGGCTCTTGTTCGCGGCCCGCGCCGTCAAGAACGGCAAGGCCAGATGGGGCAACAAGA
The DNA here is from genome assembly GCA_052146895.1 of Acidimicrobiales bacterium. GTDB lineage: Bacteria > Actinomycetota > Acidimicrobiia > Acidimicrobiales > Bog-793 > Palsa-601. The sequence goes on from JBKQLZ010000130.1 coordinate 5,750, forward strand.
CGCCGCACATGATCTTCCATCTCGGGCGGCTGGCTCAGATCTTCCCCGACGCCCAGTTCGTCCACATCGTCCGCGACGGGCGCGACTCAGCTGCCTCCTGGTCGAAGGTGGGTTTCTCCGACAGCAACCGCCGCCAGATCCTGTCCTCGGCACTTCTCTGGCGCCACATGGTCAATGCGGGGCGGGCACAGGGACGAAAGCTTGCATCCTCCCGCTACCTCGAGATTCACCTCGAGGACCTGATCGCCTCCACGACCGAGGTGCTGGAACTGGTGTGCCGGTACCTGAGTGTCGACTTCGACGAGGGCATGCTCCAGTACCACGAGACCGCCACCGAACGGGTACCGAAGAGCCAGCATCGCCTTCACCCCGCGATCTCGAGACCTCCGGAAACAGGCCTGCGGAACTGGACAGAAGGTGTCAGTTCCGGCGACATCGTCGCCATCGAGGCAATGCTGAGGAGCACGCTCGTCGAGTTCGGGTACCGCCCCGGCGAGCGGACCTCGGGCCGCGTGTACGAGGCAGCGCAGCTCGGACGGGGATACGCAATCGGCGGCGCCGCCGAGATCTGGTCTTACCGACGGGGCCTCTGGCGTGAGCTCGAGCGGCGCGTCCGGGCCGTCAGCTCCAATTAGCGAGCCTCGCGGCCACGGAGCGCACAGCGAATTCCTCTATGAGCCCACGCTGGGTCGCCTTGCCGTAGTTGGCGCTCGCGACCAAGGTCATGAGACGCTCCCGCGCCTCGTCGATCTCGGACAAGCCCGAGAGTGGATCTGCGACGAGCTGCTCGCACAGCGCGAGCTCCCGGTTGAAGTCACGGACGTAACGGTCGAGCAGCTCCGCCTCGGTCGCGCCTACATCGGCTCGGTGGCCGGCGGTAGCCCGTAGCGTCGCCGTTGAGGCAAGGAGCGACAGACGCGAGCCGCTCATCAAACGAGCACGGTCACGGAACGAGACCGCGACCATCACGCCGCCGGCTATCAGCCCGGCAGTCGCAATGACGGCAAGGAGCCAGCTGGAAGTCGCCTTACCGGCGATACCGGCCAGGAAGCCTACGCCCATCACGACCAGACCGTAGAAGCGACGACGATCCATGGTTGCCATCTTCGCCCTCAGGCGAGCGTGATGCCACCTTCGACCGCCCGCTGCTCCCGAAGCCTCCGATAGGTGGCGGCGAAGGAGCTCCTCGGCCGGACGATCGCAGCCGTGGGTGTTGTCGTTTTCGCAGCTTTCGTAGTTTTCGCGGTCTGCCCGTCCTGGGCGGGGTACTCATGAGCTGTGTTGCTGCCACCCGGGCCGGAGACGGTGACGATGAAGTCGAACGTCCGCGTGCCGCCCGTGTTCTTGTCGATCGTCACGGTGACAGAGGCCGACCCGGAGCACGCCTCGGTCTTGGTCAGCCCGTTGACGGGCGTCGATGACGAGAAAGTGCAGCTCGTTCCGTGCTTAATGTCGGTGACCTTCAGCACGACCGGACTGCCTTTGGCCGGGATCGGGTTCGGCGACACGGAGAACTTGAAGCTTGGCTTCGGGGAAATCGGCATCACGCCGGCTTGCTCCACCACGATCTTGCTCTTGTTCGGCGGTAGGTGCGGCACCTTCACGACGAGCAGGAACGAGAGCTTACGGCCGGCCTTTTTCGTGTTCG
>JBKQLZ010000131.1:0-3022 GCA_052146895.1 Acidimicrobiales bacterium
GCCGCTGCCTGATCGTACTCTTCGGATGTAACAACGGCGGGTGTGACGGCGCGGCCAAGGGCGGCGACCAACTTGGCCATGTCCTTGTGACCTCGTACGCGTCGGAACGAGCGCTCTGCTTCGAGCATGCCCGCGGCGACCCAGCGCTTCTTCATCGAACCGTCCTTCCACTTCGTGACTCTGCGGGTCGTCCGCTTTGCGATTGAGATCATCGACTCGATGCAATTGGTGGTGCTCAGCGTCGCGGCCAATGTGCCGCCGACACCGAGACGCCGGACGGTGAACATGTCGTCGAGCCCTTCGCGTAGTGACGCCGCCGCGTCGGGATGGTCGGCCTCGAGCTCTTTGGCCAGCCCCTTGGCGGCGGCCAGCCCCTTGGTCGCGTCGGGCTGAGCGAAGATGAGGGCCAGGCGCTTGTCGGTGACCCCGGCCAGCTCCTATCCCAGGTGCCCCTCTACATTGCGACGCTTGTGCAGCTAATGAAGACATCTTCAAAATCTGCATTATGCAGAGCACCGGATTATGTGGACTCCCGGGCAAAGATCCTGGCAGCAGCACCGTGCGGCGTGAACTCCTCCACATAATCCGGCCGTCCTGATCGGGCAAGGCTTCGCCTCCTATCCACTTCGGAAGGAGGCAGTGATGTCCAATCCATTGCGGGTCCGAGTGATCGGCCCGCTCGTCACCTATGCCGCTGGGTTCCGTGCGGAACTCGAGTCCCAGGGCTATCGGCGCAAGCCTGTAATTGATCAGCTCTATGTGCTCGCGCATGTGAGCCGATGGCTCGAGAGCAAGGGCCTCGGCCCGCAGGACTTCACGCGAGAGCGATCGCTCGAGTTCTTGACCGCGCGACGCGAGGCCGGTTACACGCTGTGGCTCTCGGAGAAGGGCGTGGCGCCGGTGCTCGCGTATCTGCGGCAGGTGGGTGCGACCCCCATTCCTGTGCCGCCTGCCCCAGCCACGCCCGCTGAACGTCTGCTCGCGCAGTTCCGCAGCTACCTGGTCGACGAGCGCAACCTGGCGCCGGGAACCGTGGTGAGCGACGTGCACGTGGCGCGCCTGTTCCTCGACACCCGCCCGCCGGAAGACCCGCGCCTCGAAGAGCTCACACCCGCCGAGGTCGTCACCTTCGTCAAAGAGCAAGGTGAGGAGCGCTCAGCCGTCTACGTCACCACGGGACTCCGCGCCTTCTTGCGGTTCTGCCATGTCACGGCTCGAACGCCACGACCGCTCGTCGATGCCGTCCCCAGGGTCGCCTCCTGGCGGTTGGCGGGGCTCCCGAAGGCCGTCGATCCTGCCACGGTCAGGGCCTTGCTCTCGAGCTGTGACCGACGGACCACCGCTGGCCGACGGGACTTCGCCGTGCTCATGCTCCTCTCCCGCTTGGGCCTTCGTTCCGGCGAAGTCGCCTCACTGTGCCTGGAGGACATCGACTGGCGAAGCGGGGAGCTCATGGTCAGGGGCAAAGGTCCCAAGTTCGAGCGACTCCCGCTGCCGGCCGAGGTCGGAGAGGCGGTGGCCGCCTGGCTTCGTCGAGGAAGGCCAGGTTGCGCCGCCCGGGAGGTCATCACACGGATCCGGGCGCCGCACGGAGCGCTGAGCTCCCGCGGGATCTACGCCATCGTGATCGCCTCGTGCGAGCGCGCCGGAGTGCCGAGGGTGCACCCGCATCGCCTTCGCCACACCGCTGCCACCGAGATGCTGCGTGCCGGGGCGAGCCTGACCGAGATCGGCCAGGTGCTGCGACACCAAAGCGTTCTCACGACGGCTATCTATGCCAAGGTCGACCGTGACGGGCTGCGCGAGCTCGCCAGCCCGTGGCCGACCGCCGATTCTGGGTCGGTGCGGCCATGACCGCGCTTTCGGGTGCTCTCGAGGACTACCTGGTGCTGCGGCGGTCGATGGGGTTCAAGCTCGAGCGCGCGGAGAAACTGCTCCGACAGTTCGTCGCCTACTGCGAGACGGTGGACGCCGAGGTCCTCACCGCCGACCTTGCTCTGAAGTGGGCAACCCTCCCCGAGGGGGCGAGCCGGAGCTGGGTGTGCCACCGGCTCAGCGTGGTGCGCGGCTTCTCTCGGCACCTCGCCCTCATCGACGAGCGCACAGAGGTGGTCCCGACGTCGCTCGTCCCGCATCGCCCCACCAGGGCGACCCCATTCCTCTACACAGGGGAGCAGGTCAAGGCTCTGTTGGCCGCGGCCAGCTTCTTCCGATCACCGATCCGCCGGGCCACGTTCGAGACCCTCGTCGCCTTGTTGTGGGTGACGGGGATGCGTATCGGCGAAGCCCTCTCGCTCGACAACGGCGACGTCGACCTCGTCCACGGGGTGTTGACGGTCCGTGAGGCGAAATTCAACAAGTCCCGCGAGCTGCCGGTGCATGAGACGACGGTTCGGGCGCTTCATGCCTATGCGAAACGCCGGGACCAGTTGTGTCCCGACGCCGCCACGTCGGCCTTCTTCGTCTCCGCGGCCGGGACCCGGGTGCTCTATTGCAACTTCCACCTCGGCTTCCAAGAGCTCGTGCGCCGGGCTGGCATCGAGCCGCGCTCCGCGTCATGCCGGCCCCGGCCGCACGACCTGAGACACAGCTTCGCCGTGCGCACGCTGATCGCCTGGTATCGCGACGGCCACGACGTCGAGGCCAGGCTCCCGAGGCTCTCGACCTACCTGGGCCATGTCCATCCAGCCAACACGTACTGGTACTTGTCTGGCGCGCCCGAACACGTTGACCGAGATCGTCGACACCCTGACTCGCATCGGCCTCGAGGTCGAGGATGTGCACGATCCCTCCGCGCTGCTTGAGGACTTTGTCGTCGCGCAGGTGATCGAGGCGGCGCCGCATCCGAACGCCGACCGCTTGCAGGTCTGTTCGGTCGATACGGGCGCCGGCGCGCCTTTGCAGGTCGTCTGCGGCGCGCCCAATGCGCGCAAGGGTCTCAAGACCGTCTTCGCGGCGCCGGGAACCTATATCCCCGCCAAGAAATTCACGCTTGGCAAGGGTGTCATTCGCGGCGTCGAGT
>JBKQLZ010000132.1:0-7768 GCA_052146895.1 Acidimicrobiales bacterium
CAAGTCGCCTTACGTGGGTCGTTTTGCCTGCGACTGGCATCGACTCGCAACCACAGACCCGCACGCACTCATCGCTAGTGAGTGTAGTGACCAGGTCACGTGCCCACTCCCCAGGTCGCCAGATAGGTCTTCTGGTCTCTGCTGAGCTCGTCGATCGCGACCCCCATGGCGGCGATCTTCAGCCTTGCGATCTCCTCGTCGATCGCGGCGGGCAGGTCGTGGACAGACGGTGAAAGGGACCCCGCGTGCGTCATCAGCCACTCGCAGGCGAGCGCCTGCACCGTGAACGAGAGGTCCATGACCTGGGGCGGGTGACCATCAGCGGCGCCGAGGTTGACGAGCCGACCTTCAGCCAGGAGCAGCAGACGCCGGCCGGGCGAGCCGACGAGGTACTCCTCGACCATCGGGCGCAGCCGCCGGCACCTGCCTTCGCTCACGGCCTTCAGCGCGGCGACGTCGATCTCGACGTCGAACTGGCCCGCGTTCGCCATGATGGCGCCGTCGCGCATCTGCGCAAAGTGCTCACGGCAGACGACGTCACGGTTCCCAGTCGCCGTCACGAAGATCTCGCCGAGGCCGGCGGCCTCTGCCATCGGCATCACCCGGAAGCCGTCGGTCAGCGCCTCGAACGCCCGCAGAGGATCGACCTCCGTGACGATCACGATGGCGCCGAGCCCTCGCGCCCGGTCGGCAACCCCCCTCCCGCAGTTGCCGTATCCCGCGACTACGACCGTCGCTCCCGCCAAAAGGACGTTGGTGGAGCGAATTATCCCGTCGATCGTGGACTGCCCTGTCCCGAGACGGTTGTCGGCCAGTGCCCGGATCGCTGCGCTGCTCAGGGCGAGGACAGGATAGGAAAGGCCACCTGCCGCCGCGAGCGCCCGCAAGCGAACGGCTCCCGTGCTCGTGTCCTCGGTCCCGGCGATGACCTCGCGGATATGGGCCTGCCACACACCATGCAACCTCGCCACGAGGTCACAGCCATCGTCGACGGTGACCTGGGGCCTGCGCTCGAGCACGGCGTCGACATGCCCGAGATAGCTGGCCTGATCCTCGCCCCGGCGGGCGAAGGTGGCGATCCCCTCGTCGGCTACGAGGAACGCTGCTACCTCGTCGTTCGTCGAGAGCGGGTTGGACGCGCAGACCGACAGCTCGGCACCTCCGGCCGCGAGCGTGCCCAGGAGCACCGCGGTCTCGGCCGTCACGTGCAGGCTGGCGCCGATACGCACGCCGGCGAAGAGCTTCTCTGACGCGAAGCGCTCGCGGACCGTGGCGAGCACGGGCATCTGGCGACTCGCCCACTCGACCCTGCCGCGCCCGAGCGGAGCGAGCTCGAGGTCGCTCACGTCGTGCGGCGGCAGCGCTTTCATCTCAGGCCTCTGCGCCAGTCCGGAGGCGCTGCTTGATATCGGTCAGGACCGGCACGGGCCCGGGATCGACCCCTTCTCGCCCCGCGAGGTGGAGTGACATGAAGTCTCCGATGGCAACGAGATCGAAGAAACCCGCCAACTCCCCCTCACCAACCCCCAGCACACTCACGACATCGCCGACCGCCTCGGCCACCGCCTCCGCCACTAGCTCGAAGCGACGCGCCACCTGCGGGTGCTCGCCGGGCAGGTGGAGCTCTACGAGCGTGAGGATCTGTCTCGTGACGTCGCCGTTCTGACCGAAGCCGCAGACCTCGTTGTGACAGACCTCGGGTTGTTCGCCGCAGAACGCCGGGGCCTTGGCGTTTTCGTTCACCTGAGTCTTCCAGCGACGGGCAGCGACGGCAGCCAGGCCTGTGGCTCCGTGGACGAGAGGGATCGTGCGTCCGATCCGCCTCGCAACCTCCTCGGCCTCACCGCCACCGTCGACGAGCGACGGGACCCTCCGTCGCAGCTGGGCGACGGAGTGCTCCAGATCGGACCGGGCGCCGGGTACGACGCCGGCCTGCTGGCAGGCGAGCAAGAGAGGGGCCACCATCGCGCCGACGCCTGCTCGCGGTTGCGGGATGCCAGGCGGGATGTACAGAACCGGACCGCCTGAGGCAGCTACGAGCTGCTCGAGCGATCCGCCCTGGGTCAGAGCGACCACATGAGCGCCGGCGCGAAGGGCGGCTGCGGTCGCCTCGAGCGTCTCTTCAGTCTCGCCCGAGAACGAGACAGCGAACACGAGGGTGTCCGGGCCGACGAAGGCTGGGCACGCGTAACCGCTCGCGAGCACGACTGGAACGGTGGAGCGGGAGCTGGCCAGTGCCTGAACGACCGCACCCGCGACGGCGCTCCCGCCCATGCCGAGGACGAGCACGGCCGATATCCGCTCGCGCTGCGCACCGATCCCGCTGAAGCTTCGCATCGCGGCTTCTATGTGATCAGGTAGGGCCGCGGTGGCCGCGAGCATCTCCTCACTGTCGTGTTGCAACCACGAGGCGGACGCCCCGGGCAGGGTCACGATCCTTCGGTGAACGTGGGGCGGATGCCCTCGCTTGCCGCCTTCTCTGTGAGACGCTCGTGCTCTGCGTCGCTCACGGTCTCGGACTCCTCGACGAGGAGCACCGGTATTCCGTCGTTGATCCGATACCGGCGCTTCAGCCGGGGGTTGTAGAGCGTCTGCTCGTCCTCGAAATAAAGGAGCGGTCCCTTGTCCTCGGGGCACGCGAGTATCTCGAGAAGCCGTTCGTCAAGCGCCATCATTGCCCTCCCGAGCCGTCGTCGTATCCGTCACTGTCCAACTCTCTTATCAATCCGACCACCTCTTCCACATGTTCGGCGCACGACGTTGCCGTTGCTGCCTCGAGGTTGAGCCTGAGGAGCGGCTCAGTGTTGGAGGGTCGCAGGTTGAACCACCAGTCGCCGAGATCGATCGTGATGCCGTCCAAGTGGTCAACGGTCGCCCCACGCTCACCGAACAGCTGCTCCACCGCCGCGAGCTCCGCCGCGATGTCGTTTACCTCGGTGTTGATCTCGCCCGAGTCGGCGTACCGCTCGAAGGGCTTGCGCAGCTCCGACAATCCCACGCCGGCCTTGGACATCACCGACAGCACGACGAGCGCCGCGATGATGCCCGAGTCAGCACGGTAGTTGTCCCGGAAGTAGTAGTGCCCGGAGTGCTCCCCGCCGAATATCGCCCCGGTCTCGGCCATTACGCCCTTGATGAACGAGTGACCCACGCGGGTCCTCACCGGTTTGCCCCCTCGCTCGGAGATGACCTCGGGGACGGCTTTCGAGCAGATGAGGTTGTAAAGGACCGTCGACCCCGGATGGGCCTCGAGCATGGCCGCTGCGACGATCGCCGTCGTGAGCGACCCCGACAAGGGCGACGTCTTCTCATCGACAAGGAAGACACGATCGGCGTCGCCGTCGAACGCGAGGCCCACGTCTGCGCCGGTCTCCACGATCCGGCGCTGCAAGTCGACGAGGTTCGCGGCCTGGATGGGGTCGGCCGGATGATTCGGGAAGTTGCCGTCGAGCTCGCCGAAGAGGATCTCGAGCTCGAACGGCAGGCTTCCGAGCACCTTCGGTGCCACCAGGCCGCCCATGCCGTTGGCCGTGTCAGCGACGATCTTGAGCGGTCGAAGGCTCCCGACGTCGACGAACGAGTGCACGTGCCGGGCGAAGTCGTCGAGCAGGTCCACGCGCTCGAGCCGGGGGTCGGTCTCGTCGAGCTGGGGAGCGTGATCCGGACCGAGGCTCGCCAGAACCGCTTCAGCCCGCTTGCGGACCTGTTCGAGACCGGTGTCCTGACCGATCGGGCGCGCGCCGGGCAGGCACATCTTGATCCCGTTGTACCTGGCGGGATTGTGCGAGGCGGTCAGTGTCGCCCCGGGCAGTCCGAGGCTTCCCGAGGCGAAATACAGCATGTCTGTCGAGATCATCCCCGCGTCGACGACCCCGAGGCCTGCTGACAGCGCACCGGCGGAGAATGCCTTCGCGAGGCCGACTCCGGACTCGCGCATGTCTCGCCCGATGACGACTCTCTTCGCGCCGGTCTCGTCGCGGCTGAACGACGCAAAACCCGCACCTATCGCGAAGACCATGTCCTCGTTGAGCTGGTCGGGAACCGTGCCGCGAACGTCGTAAGCCTTGAATACGAACGAGAACGGTGAGTCAGTGGGCATGCCGACGGGCGAGCCTACTCGCCTGGGTACGAGTTGCTTCTCCCCCGGGCCGCTCCGACGTCAGTGCGTGATCACGTACGCGATGACCGTCGTGGCGTTGAATGCCATGTGGGCCACGATGGACGGCCCGAGGCGCCCGGAGCGCCAGGCGAGAAGGCCGAGGACCATCCCGAAGCCGGCGAGCCCGAGGAACTGCAGCGCCTCGAAGTGGACGAGGCCGAAGAACAGCCCCGTCAGGACTATGGAAAGGGCAGGCCCGAGGCGGCTCCCCAGAGGGCGCAGGCGCCACAACAGCGCCCGCAACACGAGTCCCCGGAAGAACAGCTCCTCAACGATGGGGCTCCCGACGCAGATGAGCACCGCCACGAGCACGAGCCCGCCGGTGCCGCTCGAGGTGGCGGGGCTCAGCAACTGGTTCGCGGGACCACCGAGGCGCTGCGTGAGGTGGGGGACGAACGGTTGGAGCGGGAGCTCGAGGAGCGGAATGAGCAGGAATTGCGAGGCAACGCCGACCGCGATCCCGAGAGGGACGTCAGGCCACGGGCGCAACCTGCAGCCGTAGTCCGCGATGACCGAGCCCGTGCCACGACGGACGGCCGCCGCTGCCGGCGTTGCGGCCGGCGGGACTCGGAGCCAGGAAGCGGCAACGGCCGACCCGATGAAGCCGACCCAGAGGCCGGCGAGGCTCACGGCGGTCTGTCCGTATGTGACCGATGTCCCGTGGAGATGCTCGAGCGAGTCGTACCCCGACAGGGCCACGGTCGCGAGCAAGAAGCCGACAAGGAGACCGAGAAGTGCCTCGACGAGACCGAAGGGATTGCCCTGCTGAGGGGTTCCGAGCACACGGTCTGTCACGACAGCGAGGCGATTACGCACGACGTGAGCGTGGTGCCACGCGACAACCGGGGTCAACCTGAGAGTCGGCTGAGTCGCGCGAGCGGTGCGGGACCCGCCTGATGCCAGGTCGAGTCTCTGACACGCCTACCATGTTTGCGTGAATCGCAACCCCCAAGACCTGCGGCCGAGCGGCTCTGCCAAACCATCGAGCGGCGGTGGGTCCGACCAGCCCTGGCGCTGGTTGATTGTGCTCGCCCTCGTGATAGCGCTCGTGCTCATCCTGACGCATGCTTTCGCGCGCACGGACGTCAAGCAGCTCGGCTACAGCCAATTCGTCTCAGAGGTCACCTCCAAGCAGGTCACCAGCGCGACCTACAACAACGAGAGCGGGATCATCACCGGGACTCTCAAGAACGGGACGACCTACGCGACGACGGCCGGCATACCGCTCCCGACCGACAAGCAGAACCTTCTGCTGAAAGACGGCATCAAGCTCAACTTCGCCACACCACCGAGCAACCTCCTGACCGATTTCATCATCTACTTCCTGCCGGTGCTGCTCCTCATCGGGATCTTCGTATGGCTGAATCGCCGCGCACAGGGACAGATGTCGGGGATCATGTCGATCGGACGTTCGCGAGCCAAGCTCTACAGCACCGAGCGGCCGAGGACCACCTTCAACGACGTCGCCGGTTACCAGGGCGTCAAACAGGAGATCAGCGAAGTCGTCGACTTCCTCAAGAACTCGGGCCGATTCCGAGATATCGGCGCCCGTGTTCCGAAGGGCGTGCTGCTGGTCGGCCCTCCCGGCACCGGCAAGACGCTCCTCGCCCGCGCTGTTGCCGGAGAGGCGGGGGTGCCGTTTCTCTCGGTGAGCGGCTCGGACTTCATGGAGATGTTCGTCGGCGTCGGTGCGAGCCGGGTACGGGACCTCTTCCAGACCGCCCGGAAGCAAGCGCCGGCCATCATCTTCGTCGACGAGATCGACTCGATCGGGCGCAAGCGCGGGGCAGGGCTCGGCGGTGGCCACGACGAGCGTGAACAGACCCTGAACCAGATGTTGTCGGAGATGGACGGGTTCGATCCTGCAGAGGGGATCGTCATCATGGCCGCGACGAACCGGCCTGACATCCTCGACCCTGCGCTGCTTCGCCCGGGTCGCTTCGACCGCCAGATCGTCGTGCCCCTACCCGATCTCGACGAGCGCATCCCGATCCTGCAGGTTCACTGTCGCGACAAGCGGATCGGGCCCGACGTCGACCTCACGATCGTCGCCCGCGGGACGCCCGGCATGAGCGGCGCCGACCTGGCCAACCTCGTGAACGAGTCCGCGCTCCACGCCGTCCGCAGGGGCAGCCAATATGTCGAGATGCGCGACTTCGATGCCGCTCGCGACCGTGTGCTCATGGGTCAGCGACGCGACTCGATGGTGCTCTCCGAGGACGAGAAGGAGCGAGTCGCGTTCCACGAAGGTGGTCACGCTGTGCTCGCTTACATCCTTCCCCACGCTGACCCGCTGCTGAAGGTGAGCATCATCCCGACGGGCATGGCCCTCGGTGTCACCCAGCAGCTGCCGGCCGAGGAGCGGCACATCTACCGCCGCGAGTACATCGAGGACTCACTCGCTGTCCGGATGGGTGGCCGAGTCGCCGAGAAGCTCGTCTACGACGGTCTCTCCACCGGAGCGAGCGACGACCTTCAGCGCAACACCGAGCTCGCTCGCAAGATGGTTCGCGAGTGGGGCATGTCCGAGCGAGTAGGGCCGATGGCGTGGGGATCGCAGGGCCAGGTGTTTCTCGGGGAAGACCTCATGCACACGCGTGACTACTCAGAGGACACGAGCCGCGTTGTGGACGAGGAGATCGAGCGGATCCTCCGGGCACAGGAGTTGCGCGCGGAGATGCTGCTGAAGGAGCACCGCGCCGGCCTCGAAGCCGTCGCTCGCGCCTTGCTCGAGCACGAGACTGTCGACGGCGCGGAGATCGCCCGCCTCATCGACGAGGCCTACGGACGGCCGGTCCACGGCATCGAGGGCAAGCCGAGCTCAGACGCCGAGCGCTACGCGCCTTCGCTCACCGGCGGCTCAGCTTCTCCGATCTCTCCTGTGCCCGTCCCGGTGCCAGCTGGGGCACCGCCGGCTCCCCCCGTTCCACCACCGGGCACGGTCCCGCAACCGGTGTGGACTCCGTCCGGTGGGCAGGCCCCTACGTCGCCACCGCTCGTCCCGCCGCAGCCCCCTCCCAACGGCTCCGGCGGGGCACCCGGCAGCGGGCCGGCGGCCGGCGGCTGAGCCTCAGCGCTCCACTCGACTACCCCGAGGTTGCGGGCACGCCTGACTCAGTGGCTGCCGCCGCGATCTTCTTCGCTGGCCAGATGTTGGCCGTGACGAGAACCGGTCCGCTCGCCTCGATCTCGAGCCCGAACTGCGCAGTCGTCGCGGGCGTCACTAGGGTGCCGAGCGCTACCAGCACCGACGTGCCGGGATTCACCTCGACGGTCGTGAGCCGGACGGGAGCTTCTGAGCCCCCGGCCGGTGAGCCCGAGACGGAGATCGGCGTGCCGTAGACCTGCTCCACGATCACCGAGACCGGGCTCGTACCCGCGTCGGTGATCGACACGCCGCTGTCGGTGGACGCGTTCTGGATCACGCCCGGGAGCACCCATGAGGAAGCTGCCTCGGCGGTCGGGGCGGACGAGGTCAGCGTCACGTGACCCTTCGAGGTCGTGTCATAGGTCTCGAGCTCGACGTCGATGCCGATGCCGTCGGTGGCCCTGACCTTGACGACCCGGTCCTTCGTCACGCTTTGCACGGGTGCGCTCGGGGCTTTGGAC
>JBKQLZ010000133.1:0-5304 GCA_052146895.1 Acidimicrobiales bacterium
CTCGCATGGCGAGCGTCAGCGGAGATCCGTCACCCTTATCGCCGATGAGGTGGATCCGGTTGAGCCTCTCCGAAGCCCGGTCGGTGGCGCCGGGAGTGAGATGGGCTGCGTCTCGTTTCTTCGGTGACGGTTACTACGTCCTGGTCGCCGATCTGTCGGGCGATTTCCCGACGGCACCTCCTCCCGGTAAGGAGCGACTCTTCGAGGCGTCGGTCCAGGGCACCGGCACGGGCGGAGGGCTCGAGGCGGGAATCACGGAGTTCGGCACCCCCAGGAGCTGGGCCCCCGTGGCCCGACTGCTTCAAGGACAGAGCGCCCACGTTTGGTGGTTGCCAGTCGTGGCGCCGAAGACGTTGCCTTCCTTCGTCACGTCGTTCGTCTTCGGCAACCTGAAGATAGCGCCGCACCAGACAACTGCCAGTTGGATCGTGACCACGGCGGGGCGCATCGACAGTTTCGCCCCGTTCCAGTCGGCCGTTCCCCAGTCTGCGCAAGCGCCTGCCCTGGTGTGGGTAGTCCAGGTCTACTTCAGTGGCAAGGACAATCACGGTCCGACGGACTACCTCGTGACTCGGAGGATCGGATCGACCCAGACGTACGAAAGCGCTGGCATAGCGACGCCTACCGGGACCCTCCCACTCGGACGGTTCGGGACGGTGCACACGATCTCGTTGCCGAAGAGCTGAGAGCGCAAGCAAGCACGGCGCCGCCCTCAGCCCATCGCACTCTCCCAGCCTGCAGCCACGTCCACCGCAGCCTTCTTCAACTGAGCGGCGCTCGGGAACACGATGCCGGTGTACGCGGTGGAAGGCGGGAGCTCGGCAGCGAGATCGTCAGGGACCTTCCCTTGTAGCGTGAGGGAGACGAAGCGCGCCGGGTGCACGTAGCCCGCGAGATAAGCCAGCTGCCCTTCATCAGAGAACAGCCACTCCTCCCACAGCCGCGCCGACGCAGGGTGCGGCGCTTCGGCGCTGATCGCCTGGCAGTAGAACTCGCCAAGCTTCCCGGACTTCGGGATCACGGTGTCGATGGCAGGCCTGCCGAGGAACCTCTTGTTGTAAGAGGTGTTGAGGTAGTCCCACTGGATCGCGATGGGCGTCGTGCCCTTCGAGATGTTGGCGGGAAGGCACTGCGCCGGGTTCCAGTTCCCCTTGGACTTGAGCTCGGCGAAGAACTCGATACCCGGCGTGATGTCGTCGAGGGAGCCGCCATTTGCAAGAGCAGCGCCGAAGACGGCAGCGAGCGCGCCACCGAAATTCGTGGGATCGCCGTCGATCGACACTCTGCCCTTGAACTCGGACCTGAGGAGATCAGACCAGTCCAGTGGCGAGTTCTTCACGACGGAAGTATTCACGCCGAACGAGATCACCCCGTAGTAGTCACCAGTCCACAGGCCCGTGGGATCCTTCATATTGCTGGGGATCGTGTCCCACGACGCCACCTTGTACGGAGCGAACTGACGGCCAGCCGCGCCGACCGCCGCGATCGAAGGTGACACGTTGACAGCGTCCGGCCTTCCATGCCGGCCGCGCAGCGCCTCCAGAGACGCCAGCTCTTGAGCCGGGCTGTCCCCGGGAGCCGCCGAGCTCACCGTGATCCCGTACATCTGCTGGAACTCGGAGATGATGGCGCCGTTGTTGAACAAGTCCTTCGGGAGGGCGATCACGTTCAGCGCACCTTCTGCCCTTGCGGCGCCGGCAAGCGCAACGAGACCTCCCGGTCCGACCGAGGCACCGAGCGTGGTCGTCACCGTCGGCGTCGTGGGACTCGATTCGCATGCCTCGAGAAGGGCTCCGAACATTCCAGCTCCAGCGACGCTGGCCGCGCCAGCTACCGCGCGCTTGAGGAACCGTCGCCGGTCACAGGCGGCACCGAATTGGTGGGACTCATTCATGCCAACCACATCTCCTCGGAGCAGGCCCCTGCCGGGCGAACATTAGCCCTGGCCCTGACGGGCCAAGGCCTCTCAAACGCTTATGAGCACGATCCCGAGCGCGACGATGCCGGCCGCGATGATGCGCCGGTACCCGAAGCCCTCCTTGAAGAAAAGTGCTCCGATGACCGCCGCCGAGATCACGCCGGTCTCTCGCAGCGCCGCCACCTCGGCGAGCGGCGCCTTGGTCTGCGCCCAGATGACAGCTCCGTAGGCCACGACCGACAGGCAGCCGGCGACCAAGCCACGCCACGCGATCCCACCAGCAGCCCACTCCCGCACCGGACGCCGGACAACGGCGACGCCGACGAAAACCGGTCCCTGCAACAGGAACAGCAACGCCGTGTACGCGAACGGATCCGCCGTGTGCCGGACGCCCAGCCCGTCGACGAGTGTGTAGGCAGCGATCGCGAGCCCGGTCGTGACCGCCGCGGCGAGGGCGGGCAGGTCCCGACGTCCGGGGAGCCCTGACGAGAACGCGAGGCTCATCAACCCGACTGCGAGGATCGCCACGCCCCCGAGAGCCAGGCCCCCGAGATGCTCGTGGGCGAAGACTGCCGCCCCGAGCGCCACGACCAGAGGCGCTGTCCCCCGGGCGACTGGATACATCTGGTTGAACGCACCTAGTCGGTAGGCGTTCATCAATGCGAAGTTGTAGACGACGTGAAGTGCGGCCGACGCGATCGCGAACTCGATGGCGACTCGGGAAGGGAACCCAGTGAACACGAGCCCGACACCGCCGACCACGGCTGCAGCGAACTCGAGCCATCCGAAGACGACGATACGGTCCTCGACGGCCTTCGTCATGGCGTTCCAGACGGCATGGAGCACGCCCGCGCCGAGGACTATGAACAGGACGCCGACGGTCAGTTCGCGATGGATGGGTCTCCCCCGTGGCTAGCGATCAGCCCGCTGTCCCAACCTGGCCGTGCTCGCCGGTCTCGGCTGCCCAAGGCCGATCGCGCCGCAAGGGCACAGGTTTGGACCACCACCTCCCTGAGAAACGCCACACGTACTCCGGCGTCCCCCTCTCACGCTCGAGCCCGGCGCCCGCACCGGCAACGGTCCGCGGCCACACCGCCTCGACGGCCGCCGCCAGGGCGGCCACGATCTCGGGTGGGGCAGCCAGCGCGCCCTCCGCCACAGGCTGCAGCCCGCCCAGCTCGTCCGGGCCTGTCACGCCGGCGGCCTCACAGGGGGATGTTCCCGTGCTTGCGCCTCGGCAGTTCCTCCCGCTTCGAGGCGAGCAGGTCGAGAGTGCGGATCAGCACCTTGCGAGTGTCTGCCGGGTCGATCACGTCGTCGACGTACCCTCGCTCAGCGGCCACATACGGGTTGGCGTAGCTCTCGATGTACTCCTCGACCAGCTCGGCTCGCCGAGTCGCCGGGTCAGCCGAGTCGGCCAGCTCTCGCCGGTACACGATCTCCACTGCGCCCTGCGGTCCCATCACGGCCAACTCCGCAGAAGGCCAGGCGAACGCGAAGTCGGTGCCGATCGACTTCGAGTCCATGACGACGTAAGCGCCCCCGTAGGCCTTGCGCGTGATGACCTGGATTCTGGGGACGGTTGCCTCGCAGTACGCGTACAGCAGCTTCGCCCCGTGACGGATGATCCCGCCGTACTCCTGATCTGTTCCTGGCATGAAACCCGGCACGTCGACGAAGGTGACGAGCGAGATGTTGAACGCGTCGCACGTCCGCACAAAACGCGCCGCCTTCTCCGACGAGTCGATGTCAAGCACCCCCGCGAGCACCGCAGGCTGGTTGCCGACGATGCCGACGACCCGGCCGGCGATCCGGGCAAAGCCGCACGTGATGCTCCCGGCCCAGTGAGGGAAGTACTCGAAGTACTCGCCGTCGTCGACGACCAGGCTGATCACCTTGCGCATGTCGTAGGGTTGGTTCGGGCTCGGCGGGACAACGTCGCGCAGCTCCGGTACCTGCACCTCGGCGTCGTCCGCCCGCTCGGTCATCGGGGGCATCTCGAGGTTGTTCGAGGGCAGGTAGGAGAGCAGGTACCTGACGTCGTCGAGGCAAGCCTTCTCGTCGGCTGCCACGAACGTGGCGACTCCGGAACGCGTGGCGTGACTCATGGCTCCGCCGAGCTGCTCGAGGGTGACTTCCTCGCCGGTGACCGTCTTCACGACGTCAGGCCCCGTGATGAACATGTGGCTCGACTCGTGCACCATGAAGATGAAGTCGGTCATCGCGGGTGAGTACACCGCTCCGCCGGCGCAAGGGCCGAGGATCACCGAGATCTGCGGCACGACACCCGAAGCAAGCACGTTGCGGAAGAAGATGCCGCCGTAACCGTGAAGGGAGACGACTCCCTCTTGGATGCGAGCGCCTCCCGAGTCACCAAGGCCGATCACGGGGACGCCGACGTCGATGGCGAGCTCCATGAGCTTCTGGATCTTCTCGGCGTGCGCCTCGCCGAGAGCCCCGCCGAAGACCGTGAAATCCTGGCTGAACACGCAGACGCGACGACCGTCGATAGTCCCGAACCCCGTTATCACCCCGTCTGTCAACGGGCGGGTGCGCTCGATCCCCATCCCCGCGAAGCGGTGGCGGACCAGCATGTCGATCTCCTGGAAGGAGCCTTCGTCAACGAGATACTCGATCCGCTCTCGGGCCAGCATCTTGCCCTTGGCACGCTGCTGCTGGACCGCTCGGTCAGTGCCGGGGTTGCGGGCCTCCTCCTTCCGCTCTTCGAGTCGGTGGAGCCGCGCGGCCATCGAGTGGTCGTGTGGCGCTGGGGCAGCGGTGGGGGCATCCGTTGCCGTCTCGTCTGACATGGCCCGAAGGCTACCTGTGCGCTGTCGCGTACTCACATCCGGGCGGCCGAGGGCTGCGGATTACTCCTGGACGAGCTCGATCAGCGTGCCAAAACCTGACTTGGGGTGGACAAACGCCACCGTCGTCCCGCGCGAGCCGGGGCGCGGGGTCTCGTCGACCATCGTGGCGCCAGCTGCCTTCATCGACTCGAGGGCCGCCGCGCAGTCCGTCACGCGGAAGCCGACGTGGTGGATCCCCTCGCCCTTGCGCTCGAGATACTTCGCCACGGGCGAGTCCTCGCGGGTGGGCGTGAGGAGCTGGACATATGAGTCGGCGACCTTCAAGAGCGCCTCTTCCACGCCGTCCGACTCGATCCGCTCGCGGTGCGTCACAGTCGCGCCGAGCGTCTGCTTGTACCAAGCAGCTGCCGCGTCGAGGTCGCGCACAGCGATTGCGACGTGATCGATCTCGGTCAGCTCGAAACCTGGCGTCTCCGCGCTCACGCTCCCAACCTCCGGAACGACGTGATCTTGTCCTCGCCGACTCGCTCACGAAGCTCGGGATTGGCGATGCCGAGACCCTCGGCCGGCGCCAGG
>JBKQLZ010000134.1:0-36411 GCA_052146895.1 Acidimicrobiales bacterium
GCTGCGTGTCACTCCGATTCCCCGCTGGAGCTACGTCGCGACGAAGATCGCCTCCTCGATGGTGATCGCGTTCCCCGTGATCTGCCTGGTCGAGCTGACCGGCCTCATCGTCGGCGGCGTTCGCCTCGGAGTCCTCGAGTGGGCGATGCTGACCGTCGTGCTCTGGGCGAGCACCCTGCCTTTCGTGGTCCTCGGAGTGCTCGTCGGCTTCGTGGCCTCGAGCGAGACGGCATACCCGCTCGTCACGGCGCTCATGTTCCTCATGAGCTTCTTCGGCGGGCTGTTCACGCCAGTGAGCAGCATGCCGAGCGTATTGCGCCGGATAGCAGACTTCCTCCCCAGCTTCCACGGCGCGTCCCTCGGGTGGTCAGTCGTGGCCGGCCATGCGCCGGGGCTGCGGGACGCCGGCATCCTCCTCGCCTACGCAGTCGTGGGCGGGCTCGCCATCACATCGCGCCATCGCGCCGAGGAGTCCCGCGAGTTCGCTTGATCCTCGCCCCGAGGTGCTCGGCCTAAGGTCCTAGCTATGAAGGCATTGGTGAAGTCGCGCCCTGAGCCGGGGCTTTGGCTGGAGGAAGTCCCCGACCCGACGATCGGGCGGGAGGAGGTCCTGATCCGCGTGCTCCGCACGGGCATCTGCGGGACCGACCTCCACATCTACGAGTGGGACGGCTGGGCCCAGCAGAACGTGCCACCACCACTCGTGATCGGGCACGAATTCGTCGGCGAGATCGTCGAGCTCGGTGCTGACGTGCAGGATCTAGCCGAAGGCGACCTCGTGAGCGGCGAGGGTCACCTTGTCTGCGGGCGCTGCCGGAACTGCATGGCGGGCCGGCGGGTCCAGTGCTCGCGCACCGACAGCGTCGGCGTGAACCACCCCGGGGCGTTCGCCGAGTACATCGCGTTGCCGGCGACGAACGTCTGGCGCCACGAGGCCGGGATCGACCTCGACGTGGCCGCCATCTTCGACCCCCTCGGCAACGCGGTCCACACCGCCCTCACTTTCCCAGTCCTCGGCGAGGACGTTCTCGTCACGGGCGCAGGGCCGATCGGGATCATGGCGGCTGTGATCGCCCGCCACGCAGGCGCGCGCTACGTCGTGATCACGGACCTGTCCGAGTACCGGCTCGAGCTCGCCCGCAAGCTCGGAGTGACCCTCGCTCTCGACGTCTCGAAGAAGGACGTGAGGTGGGCGATGGACGAGTTGGGGATGAAGGAAGGTTTCGACGTGGGGTTCGAGATGTCGGGCAAGGCGGCCGCCTTGCGCTCGATGCTCGGCGCGATGTGCCACGGCGGCCGAATCGCGATGCTCGGCCTGCCGACGGAGGAATTCGGCATCGACTGGGCGCACCTCGTGACGAACATGATCACGGTGAAGGGCATCTACGGCAGGGAGATGTTCGAGACCTGGTACTGGATGTCGGTGTTCGTGCACTCCGGTCTCGACATCTCGCCTGTCATCACCCATCGCTTTGCCGCGAGCGACTTCGAGAACGCGTTCTCGATCGTCAAGGCGGCCGAGTGCGGCAAGGTCGTGCTCTCGTGGGCCGACCGCTGAGGAGGTTGCGCTGAGATGTTTGCCGGGACCGAGACGTTCGAAGGCCTAAAGAGCGAGCTGGACGGGATCCGCACCGCTGGGTTGTACAAGAACGAACGGGTGATCACGACCCCCCAGCGGGCGAAGATCGGCGTGGAGGCCCGCGCCGGAGCCGGGCCTGGGCGCGAGGTCGTCAATTTCTGCGCCAACAACTACCTCGGCTTGGCGAGCGACCCGCGCGTGGTCGCGGCTGCGAAGGAGGCGCTCGACCGCTGGGGCTACGGGCTCGCGAGCGTGCGGTTCATCTGCGGCACGCAGGAGATCCACAAGCAGCTCGAGGCCCGGTTGGCCGAGTACCTCGGCTGTGACGACGCGATCTTGTACTCGTCATGTTTCGATGCGAACGGCGGGTTGTTCGAGACTCTCTTGTCCGATGAGGACGTCGTCATCAGCGACGAGCTGAACCACGCCTCGATCATCGACGGGATCCGGTTGTGCCGGGCGAGGCGCCTGCGGTACCACAACCGCGACATGGGCGATCTCGAGAGCCAGCTCAAGTCGGCCGGCGACGCGCGGCGCAAGCTGATCGCGACAGACGGTGTCTTCTCGATGGACGGTTACGTCGCGCCGCTTGCCGAGATCTGCGACCTCGCCGAGCGATACGGCGCCATGGTGATGGTGGACGACTCGCACGCCGTCGGCATCGTCGGCCCACGGGGGAGAGGCACGCCTGACCTTCACGGCGTGACCGACCGGGTCGACATCGTCACCGGGACGCTTGGCAAGGCGCTCGGCGGGGCGAGCGGTGGGTACACGGCAGCGCGCAAGGAGATCGTCGAGCTGTTGCGCCAGCGCTCACGCCCATACCTGTTCTCGAACTCGGTCGCGCCGGCGATCGCAGCCACTTCGCTCGTAGTGCTCGATCTGCTCGAGCAGAGCGACGACCTGCGTCGTCAGCTGAACGAGAACACGGCGGTGTTCCGCAAAGAGATCACCGAGGTTGGTTTCGACGTGCTCCACGGCGACCACCCGATCGTCCCGGTGATGATCGGCGACGCGGCGTTCGCGACGCGCATGGCGGACGGGCTGCTCGAAAAGGGCATCTACGTCATCGGCTTCAGCTACCCGGTGGTTCCAATGGGCAAGGCGAGGATAAGGGTGCAGATGTCGGCCGCACACACAGCCGACGATCTCCATCGGGCGGCGGCGGCTTTCGTCGAGGTGCGCGACTCACTCGACTCGCGCGGCTGACCGGCGGGCTCGGGACTATCTGATCAAGAAACCCACCTCGCCCCGCACCACTTCCTCATTCACCTCCACGCCGTCGACGCGGGCGCGCTCAGGCCCGACGCTGCACCACGCGACCAGCTGCTCGACCGCCTCTCGAGACCCCTCGAAGACAGCCTCGACGGCGCCGTCGGAGCGATTGCGCACCCAGCCGGTCACGCCACGAGCCTGTGCCTCGGACCTGCATGTGTCCCTGAACCAGACGTTCTGAACCAGACCCGTCACGACAACCCGGCGCCGCTCCCGACTCATAGATGGCACCACATATCAGCGAGGGCTTGGCTGGTCGAGGTACCAGTGCCGGCTGACGGTCGTGGTCCAGTTGTCCATCCGCCAGAGACTACGAGGCCTTTGTCGGTCGGTCGCTCGGGAGTCGAGGGTGCCCGGGCATGCCAACTACAGTTGCCGGGAACTGGCATGTCCGGCAGGCGCAACCGGCACGACGAGCACGAGGGGACCCCACCGATGAACCGCCCAATCGCGCGGGTCGACGTTTGCGGGCGGCGCCCGCGGTCTCTGCGCGCGACCTTTGCTCTGGCCGCCGTCCTTGCGTTGCCGCTTGCCCTCCTGCCCCAGGTCGCAAGCGGCTCGGTCGCGAGGCACGCGGCGGGCGGGAGCACCACCGCAGACGTGGTCGGAGCGGACGCAGACCAGCTCGGGACGAGCTGGTACCCGGACGCGGGGATCTCACCGGCACAGGTCAACTCCAAGGACTTCGGCCAGCTCTACGACATCACGCTCCCCTCGGTCGACGGAGTCCCCCCGGGCCAGATCTATGCCCAGCCCGTCGTGTCCGGCGGGACGATGCTCGTCGTCACGGAGGACGACAACGCCTACGCCCTCGATCCGACGACCGGCGCCGTCGAATGGTCCCGCAACTTCGGCACCGCCTGGCAATCCGCGACGATCAACTGTGCAGACCTCGAGCCCGATGTCGGCATCACGGGCACCCCGGTCATCGACACGGCCACGGGCATCGCGTACTTCGTGACCGACACGACCCCAACGGCCGGCGGCGCCCTCTGGCAGATGCAGGCGGTCAGCCTCGCGACGGGCGACGAGGTGCCGAACTTCCCTGTGACCATCGCCGGCCCGGCGGTCAATGCCCCGAGCCAGGTCTTCGACCCCGTGTACCAGGGCCAGCGACCGGGCCTCGCGATGGTGAACGGAGAGGTTTACGCAGCCTTCGGCTCGCACTGTGACTACTCGACGTGGTACGGCTGGATCGCCGGGGTGACGACCGCCGGTGACCTGCACGACCTTTGGGTCGACGAGACCGGCACCGCTGACGGTGCCGGGATCTGGGGCCCGGGCGGGCTCGCCGTGGACAGCGCCGGCAACATCTATGCCGCAACCGGGAACGGCGGGAGCCCGTCGGCGGGTCCCGGTCTCGACCAACCGCAGCCGTCGGGCCTGGCTGAGTGCGTCATCAAACTCTCGACCTCCGGGCCACACCTGCAACTAGCCGATTACTTCTGCCCCGACGACGCTGCCACCTTGAACTCCTACGACGGCGATCTCGGCTCGGGGTCACCGACCGGCCTCCCTCCGTCGTTCGGGACCTCCACGGATCCCGACCTGCTCGTCGAAGTTGGCAAGTCGGGCGAGGTCTACCTGCTCGATCGCGACGATCTCGGCGGTGTGGACCAGGGACCCGGCGGAACGGACGATGTGGTGGGCGAGACAGGGCCGCGCGGTGGCGCGTGGTCCCACCCGGCAGTGTGGCCGGGAGACGGCGGATACGTGTACATAACGACAGGCGGCCCTGGCTCGGGGAGCGCCAAGAGCGTTGGTGACATCGACGTCTACCAGAGAGTCGTGACAGACGGCCAGGTCTCCCTCAACTGGGTCGGCGAAGGGCCGGGGACGCCGTTCGGCTCCGGCGCCCCGATAGTGACCTCCGACGACATGGATGCCGGCTCGGCCGTGGTGTGGGACATAGTTCGCAAGAACGAGAGCAGCGACATCGCCCAGCTCGATGCATTTGGCGCCGTGCCCGTGGCGGGCAGCGGGTCGAGCGCCTCGGACAGCCTGCCGCTGCTGTGGCACCACACCGTCGGCAACTCGACGAAGTTCAACGCTCCTCTCGCCTACGACGGGCGGATCTACGTGGCGAACTACGACGGCCAGATCCGGGCCTATGGACTGCGCAAGAGTGCTCCGCCTCTGACCGCGGCCGCCGTCAACGCGCCGGACACGGTCGTCGGGTCCACGTCTCCGATCAGCGCCATGTTCACCGCCTCGGCCGATGTCACCGTCAGGAGCGCTTCGATCACGGTCTCGACCGGAGGTGCCTCCGGCGCGTTCACCGTCAAGCCTTTGGCGGCTCCGGTGAAGCTCACCGCCGGCAAGACGCTCACGCTCGCGATGAAGTTCGTCCCGCAGGTCGTGGGAGGCCAGCAGGGCACGCTCACCGTGACGACCAATCTCGGGACGGCCGCAGTGTCGATCAGCGGTCGTGGGGTGCCCGAGGGCGTCCCGATCGCGGCCACGCCCACTTCGGTGGACTTCGGTGTCCAGCCCATCGGCGGAGGTGTCGTGTCCGCCACGGTGTCGCTCCAGAACACCTCCTCCTCACCGTTCACGGTCGAGTCCGTGGAGATCGAATCGGGAGCACCTGCACCGTTCTCCCTCGGCGAGCTGCCCGATCCTCTTCCGACCGTCGCCCCAGGCGGAGCGATCGACGTCCCGGTGGACTTCACACCGCCCTCGAGCTCCGGCAACTTCGTCCAGTACTTCACCGACCATCTCGTGATCACGACGACCGCGGGCGAGGCGACCGTGCCTCTGGCGGGTCAGGCCGCTCCGCCTCCTCAGATCACCATCAGCTCGCTCGACAACGACGTCGGCACCGTGGCCGTGGGGCAGAGCGGCATCGTCAGCTTCACGGTCGGCAACCGCGGCGGCACCTCGCTTGCGATCACCAAGTCCAAGCCCCCCACAGCCGAGGGGTTCTCGGCAGTCACGTCGTTGTCGGAAGGAAGCGTGATACCGGCGCACGAGACGGTGGTGGAGACGGTTCGTTTCTCGCCAACTGGTGCCGGACCGGCTTCGGCCACCTGGGTGATCAACGGCGATGACACCACCGGCATCCAGACCGTGACCTTCACCGGCACCGGGGCCGATGAGCACCGGATCGCCTCGCCTCTCGGACCCGGGTGGCACTTGAGCGGCAAGGCCAGCGTCGTTGGTCACTACGTCCAGCTGACCGGAGCCCTTGCAGGCGAGGCCGGCGGGGTCTTCTTCGGCACTCCGGTCTCACCCAGCAGGCTGCGCGCCTCGTTCAGCGCGACGCTGCGCGGGGGGACGGGGGGCGATGGGATCACCTTTGCCCTCGTCGACGCGAGCGGCGCCCCGGCGGCGCCTGGTCTCGACGGGTCGGGTCTCGGGCTGGCCGGCCTGCCTGCGGTCGCGGTCGCGCTGCAGACATCGCCCAGCACGGGGGATCCGCATCCCAACTCGATCGGCGTCGTCACGTCGACGGCCGGAGCGAAGACCCTCACCTGGCTGAAGACTGCGAACTCCGCGTCGTCACTTCGCGGGATATCGCTCCAGGTGACCGTGATCGTGAGAAGCGGCGCCCTCACCGTCGAGCTGGACGGCTTCACCGTTCTGACCGAAGCTGTGACCCTGCCACCGCACGTCTACGTCGGTTTCACCGGTTCGACCGGAAGGCGCACCGATCGCCACCGGATCTCGGCGGTGCAGATCTCTTACGGATAGTCTGCTCCTGCGGTCGTGGCCGGGCACGGGTCGGGCCATGCCACGTTGCAGCAGGGATATTCCGCGGGACAACTGCGACAAGGGCGGCGACAGATGGCCGGTGGCAGGTCGGTGACGGGTGTCGAAACCAGCTGATGCCCCGCAGGTAGACGCCGCCCTCCGTCTCGGATGGCTGATGGCCGAAGTTCGCGGGAGAGCCCGGGTGCACGGGCCTGCCGATATCGAGTCCTGCGTGATGGAACGCGGCGGGTGGGTGCTCCCGCTCGCGTCGGAGCGTTCCCCGGCCGAGCTCGAGGTCGAGCGCGAGCACGCTCTGCAGGCCGTTGCGCGCCAGTTGATGGTGGACCCGCAGATTCCGGCCGTTGTCATGATCCGAGAACCGGCCTGCCCGGATCACCCACCCGCCGCCGCCGGCAGCGAGCCGCGCTACTCAGATGAGATGCGCGTCCTCGGCAAGCTCGTGACGGACAACCGGCCCGCGGAGGGTGCGAAGGCGAGCCAGGACTTCACCAAGTGCTGGAACGCCTTCGCCTATGTCGTGTACCACTGGGACGCTGAGATCCAGGACTTGCTGCTCTCGAGGTCGGACCATCTCGCGAACGCGTACGAGCTCGGTCGCGCGCTCGCCGAGGTGTTCTGGGCGCTCGACCCGAACGCCCCGCCGAGGATCGACCCGGAAGGCAGGGCTGACCCCGGCCCGCCCAACAATCCGGTCAGCTGGCAGTGGCTTCTCGGAGACGAGCGTCGGGCAGTGATAACGCGCCTGCTCGGGCGCCTCGCGCCATACTTCGACCCGCTCACTGCGCCCGCAGTCGCGAGCTCGGTCGAGGTCTGGGGCGCGGTCGCAGCCGAGACGGTGGAGACCTGGTACTGGTGGGGCACGCGGAAGAAGAACACGAGACACGCGAACCGGTGGTGGAGGGCACCCGGTGCGCAGGCGACCCTGTCGGCTCAGATCGCCAACTGGTACTCGCTCCTCGTGGGCGGACTCGATCCTGAGACCCTGCTCAAGCCGTACGCCCTCCTCCGCTCCTGGAAGATCTTCAAGAAGGTGTTCAAGGTGTTCGGCCTCGAGCTCGCGGTCGGGCTGATCGGCGCCGGGGCGATCGCGTTCGGCATCCTCGACGCCAGCGCCAGCCACAATCCCGCGCTGAAGACGCTGATCGCCGTTCTCGGTTCGCTCGGCGTCACGAGCGCGAGCCTCCAGGCCCGCTTGAAGGCCACGACGCAGTCAACCGTCGCGAGACTTCGCCAGGACCTGTCGACCGATCTCGTCGCCTGGCAGATCACGCTCACGCCGAAGCTCCCGAAGCAGCGGCCGACTCCGACCAATCCGCAGATACGCACGAAGTGGATCACGGAGAGGGCGATAGCGCGGCGAAGCATCACCGCACCGCTGCCCGCGGCGGCCGCCTGAGCGGCCCTGCTGTGCGATGATCTCATTGCCCGAGATGCTTCGTGTCACATGAGAGGAGCAGGCCAGTGCGCTGGAACCTTCCTTCCGATCAGGTCCCAGAGGCCTGGTTCAACGTCATCCCGCGTCTGACGACGCCGCTCGATCCGCCCCTCCACCCGGGGACGCGCGAGCCCGTCGGGCCCGACGACCTCTCGCCGTTGTTCCCGATGGCGCTCATAGGCCAGGAAATGTCGGGTGAGCCGTGGATCGACGTCCCGGGTGAAGTGATCGACGTGCTCAGGCTCTGGAGGCCGACGCCGCTTGTCCGGGCGGAGCGCCTCGAGAAAGCCCTCGGCACGCCGGCTCGCATCTACTACAAGGACGAGTCGGTCTCGCCCGCCGGCTCGCACAAGCCGAACACCGCCGTCCCGCAGGCGTTTTACAACGCCGCCGAGGGCGTGCCGCGGCTGACGACCGAGACGGGCGCGGGCCAGTGGGGGAGCGCGCTCTCCTTTGCGTGCTCGCTCTTCGGCCTCGAATGCATGGTGTACATGGTGCGGGCGTCGTACGAGCAGAAGCCGTACCGGCGGGTGATGATGGAGACCTGGGGCGGCCAAGTAGTTCCATCGCCTGTCGACGACCCGGGCCATCCCGGATCGCTCGGACTCGCCATCAGCGACGCGGTCCGCGACGCCGCAACGCGCAATGACAGCCACTACTCGCTCGGCTCGGTGCTCAACCACGTCTTGCTCCACCAGACCGTGATCGGCCAGGAGGCAAAGCGCCAGCTCGATGTCGCGGGTGAGCGGCTGCCGGACGTGGTCATCGGCTGCTGTGGCGGCGGATCGAACTTCGGCGGCATCTCGCTGCCGTTCGTGCCTGACGAGGGAGTGCGGCTCCTCGCCGTCGAGCCGACGGCATGCGCCACGCTCACGACGGGGAGCTTCGAGTACGACTTCGGCGACACCGCCGGGATGACACCGCTGCTGTCGATGTACACGCTCGGGCACGACTTCATCCCGCCGTCGATTCACGCAGGCGGCCTGCGCTATCACGGCGACGCACCGATCATCTCGAACCTCGTCCGCTCCGGGCGCGTCGAGGCGTCGGCCTATCCGCAGTCGAAGGTCTTCGAGGCCGCCATCCAGTTCGCCCGCTCGGAGGGACCGATCCCGGCCCCCGAGACGGCGCACGCGATCCGGGCGGTGATAGACGAAGCCCTGGCAGCAAAAGAGACCGGTGAGGAAAAGGTCATCCTCTTCTCGTACTCAGGCCACGGCCTACTTGATCTCGGTGCGTACGACGACTACCTCCACGGCCGGCTCGACGCCGACGGAGCACCGACGTCAGGCTGAGCCGCAAGCGGCGAGCCGCTAAGTCGCTGAGCGCTGAGCTGCGAGCGGGTTATTCGCTGCGATCAGGGCAAGACGACAGGCACCGAGCGTGGCCCGCGCACCTGCCCGCCGGCCCACGTCACCTCGGCTGAGTCGTCGAGCCGGAACTCCGGGATGCGGGCAAGCCACTCCTCGAGCGCGACCCTCAGCTCCATCCGGGCGAGGTTCGACCCCGCGCACCTGTGGATCCCCGAGCCGAAGGCCACGTGGCGGTTGAGTTCACGGTCGAGCACGACCTTGTCGGCATCTGGGAACACGCTCGGGTCGCGGTTCGCCGCCGAGAAGCTCAACAACACCCGATCGCCAGCCCTCATCGGGCAGCCGGCGACCTCGATGTCGTTGACGGCGATCCGGGCCATGGTGACAGGTGAATATGCCCGCAGCAGCTCTTCGACCGCGGACGGCATGAGCTCCGGCTCGGCCACGAGACGCTTGCAGTCCTCGGGGTGGGTGGCGAGATGCCACAGAGCCGAGCCGATACCGCTCCACGTCGTGTCAACGCCGGCGATCAACGTGAGGGCAACGGTTCCGAGCACGTGGCCGTCGGAGACGGGCTCGCCTTCGACTTCGGTGTGCAGGAGCCTGCTGATCAAGTCGTCGCCCGGCTTGTGTCGACGCTCTTCCATCTGCTCGAGGAAGTAGCCGATGATGGCGTTGCGCCCGGCGTTGCGGCGCTCGATGTCGTTCGCGAACTCGAGGACGTCACGCACCCAGCCGGTGAAAGTGTCGGCGAGCTCGGGCGGAACGCCGAGCACGAGCGCGATCACGCGCACGGGGATCTGCTGGGCGTAGTCGGCCGCGGCGTCGCCGTGCCCCTTCTCCGCGATCTCGTCGACGAGACGCCTGCACAGCTCCCGTGTCAGCACCTCGTACTCGTCCACGCGGCGGTGTGAGAACCAAGGAAGGAGCAAGCGGCGCGTCCAGGTGTGGTCGGGCGGGTCCGCCGAGATGGGCGGAAGGCCGGCCGGGAGAAGGGCATCGTCGTCCGGCGGTGGCGGCACGACGCTTATGGAGCGGGAGCTGAAATGCGCTACGTCGTGGGCGATAGAAGTCACATCGTCGTAGCGGGTCGGCAGCCACGAACCACCGAAACGGTCGGAGTGGGCGATCGGGCACGTCTCACGAAGCTCGTCCCAGATGCCGAATGGATCCGAGACGTAGGCCGCGTCGAAGATGTCGTAGTCGCTCGCCCAGTCCGGATGTGCCGCCGGCGCCGCTTGTGTCTCCTGTGTCGATGTCACGAGTGGATCCCTTCTTGAACTGGCGCCTCGCCGATAGTCGTGACGCGGTAGCCGTGCCTTACGGCGGGGTGGTAGTCGAACGCGGCGTGGTGCTGGACGCAGCGGTTGTCCTCCGGGGATTGTTGCGTCAGTGTAGACAATCGTCTACACTCCGTCAAGTGGACGCCCCCAGCATGGTCAAGGTGCTCCCGGCGACCGTCTCCGCGGATGGTCGTCCGACCGGCCGTGAGGCGGTGCGCCAGGCCGTGCTCGAGGCCGCCGTGCGCCTATTCGCGGACCTCGGACCATCGTCTGTGTCGCTGCGTGACATCGCCGCCGCAGCGAACGTGAACCTCGGTCTGCTTCATCGGCATTTCGGGTCGAAGTCGGACCTCGTCTCCGCCGCCCTGCGCCAGGTGGCGGCCGAGACCGGCCCGGCGTTGGCGGAGACGATTGCGGGACCGGAGCTCGCGCAACGGGCGGCGAGCTTCGCTGTCTCGCCTCCGCAGGCCTACGTGCGGATGCTCGCGTGGTCGTTGATCGACGGCGCCGATCCGCGCGTGCTGCAGGAGGGCTTCCCGGTCGCGTCGGCTCTCGTGCAGCGCTTCAGGGCAGAGGGCCTCGACGACGCGCAAGCCCGCGTGACAGCGGCTGCAGCGATGGCGCTCGCACTCGGCTGGGCGCTGTTCGAGCCGCACCTCGCCGTCGCGGCGCAGCTCGACACGACCCGTCGCGACGAGCTCGAGTCCGAGCTAGCCGCCCTCATGGGGCGCCTCGTGGGTGATCAGACGGGAGTTCTCGCGCGGAAGTGAAATCCCCACTCGTTCGTCTCGACGGTGACGTCGTCAAAGCCGGCACGGACGAGCCGCTCCTCCAGCAGTGCGGGGTCGATAGGCATGCAGACGTCGCCGATGTGAAGCTCGCGGAAGTCCGGGCCGTCGAGGCTGTCGCGTCCGGCGAAGGCACCGCCCGGTCGGAGAACCCGGGCGGCCTCGGAGAACAACTTGTCCTGAGCTTCGACGGTCGGCAGATGGTGCAGCATCGTGAAGGACAGCACCGTGCTGAACCGGCCGTCGGGGTAGGGCAGGTCGGTGGCGTCGCCGTGCAGCACCTCGACACCTTTGTCGCCCAGCCGTGCGGCGAGCGCAGCCGCGAGGTCTCCGTCGTATTCGACGGCGGTCAAGCGAGGGACAAGACCGACGAGCACCTCGGTCGTACGGCCCGGCCCGGGGCCGACCTCCAACACGTCGTCACCCGTGTCGAGCCCGTTCATGACCTCGGGGATGATCCATTGCCGGACCGCCTCGGCCCACTCGGCGCTGGAGCAGAGCTCGAGATGCTTCTCGTTCATGGCCGATGGTACCTAGGCGCGGGTGCCGGATCACAGTGACCCAGCCTCGGCGCAACTGACAACCAAGTGCTCCCAACGTATGTTGGGCGAATGAGCGCAGCGCGGGGGAGCGACGATGGGTGAACAGCGAGAGCCCGGCGTGCGCCTCGTGGTGTCGCTCTATCGCGAGTTCGAGCAGGTCTCTCGTCGAGGGGACCTGAGCATGGCGCAGTACCGCACGCTCCTTTACCTGATGGACGGCCCGCGCCGCGCGGGGGAGCTCGCCGCAGCGAGCGCCGTGACACGGCCGACCGTCTCCGCCATGATCGCCAGCCTGCGCGACCAGGGTTGGGTGGAGGAGGCGGTCGACCCGAGCGACGGGCGCGTCACCAAGATCGAGCTGACGAGGGCAGGTCGCGAGAGGGTGCTGAGCTACGAGTCGACGCTCGCAGCGCGCATGGCGGAACTGATGCCAGGCGTCAGCCCCGAGCAGCTGGCAGAGACGATGGACGAGCTCTACCTCGCCTTGTCGAGCACGCGGGAGGAGCGGCTCGCCAACGTCTTCGGCCGGCCGAGGACCGAGGCTTGACAACTCTGTCACTTTCCTAGATAGTTAGATTAGTCGAATCAAACTAGGGGTTGACGCAATGCACGATCTCGTTGTTCGTGGTGGCACAGTGGTCGACGGCCTCGGCGGTGAGCCGTTCGCAGCCGACGTGGCAGTGGACGGCGGCGTGATCGTCGCGGTGGGGGAGGTCCCGGGTCGCGGGGCGGAAGAGATCAGCGCCGATGGGCGGTTGGTCACGCCGGGCTTCGTCGATATTCACACCCATTACGACGGGCAGGCCACATGGGACAGCTCCCTCGCACCGTCGAGCTGGCATGGCGTCACCACTGCTGTCATGGGGAACTGCGGTGTCGGCTTCGCACCCGTGCGGCCCCAGGACCACGACCGCTTGATCGAGCTGATGGAGGGTGTCGAGGACATCCCGGGCGCCGCCCTGCACGAGGGCTTGGAGTGGTCGTGGGAGAGCTTCGACGAGTACCTCGACGCGCTCGGTGACAGGCCACATGACATCGACTTCTGCGCCCAGCTGCCGCACGGGGCGATGCGGCTGTACGTGATGGGGGAGCGCGGCTCGAGGCTCGAGCCTGCCACCGACGAGGACTCCGCCGAGATGCGCCAGATCGCGGCGGACGCGATGCGGGCCGGAGCGATTGGCTTCTCGACGTCGAGGACCCTCAACCACCGCACTGCCACGGGCGACCCGACGCCATCGCTTCGTGCAGAGGCGAGCGAGCTCGCGGCGATCGCTCAAGGCCTGGCCGACGCCGGAAGCGGCGTCATCGAGATGATCTCGGACTTCTGGCCCGAACGGGACGCCGAGCTCGCCCTCGTCCGGCAGTTGCTCACGGTCTCGGGGCGGCCCCTCAGCCTGTCGCTCGCGCAGAGCCACCGGGACCCTGAGGGGTGGCGCGTGCTTCTCGACGAAGTTGCCGGCATGGCGGCGGAGGGACTGCCGGTCCGCGCGCAGGTCGCGCCCCGGCCGATCGGTGTCCTCCACGGGCTGCAGGCGAGCTGGCACCCGTTCTCCCGGCACGACGCCTACCGCACCATCGCCCAGCTTCCGCTCGCCGAGCAGGTCCGGGTCATGCAAGACCCATCGTTCAAGTTGCGCGTGCTCGACGAGCCGGCGCACAAGGGCCAGATCCGTGTCGACTACGACCGGCTGTTCATGCTCGGTGACCCGCCGAACTACGAGCCGGCGCCCGAGACGAGCTTGCGCTGCCTTGCGGCCGCGAGAGGGATCGAGGCTCCCGAGCTCGCGTACGAGCTGCTCATCGAGGACGGCGGCCAGAACTTCCTCTTCGCCCCGTTCGCCAACTACGCCGACTGCAACCTCGATGCCTGCGGGGAGATGCTCGGGCATCCCGACACCGTCATGGGCCTCGGCGACGGCGGAGCCCACGTCGGCACGATCTCAGACGCGAGCTTCCCGACGTTCCTGCTCGCGCACTGGGGCCGGGAGCGGGCCGAGGGGCGCATGAGCGTCGCATCGCTCGTCGAGCAGCTGACGAGCCGCCCCGCTCGCACTGTCGGCTTGCTCGACCGCGGGGCCATCGCCCCGGGACTGCGAGCCGATCTCAACGTGATCGACTTCGAGAGCCTGCGCTGCGAGCGCCCGACCATGGCATACGACCTGCCCGCCGGTGGGAAGCGCCTGCTGCAGCAGGCCTCGGGGTACACCGCCACGATCGTCGCGGGAGAGCAGATCGCCCGTGACGGCGTGCCGACTGGCTCGCTGCCCGGCAAGCTCGTCCGTGGGCCGCAGTCCGATCCCCGCTGCGCTTGATGCTCGCAACGCCGCAACGCCGCAACGCCGCAACGCCGAACCGCCGAACCGCCGAACCGCCGAAACGATGACCCAGAGGAGTCCCGATGGACCTACATGAACTAGAGCCTGCCGCCGAATGGCGCGCCGCCGATGTCGCCGACCCCGAGACCTGGACGGTGCGGCTGACTGAGGACGACCTAGCCGAGTTGGACGCGGCGCTGGCGTTTGCAACGACCCGCAGCCGCAACCCACTCGAGATCGGCCGCGACGACTTCCCGCTCCCGACGCTCAGCGCCAAGCTCGACGCGGCCGTGGGGGCATTGGTCGACGGGCGCGGTTTTGCCCGGATCGCGACGCTCGACACGGACCGCTACTCCGACGACGACCTAACGCTGTTGTACTGGGGGATCGGCCTCCACCTCGGCGATCCCTGGCCGCAGAACCATTACGGCCACGTGCTCGGGGATGTGACCGACCAGGGCAAGACGGTGGACGATCCGACGGCACGAGGCAACGAGCTCGGGCAGATCGCCCTCGACTACCACACCGACGGGTCTGACCTCGTCGGCCTCATGTGCCTGCGCTCGGCCAAGAGCGGAGGGCTGTCGTGTGTCGCCAATGCGGTTTCCATCCACAACCACCTCGTGCGCGAGTACCCGGAGCTGGCGGCCGCCCTTTACGAGGAGTTGCCGAACGACATGCGAGGAGAGCAGCGGGACGGCGCCCGCCCGTGGTTCACGATCCCGGCGTTCACCGAGCACGACAACCGGCTGTGGGTCCGGTTCATCCCGCCCTACATCTACGCGTCGCAGCGGCACGCCGATGCGTCCCGGCTCAGCTCAACGACGAAGGCGGCGATCTCCAAGGCCACCGAGCTCGCGAACGACCCGGACTTCAACGTCTACATGGACCTGCGACCGGGCGAGATGCAGTTCATCAACAACTACCACGTGCTCCACGGCCGGACCTCCTACGAGGACGATCCAGCTCATGGGTACAAGCGCCACCTGAAGCGACTGTGGCTCGCGACTCGCGTCCTCACCGACCGCCCCGAGCGCTTCCAAGCAAGGACCATGGAGCACTGGGCGTCCCGGCTGTCGGTGAGCACGCTCACTCCTGTCGAGCGGGCGGGAGTCGGCTCGGGCTCGGACTGAAGGGATCTTGAGGACAGAGCGGGTCTGCGCCACTAGCGTTGTCGGTGATGGCTCGTGGCATCCCCGCCTCCGTGTTGGACCATCTGTCGCAGGTCCCGCTCTTCTCACTCTGCTCGCGTCGCGACCTGCGGGCGATAGCGATGCTCGGCACCGAGCTCGAAGTGCGGCCTGGCGCCGTGCTCACCACCCAAGGCAAGCCCGGATCGGAGTTCTTCCTCGTCCGCGCCGGCACGGCGCGCTGCGAGCGCAACGGCCGCAAGGTCGCCACATTCGGCCCGGGCGACTTCTTCGGCGAGACGGCATTGCTTACCAACGCTCCCCGTACGGCGACCGTGACGGCTGTCGGCGACATGACGGTCGTCGTGTTCGACCGGCGCGAGTTCTCGTCGCTTCTTGATGGCTCGCCGCAGATCGCCCGCAAGCTCTTGACCGCTCTGGCCGAGCGGGCTGAGGCGACCTAGACGCGGGCTTACTCCTGCGGTGCAGAGATGACCCGTACTGTGTCGCCCCGCCTGATCGTGCCGGGCGTGACGACGCGTGCGTTGCGTCCCCGGAGGTTCAAGACGAGCCCCTCGCCCGTATTTACGAAACGCAACGCCTCCTTCCCGAACCGCGCCTCGAACTTGACGCACCCCCTGTGTGGCTTGGCACTGATCTCGATGACGGCGTCCCCGATCGCGACCCGGCTGCCCGGCGGCAGCTGCCCGCGGCTCAGGTCCAAGTCGACCTAGAGCTGGTCGCCGGCGAGCGGCCACCGATCCACCGTGCCGGCGACGAGAGCGATCGCACGGGCGTTCATCACGGTCAGCTGCGCGTCGGGATCCGCCTCGTGGTCCTCAGTGGTGGAGCTTCCCCGCGTTAGCCAGCAGTCGCCCACCAACCCGACCTCGAGGTCGAGATCGGCTTCATCGAGCACTTCTCGCGCCTCCACCACAGGGCGTCGCACGATCAGCTCGAGCGTGCCGACCGTCGCCGGCGACTCGCGTACGTGATCCAGCCCGGCCTCGAGCTCCTCGAGCGACTTGTGCTCCATGGCGGCAATACTTGCCGATCCGAGCGACCCGCAAGAGCAATCTCCCTCACCCGTCTGTTCCCGTCTGGCAGGATGCGACCCCGTGACTGTCATTTCAAGACGCCAAGTGCTCCAGCGCGGTGGCATAGCAACGCTCGGGCTCCTGCTACCGGCCGAGTTGTTCTCGGCATGCGACCAGATCCGAGCCGAGAAGTCCCCCGGACGCCGCACCCCGGACTGGCTCGCGTTCGACGACCATGAGGCGGCCGTTGTGGTGGAGGCGACCGCCCGGCTCATCCCAGGGCCGGAAGACGAGCCTTCGGAAGCGGGGCACCCCGGCGCGCGCGAGGCAGGAGTCGTGCGCTACATCGACACGATGCTCGGTGCTCTATCGCTCTCGCCCGCGAAGGTCTTCGCCGGCGGTCCGTTCTCCGACCGCGCCGGCTCGAAGGTCGACGACATGGCCACCTTTATCGGGTTGTCCACGTCGGAGGGATACGGCTGGAAGGTCCGCCTGGCGGGGTACCGGGCCGCGTACTCGAAGGGGGTGGTTGCCCTCGACGGCCTGGCGGGCGGCGACTTCCTCAAGGCGTCGAAGGCCGAGCGCGATGCCGCCCTTGCAAAGGACCCGGACGGCTTCATGACTCTAATGTTCGGCCATGCCATCGAGGGGATGTACTCGGTGCCCGAGTACGGCGGGAACCACGATCTCGTCGGATGGAAGGACATCTCCTTTCCCGGCGACGTCCAGCCGCGGGGCTACACCGACTCGGAGGTGACCGACTCCGATGGCCCGGACCGGTACACCCCCGATGGCGTCGCCGTCACACTCCTGGCGCTCATCCACGAATCGAGCGGCAAGTGACCGGCAAGGCGGCCCGGGTGGTCGTCATCGGCAGCGGCGCGGGCGGCTCAACGGCCGCAATGGTGCTCGCGCAGGCCGGCCACGACGTCGTGATCCTTGAGAAAGGCCCGAACTACTTCTCCGACCTCACGGCTGAGCGGCCGGGGACGGTGTTCTCGAACGACGAGTTGAAAGACATCCGGAGTTTCTCCGAGCAGGACCCGACGGCTGAGCCGCGCGAGTTCCGCACCTCCCCGGCCGACACGGAGCCTTTCGTCGGGCCTGTGCAGGCGCTCCCGCAGACCGTCGGCGGGGGAACCGTCCACTGGGACGGGAAGACCCCTCGCTACTGGGACATCGACTTCAAGAAACTCACCCTCCTCGGCCCACAACCCACCGCCCACGTCGAGGACTGGCCGTTCTCCTACGAACAGATTGCGCCCTCGTACGAGGCCATCGAGGCGCTCATCGGAGTGCAGGGTGACGTGGGTGCCTTACCACAGCTCACGCTCCGGCACGCGCCTAGATCCGGGCCGTTCCCGATGACGCCTGGGCCGCCGCAGTACTCGTCGTTGCTCGCCGCCAAGGGCTCGACCGCGGTCGGCCTGCATCCCTTCCCCGCGGCGATGGCCATCAACAGCCGCGAGTATGCCGGGCGGCCAAGGTGCAGCAACTGCGGCTTCTGCACGGGGTGCGGGTGCCCGATCCATGCACGCTTTGGGGCCCTTGCGCCACTGCGGGCCGCGTTGCTGGCTGGCGCCGAGCTGCGGGCCGAGTCGTGGGTGGTGCGGGTGGAGCACACCGGCAGCCGGGCGACTGGAGTCGTGTGGCTCGACTCCGATGGGCGATCTCATCACGAAGCTGCCGACGCCGTCGTGCTGGCGGGAAACGCGATCGAGAGCTCGCGCCTCGCCTTGCTCTCTGAGCTCCCGGACCCGCACAAGGTGGCGGGTCGGTTCATGATGTTCCACTGGTTCACCGACGGCTCCGGCATCTTCCTCGACGAGCGCCTCCACAACTACCGCGGGCGCGACCACACCCAT
Source organism: Acidimicrobiales bacterium (assembly GCA_052146895.1). Taxonomy (GTDB): domain Bacteria; phylum Actinomycetota; class Acidimicrobiia; order Acidimicrobiales; family Bog-793; genus Palsa-601. The sequence continues at coordinate 18,277 of JBKQLZ010000134.1, forward strand.
GACATCGACGACTTCGCGGATCCCGACTTCCCGGGTGCGCGGGCAGCCGCCAAGGCTGCGGGCCTGCCGTACTTCCGCGCCGGCAAGGTCGAGATGGGCGGCACGGACATGCCGATCGCGGAGGCCCAGCAGTACCAGCAGATCCTCCCGGTGCTAGCGCCCCACCAGCCTTTCGGCGTGGCGTTCAAGCAGCTGATGCGCTCGAGCCTGCTCCGGGACCGGCTCCTTGGGCTCACTCTCTTCGGCGAGGACCTGCCTTACGCGCACAATCAGGTCGACCTCTCGCCGAGCGTGCGCGACTGGCGGGGCTACCCCGTCGCGCGGATCACCTACTCCCCCGGCAACCACGAGCTCGCGGCACAGGCCTTCTACATGCCTTGGATGGAGAAGCTCTTGAAGGCGGCCGGCGCCGACGTCGCGATCGCACTGCCCCAGCAGCCCTCGACGCGTTTTGGGATCGCGGCTGGGACTGTCGTGCAGACCGAGCACGTCATGGGTGGGCTCAGGATGGGCGGCAACCCGACCACGAGCGTGACCGACGGCGAAGCCCGGCACCACCACCTCGACAACCTGTTCGTCGCCGATGGAGCTGTCTTCCCCACCTCCGGCGGGCACAACCCGACGCTCACGATCATGGCGACGGCGTTGCGAAACGCCACTCGGTGGGCCAGCGCCCTCTGAGCCCGCAGGCACCGGACCGTCTACCGTTGCGCCCATGACCGACGCGTGGATGGATGCGACCGCACAAGCAGAGCTGGTGCGCAGCGGCGAGGTGTCGCCTGGCGAGCTCGTGGACGCCGCAATCGATCGGATCGAGAGGCTCAATCCTGAGCTGAACGCAGTCATCACTCCGCTGTTCGAGTCGGCACGCGCGGCCGCCGGGGGTGGGGCGGTGGATGGTCCGTTCGGTGGGGTGCCGTTTCTCCTGAAAGATCTCCTGTGCCACTCGGCCGGCGATCCGATGTACGAGGGGATGGCCTTCCTGCGAGATCAGGGCCACATCGAGGAGCACGACACCTACCTCGCTTCACGCTTCCGGGCGGCCGGCTTCATCTTCGTCGGGAAGACCAACACGCCCGAGCTCGGGATCCTGCCTACGACCGAGCCTCTTGCGTTCGGGCCGACCCGCAACCCCTGGGATACGGATCGCTCGACCGGTGGGTCGAGCGGTGGTTCTGCGGCAGCCGTAGCGTCCGGCATGGTTCCTGCCGCCCATGCCAACGATGGCGGCGGCTCGATACGGATCCCCGCGAGCGAGTGCGGGCTGGTCGGGCTGAAGCCGACGCGGGCACGGACGAGCCTCGGCCCGGAGTTCGGCGACATGATGGGCGGTCTCGTTTGCGAGCACGTAGTGACGAGATCCGTGCGCGACTCGGCCGCCATCCTCGATGCCGTCGGAGGCCCGGGCGTCGGAGATCCCTACGCTGCGCCGCCACCGCGGCGCCCCTACGCCGAGGAAGTCGGCGCCGATCCGGGGCACTTGCGGATCGGCCTCATGACCACGGCCACGACCGGCGAGGTTCATCCTGACTGCATCGCGGCGGCGACCGGCACCGCGAGGCTGCTCGAGTCCCTCGGCCACACCGTCGAGCAGTCCCACCCGGCAGCTCTGGACGACTCGGACTTCACGGGCAACTTCATCACTCTCTGGTCGGTCGGCAACGCCTGGAACGTCGACTACTGGGATCGCAAGTACCACCGGGAGATCACCGAGCCGGAGGTGGAGCCGCTCACGTGGGCGCTTGTCAGCATGGGCCGTTCGTTCACCGGCCCGCAGTACCTCTCGGCGGTCGAGTGGCTCCAGAGCTTCAGCCGCTCGGTGCAGCAGTGGTGGGCCGACGGTTACGACCTCTTGCTCACGCCGACGATCGCAGAGCCTCCTCCCACGCTCGGGCAGTTCGACTCGCCCGCTGACAACCCACTCGCGGGCTTGTTCCGGGCGGGCGCGCTCGTCCCGTTCACGCCCCAGTTCAACGTCACCGGCCAGCCGGCGATCTCGCTCCCGCTCTCATGGAACTCCGAGGGGTTGCCGATCGGTTCGCAGCTCGTCGGTCATTTCGGGGGTGAGGATCTGCTGATCCGCGTGGCGGCTCAGATCGAGCAGGCGCACCCGTGGGCCGATCGGCGCCCGCAGGTGCACGCTTGAGGGCCGGCGCAGCGATGCCGGGCGACCCCGCGGTGTTCCGGATCGAGAGCGTCTACCGGTACCCGGTGAAGTCGATGGGCGGGGAGTGCCCGCCCGAGATCATGGTGGAGGAGGGCCACGTTCTCGGCGATCGCCAGTGGGCGGTCGTCGATGCGGGTACCGGATTCACGCTGTCTGCCAAGCGCCACGGGGTGCTTCTCGAGGCCTCGGCGCGGACGGGTGACAACGGCGAGGTGGTCGTGACGCTCCCGAGTGGTGTGGAGGTCGAGGCGGGCGAGCCGTCGGCGAACGCCACGGTGTCGCAGTGGCTCGATCGCGAGGTCGAGCTGCGCCAGCCGGGCTCCGGGAACCTTCCCTTCGAGCTCCTCGCTGACGCCCTGGACGAGGCTTCGGAGGTCATCGCCTTCAGTACCCCGCCGACTCACTTCGCTGACTTCGCCGACGTGCACCTGCTCACACGTGCCAGCCTGCGGGCGGCCCACGATCTCTACCCCGGTGGGGACTGGGATGTGCGGCGCTTCCGCCCGACGGCCCTGATCGAGGCCGAAGGCGAGGACTTCGCCGAGGACGCTTGGGTCGGATCGAGGGTGCAGCTCGGCTCCCAGGCGGTCGTCGAGGTCTTCATGCCGGCCGTCCGTTGCTCCCTGCCACCGCGGGCTCAGCCCGGGCTGCGCAAGGACATGTCGATCTCGACGACGCTGCGCGACCATCACAACTTCAGCCTCGGCGTCTATTGCGCCATCCGGTCACATGGGTTTGTTCGGCCGGGCGACGAGGTTGTCGTCGGGTAGCCCTCGCAGGCGGCCGTCGCGGCACTCCAGGGCCGATCACGCACCGATGGCGACGGCCGGGCTCTCGAGGCGCCCCGCTGGGCTCCCTTCCCACTTGGCCTTGCCGAATGACTTGATCTTCCCCGACTTCTCGAGCAGCCAGTAGCCGTCGCCGAGCGGCGCTGCGGCTGCACTCACGACCGTCGCGCCCGCCGGGAGCGCGGCTGAGCCGTAAGGCTTGGCGTCGCCGAAGGGGTACACGCCACCTGCGGAGGTGACCAGCCAGTAGCCCTTGCCGGACTCGGTCGGCATGATTGCGATGACCTGGCCGGAGAAACTCTTGTGGTGCAGCGACCCGAACGAGCCTGCGTCCCCGAAATGGAAGACGGAGCCGTTCGCGCTCACGAGCCAGTAGCCGGCACCGTCCGGTGTCGAGGCCGCACTTGTGATGGGTGATGTGATCGCCCGCTTGAGCGAGCCGTGGCTGACGGCGGCGCCGTAGGGGAAGACTCCGCCGCTTGCGGTGACGATGCTGTAGCCGAGGCCGGTTGGATAGGCGACGATCGCGACCGCCCGTGTCCGGTGGGCGCTCGGCGCGAGCGAGCCGTAGCTGCGCACCCCGCCATAGGCCGAGACCGTTCCGTCTGCTGCAAGCTCCCAGTAGCCCGCGCGCGCGCTTGCCATCCCGAGCGAGATGACAGGACTCGGCCGCCGCACTCCGCCGCCACTGCGCACCAGTGCGGCGAAAGACCCGTAGCCCTCTGCGAAGCCGTCGGCAGACGCAACTGCGTAGCCGTCGTCCCCGACCCCGACCTTGATGAAGCGTCCGAGGGAGTCTGACGAGTGGCCGAGGGCGGAGTCGGTCGTGACACACACGAGCCAGGGGACCCCCGGCTCCACCGGCAGCTCTGCGCTGCGCGCAGTGGCGCCCACCCGGACCGACGGCGAGTACACGCCCACCTGGCTGCGGCACGAGGTCGGTCCGTAGTAGGAGATCTCGTGCGCCGTCACCGAGTAACCGGTGATGGCAGAGCCACCATCGAAGGAGGGAGGCGACCAGTGCACGATGATCGTCCCAGGGGTCCCGTGCGCCCACAGATTGGTGGCAGGCCCGGGCGCGCCCCGTACGTAGAGAAACGTCACGTTCGACGGCTTGCTCGAGCCAGCGAGAGTGACGACCGTGATCGGCACGGCAGCGCCAACTGTGCCCGCCGGCGCGGCCGCGATCACCTCGGTGCTGCTCGCCCCGATGAAGGTGAACGGGTTGCGGACGGCGGTCGTGCTGGCCGAACCGAACTTGACGGCGATGACGCTCGCGAGCCCGGAGCCGGTGATGCGGACTTTCTCCCCGCCTCCCGCCGACCCACGAGCAGGCGAGATGCCGGTCACGACGGGCAGGACCGGCTCGAAGTAATCAAAGGTGTCCCCCTTGCGCGAACCCGAGCAGACCGACGGGTTGCAGAGGAGCCACTCGCCCTCGCCCGCCGCCGACGTCGGCGTCACGAAAGTGACCGAGGTGGCCGACCGGTAGGTGATCTGTGTCGAGGTGCTCTCGCTGATCTCGCCCACGAACCAAGCACCCGCGACGGTCGACAGGTTCGTCCCCGTGACGGTGACAGATGTGCCACCTGTCGTCGGCCCGTCGTGCACCGAGATGCCCGAGACGGTGAGGTCCTGAGGAGCGACCGAGAGAGCGACCGGCGAGGACGTCGTACCGGCGGAGACGACCTCGATGTCCACGCTCGTAGGCGCGGTCGCGTGCGGGCCCGCTCTTCTCGTCGCCTCGCTCTTGACCTCTGGCGGCGGGCCCACGCCCTTCGAGCCGTAGGCGGGAGCGAGCACCTCGATGCTCGTCGGCGTCACGACACCGATGAACAATGACTGGTCCTCGGTCGGGCTACCCGGCACGATGGCGCTCACCTCGGTGAGGGAGAAGTAATTGAAGCCGGACCCTGTGATCGTCAGGATCTCCGGGGCGAACGGGTCAAACCCTCCGAGGTAGAACTCGTTTGGGTTGGCTGCTATCTCGGTCGGGCTCACGCCCGTCACGACGACTGGCGGCGCGTAGTCGAACTCCGTGACAGACGGCACGTTCTCGGTCCCGGGATTCGGGAAGAGGCTCAAGTCCGCCACGACGCCGGTCGGCGGCGGCAGGATCGGTTGGGTGGCGCTCGTCCCGTTGTCGTTCGTCACCGTGACCTCCACCTGGCAGATGCTGGTGGTGGGAACGCCTTCACTTGCAGTGACACAGTCCGTCGAGCCTGTCTCGGCTGGGAGAACCGCGGTCAGCTCGGTGTCGGACACGACAGTCACGCCGGTCGCGTCGACCGTGCCGAAGGCGAGGGTTGGAGAGGGGTTGACTCCGAGACCGAGATCAAGACCGCTGCCGTAGATCGTGATCGTCGATCCCGCCGGGGCCGAGGCCGGCGTGACGTAGTACACCGACGGGAGCGGGCTCGCGTCGCTCCCGGCGACGTAGTGGAACGCCACCGATTCGGTAGGAGTGCTCGTCCCGTCCGGCCCGGCAGCCTGAACGAGCACGCCACCGACGGGAACTTGAGAGCCGAATGCCTCCACCGGTGAGGGGGGCGTGTCGACCGTGATCTGCGTACCACCATCGGAGATGTCACCGGTGGTGACAGCAACCGACGCAGGCCCGAATTGGACCTCGCTCACGCCGGTCAGGTCCGACCCGGTCAAGGTGACGGCGGTCCCGCCCGCCGAAGAGCCGAACTTGGGCGAGATGCCGGTGAGCACGGGAGTGGCAGCGTCCGAAGTGCCGTCCGAGCAAAGAAGCGAGGCGAGCCCGGGGGAGCCGCCCGGACCGGTGACACGCGGTGTGCCGAGGCCGCTCGCGAGGTCGTAGCCGGCAGTGGCGGGGTACGTGCCGTCGTAGAGGCCGAGAACGTCGTTGTTGCCCTTGGTGATGTCGTTGAAGGCTTCGGCGTACGTCTTCGGGTTGGAAGCGATCTCGTAGAGGACGGGGTTGGCAAAGCCAACAGGGCCAAGGTGCTCGGCCTCGCAGTACGAGTTGGTCACCGCGAGGACGGCGGCCCACTTCGGGGCTGCGGCAGATGTGCCGCCGAAGCTCGTCCAGCCACCTCCGTAGACGACCGTGTCGCCGTGAAACTGGTCAGCAGAGGCCGAGACATCCGGGAGCTCGCGGCAATCGGTACCACCCGGCGCATCGCAAGTGGTGCCCGTCGAGTACTTGTTCTTCACTCCGAGCACCGAGGATGCGGACTGCCAGGCGGGCATCGGCCACGTCTCGGAGATGCCGCCGCCACCGGCGCCGTCACCGCCTTCGCCGCTCGGGCCACCGCTGCCCCCGTCGTTCCAGACCGTCTCGGTCGGCGGCTCTGTGACCGACTTGAGGCTCGTGCCGCCGACAGCGGTGGCGTACGGCTGCGACGCGGGGTCGCTCACCGAGAGCTCGTCGGTCCCGTCGTCGGCAGAGCACTGCTCCGAGCCGGAATCGCCGGATGCGACGAGGAAGCTCTGGCCCTCGAGGGCGGCCTCTTCGAACAAGATGTTCTCGCCCTGCTGCAGGCCCGGTGCAGCTTCTTCCATATCGGTCTCGCACAGCCCGTACGACACGTTCACGACACTTGCCTTGTCCTGCCCGACGATCGCCGCCATCTCGTCGAGCCACCCGACGAGCGTCCCGGGCGCGTCGTAGACGTCGATGGTTGCGGCTGGCGCGTAGGCCGAGACGTCCTCGACGTCGAGGGCGGCCTCACCCTGGCCCGGGCCTGGCGTCTCGCCGCCGTCGATGTTGATCTCGGTGACCTGGTTCGTGTGGCTCTGGCCGAAGTAACACTCGTCGAACGCGGCGAGGTCGGTCATCGAGAACGTGTCGAGCTCGAACAGCCCCACTGTCTGTCCCTTGCCGAGGTCCCCCTTCGCATACAAGCCGTCGAACCCGTAGGCGTGAGCGATCTTGTCGTCAGGGAAGGTGTTGAACAAGGAGGCATCCCTCGTGGCAATGGCGCAAGCCTGAGGTGCGCCACTGCTCGGGCTCGTTGCCATCGCTGCGGTGCCCGCGCCAGCCGACGCCGAGCCGGAGCTCGCGCCCGCATCAGCCGCGCCCTGCGACAGCCCGAGCGGCTGTGGCGTCAGCACCTGGTCGAGGCCTATCACGCTCGACACGGCACGAGCGACGGCCGACGGGAGCTTGGGCGCTGACGTCGTCAGGTATCCCAGCTTGCCGTTAGCGAGGCGAACCGAGTCGAGACTCGTGCGGAATGCCGCCTCCATCTTCTGTCCACTCGCATCGATCGAGAGGACGAGGCCGTTAGCCGACAGGCCTCCGACGTGAATGCTGTCGCGCTGAAGCTGGTCCCGGACCATCGCCAAGGTCCGCTGCGACGGGGCGAATTCCGCACGGAACGCACCCGGTGAGAGGTACCGGCGGAACGAGGCCGAGTGCGGGGTGGATACTGCCTTCGCGAGACGTGTCAACGTTGACACGTTGCGCGGAGACAAGATCACGTCTGCATGGATCGTCTGGCCGGGCGAGACCGCGCCGACGATGCGATCGCCGGCAGGGAGGCGCGGCGCCGAGCCGACGGCGACATAGGACCCGCCAGCTGTGCGAGCGCGAGCCCCAAGCGCGGCCGCGCCAGCTGCACCTACCGGTGCGAGAACGAGCGCGACTCCGAGAACGGCCGTGACTCCGAGAACGGCCGTGACTCCCACCGCGCGCGCACCCGAGAAACGACCCCTTGGTACCAGCGTGCGCGCCATTGCTGCGCCCCCTTCGGTAAGCGGCACCCGAAAAGAGGTGCGAAGGGGTGTCTAGCACTCGGGGCGCCATGGGAATACCGCAGCAGCGGCGGTCGCGCCAGCTCAGGCGATGAGCGAGGTAAACCAGCTCTCGACGCTCGCCGACGCCATCGGCCGTTTCCAGAAGTAGCCCTGCCCGAGGTGGCATCCGAGCCGCGCGAGCTCTGAGACCTGCGCCTCGGTCTCGACGCCCTCGGCGCACATGTCCATGCCTAGAGCCGTCGCGAGGTCGATGATGGCACGGACGATCGCTGAGTCCTCGGGTCCCGAGCCGAGGCCGGTGATGAAAGAGCGGTCGATCTTCAGCAGGTTCGCAGGCAGGCGCCGGAGGTACTCGAGTGACGACTGGCCTGTGCCGAAGTCGTCGATGGCCACCTTGATGCCCTGCTCCGCGAGCTGCTCGAGAACGCGGATCGACTCCGCCACGTCGACCATCACTCCGCGTTCGGTCACCTCGACCGTCAGTGCAGCGCCCTCCAAGCCGTGCTGCGCGAGGAGCGCCTCGCACCCGAGCACGAGCCGCGAGGTGAGCTGGCGTGACGAAAGGTTGACGGCGACCGTGAGCTTTGAGAGATCCGGGAAGCGTTGGCGCCACCGGACGAGATCGGTCAGGGCGGAGGTGAGCGCGAAGTCACCGAGCCGCAGGATGAGATCGGACTCCTCCGCAACTGGGATGAACTCGGTCGGGCTCACCTCGTGGCCGCCGGCCTGATTCCATCGAAGCAGCGCCTCTACGGCGATCGGCCGCCCGCTTCCGAGGTCCATGATCGGTTGGTATGCGACGCTCAGCTCGTCTCGCTCGATCGCTTGCTGGAGCGAGCTCTCGAGATCGAACCTCCGGGTCGCAACGTGCCGCAGCTGCTGGTTGAAGACCTCGACGCGGTTGCGTCCCCGCCGCTTGGCGAGCACCACGGCCGCGTCCGCGTCACGCAGGCAGCTCTCCGGCGTGTCGTCGAGCCCGGCTATGACGACTCCGCACGAGATGGTCGCGTAGAGCTGCTGGTCGTCGATTCGGAAGGGGTGCTGGAACAGCGACGTCATGCGGCCGCCGAGGTCCTCGGGCCGGGCTGACGGGTCGAGGTCCTCGCAGATGATCACGAACTCGTCTCCGCCGAACCGGGAGATCGTGTCGGCCGCGCGGGTCGCTTGCTGCAGGCGCTGCGCGACCTGGATGAGGAGCAGATCGCCGGCACGGTGACCGAGCGTGTCGTTCACGAGCTGGAATCGGTCCAGGTCACCGAAGACGACGGCTACGGAGCGGCCGTAGCGTTTCGAGCGGGCTAGAGCACCCGCGAGACGGTCTTGGAGGAGGGCCCGGTTCGGCAAGCCGGTGAGGGAGTCGTGGAGCGAGAGGTGGACGAGTGCCTCCTCGGCCTCCTTGCGCTCCGTGATGTCCTGCGCCTGCACGTAGAGGTACTGGACTGCGCCTTCGGCGTTGCGGACGACGCCGAGGTTCACGAGGCCCCAGACAGGCTCGCCGTTGGCCCTGATGAACCGTCGCTCGATCGCCGCCCGCTCTAACTCTCCGGCGAAAAAGCTGGCTGCGACGGCAGGGTCTCTGTCGGGCTCGTAGACGAGCTCGGTTGCGAGTACCCCGACGAGCTCGGATTCGGTCTGCCCGAGGAATTCACATCCGGCCGAGTTGACGCAGAGCACACGTCCGTCGAGTCCCACCATGGCGGTCGGAACCGCACCATGCTCGAAGCCCAAGCGGAACCTCTGCTCAGTAAAACTCCGGTCGCTCACGTCGACGGCGACGATGGCGACCGCGACGAGCTCGCCCTCGGTCGCGATCGGCGTGATCGTCGCGAGCATCGGCCGCCGCTCGCCCTCACGGGTCCAGGCCCAGTAGTCGTTGAGGACCGTCTTCCCGACTTCGACGCACCGGAGGACTTCTTGGCCGGCGCCTTGGTCGATCTCTACCCGGAGGAGCCTTATGACGTCCTGGCCGAGGGCTTCGGCGGAGGTCCAGCCGAACGTGCTCTCGGCGGCGCCGTTCCAGTAGATGATGTTCCCGTCAGTGTCGATGACAATGACGGCTTCACCAAGTTGTGCGAGGATGAGGTCCGCCGCGGGCATGGCGGACGCGGAAATAGGGGTGTTAGAGGTCATTTCCCTGGGTAAGCGATGCGCGGCAGAGCCGCTCGGGGGATTGCAGGGGGCGCGTCACTCGGTGACGTTGTGTCACACTCTACGTCACGCTAGGTTAACTGTCAACTACAAAATGCCTCCATCACGGACCAGCTCGCGCCAGCGGGCACATGAGCGACGCGAGGCGACCGAACGCGCCATTCTCGATGCTGCCACACGGCTGCTCGTGGACCGCGCATTTCGTGACCTGGCCGTGGAAGACGTGATGAGCGAGGCGGGGCTCTCCCGCACGGCCTTCTACCGGTACTTCCGCGATCTCGAGCACCTCGTCCTACGGTTGCTCGAGGACGTAGCGACCGACCTCACCCAGGCAACCAACATCTGGCGCGACTCGGACGAGCCGAGAGAGGCCCTGCGGCAGGCTTCGGCCGCCCTCGCCCGCATCTACCAGCGACGGGGCCCTCTCCTGCTGGCGTTCGAGGGCGCTGCTGCTGCCGGGCTCGAGGTGGAGCAGGCATGGCGGCGTGCGGTCAACGGCTTCGTGACCATATCTGCGCGGCGGATCGAGGAGCTGAACAGCGCCGGCAAGGCAGACGTCTCAGATCCAACCGAGACAGCGCGTGCCCTCGTGTGGATGACAGAGCGCTACCTGCTCGAGGTCTTCGGGCGGCCCGGAGCAGCCGAGACACCGATCGACAGCGCAGTCGCGGTCCTCGCGATCATCTGGGAGCGGGCCCTCGCCCTCACCTAGCCGAGCGCTGCCGCCTCAGTTCAGCGAGCTCCGGCCATCTGCTCCATGATGGCTGCGTTCGCCAACGACGATGGAGGCGCAGGTGTCGGTGATACAGACGACGACGTTCCGGCTGGCCGAGGGAGCCGACGAGGAGGCGTTCCTTCAGTCCGACCGCCATGCGCAAGCGGTGCTCTCGAGCAGCCATGGCATCATCCGCAGGACGACTGCACGATCCGAGGCAGGCACGTGGCTGGTGGTCACGCTCTGGCGCTCCGACGACGACGCCCGCGCAGCCGGCTCACCCGCGCTAGCGGGTGTCGAAGAGGTCAGTGTCGAGACCCGCTGGTTCTCCACCCTCGATTGAGCCAGCGTGGTCGTGGGCGCCGATGTGCTCGGGATGGTTCGAGTCCCAGAGCGGGCGCTCGCTCCTGACCGGAGGGATCCAGTAGAAGTTGTGGTGCGGCGGCGGTGACGACGTGGCCCACTCGAGCGTGTGGCCGTCCCACGGGTTGTCGCCGGCCAGCACCGGTCGCATCAATGACACCACGACGTTGACCACGAAGATCAGCACGGCGATCGAGAACAGGTAGGAGCTGAACGTCGCGACGCGATTCAGCGTCGTCCACCCGTTCGTAGCGGCGTACTCGGCGATCCTCCGTGGCATGCCGCGCATGCCGAGGAGGTACATCGGGATCACCGTGCCCCAGGCACCGGCGAACATGAACCAGAAGGTCGCCTTCGCGAGGCGCTCGCGCAGCATGCGGCCGGTGACCTTCGGGAACCAGTAGTGGATGCCGGCAAAGGCCGCCAGGACGAGCGCGAACACGACTTCGTGGAAGTGGCCGATGACGAAGTAGGTGTCGTGCATGGCGAAGTCGACCGGGGGAGAGGCAAGGAAGATCCCCGTGACGCCGCCACCGAGGAAGACGAGGAGGAAGCCGATTGCGAAGAGCATCGGGCTGTCGAGTTGCACCCTCCCGCCCCACATCGTCCCGATCCAGTTGAAGAACTTGACCCCGGTCGGGACGGCGATGAGGTAGGTCATGATGCTGAAGAACGGCAGGAGCACGGTCCCCGTCGTGTACATGTGGTGCGCCCACACGCTCGTCGAGAGCGCCGCGATCGAGATCGTGGCGAAGACCATGCCGCGGTAGCCGAAGACGGGTTTCTTCGAGAAGACGGCAAGCACCTCTGTCACGACCCCGAAGAACGGGAGGGCGAGGATGTACACCTCGGGGTGCCCCCAGAACCAGAACAGGTTCTGCCAGAGGATCGGCGCCCCGCCCCCGGCCACAGTGAAGATGTGGGTGCCGAGATGGCGATCGCACCAGAGCATGACGAGGCCGGAGGTGAGGACCGGGAAGGCGATCAATATGAGGATGCCGGTCACGAGCATGTTCCAAGTGAAGATCGGCATGCGGAACATCGTCATTCCCGGTGCGCGGAGATAGAAGATGGTCGTGACGATGTTGACGCCGGTGAAGATGGCAGAGAACCCCGTGAGCAGCAGGGCCACGATCCACATGTCCGGGCCGGCGCCCGGGGTGTTGACGCTGTTCGAGAGCGGCGCGTATGCGACCCACCCGAAGTCGGCCGCTCCGCTCGTGGTGAAGAAGCCCGCGATCATGATGAGCGAGCCCGTCAGGTAGAGCCAGTACGACAGGGCGTTCAGCCGGGGGAACGCCATGTCGGGAGCGCCGATCTGCAACGGCACGATGTAGTTGGCGAGACCTCCGAATGCGAACGGCCCGACGAAGAGATAGATCATCAAGCTGCCGTGCATCGTGAACAGCTCGTTGTAGACGTGCTGCGATACGAACGTGGAATCGGGCATTGCGAGCTGGGTCCGGATGAGCATCGCCATAGCCCCGCCGATGACGAACATGACGGTCGAGGTGATGAGGTAGCTGAGCCCGATCACCTTGTGGTCCGTCGAGGTGAGCCACTTCAGAAAGCCCCTCGGCCCGTGCGCGTGGTCGCCGATGGGGAGCGGGCCCACCGTAGCGATCTCCGGCGCGAGCGTGGTCAATGTTTCCTCCCTGGCGTGGCGAGACCCGAGTCACGCGAACGGGTCCGGGAGATCATCGTCCAGTGTCCAACTCAACGTCAAGTATCTCTCTAAACGTATAGTGAACGAGTTACGATCGCGCCGTGGGCTGGCGCTCCAGGGTGCAGCGGCGCCACGAGACGACTGGACGATCCGGTGAACATGACGCTCTCCAACCGAGGTGACTACGTCGTCCGCTCGGCGATCTGCCTCGCCAAGGCGTTCGATGCCGGGACCTCGGTCAAGCTGCGGGAGGTCGTCTCCGACACGTCCGTGCCGGCGACGTATGCCTCACAGATCCTCGGCGATCTCGTGCGTGCCGGTCTCGCGAGCTCGAAGGCGGGACGGGACGGTGGCTACCGGCTCGTCCGGTCGCCCGGCGAGATAAGCGTCCTCGAAGTGGTCGAGTCGGCCGAGGGTCCGCTGAGAGCCGAACGGTGCGCTCTCGGCGAGGGCCCGTGCCGATGGGAGGCGGTCTGCCCCATGCACGACACCTGGACGGCCGCGACGGCTGCTCTCCGCGAGACGCTCGCTGCCACGATGCTCGCGCACCTGGCGGAGCGTGACCTCGAGCTCTCCCGCAGTGGGTTCGTGGTGCCGGCCGACTCCCACCGAGCGCCGCCGCGAGCCGGGCGCCGCGCCTGACCCTCGAGTCGGCGGGCTCAGCCGAAGCTGACGGTCGCGGTGGCGTCCTGTGTCGGGTTCGGCGTCGCCTGCGTCACTGCGACCACGCACGCAGTCGGCGTCGAGCAGACGATGTGGTTCGTCCCGAACGGCCCCTTCAGCACCGTGAACGTGGTGCTGACATCGCCGGACGAGTTGGAGGTCACGCTCTTCAGGCTGCCGACGTTGCAGTCGCCCTCGGTCGTCGCCCTGACCTTGTTGGCACACTCCGTCACCACGAGGGCCTCGCCGGGCGAGAATCCGGACGCGGAGAGCCTCACCGTCTGGGACGACTTGAGACCGGTCGCCGGTGTGATCGTCAGGTGCTGACCTGCCTTCACGGTCGAGGTGGGAGACGAGCTCGTCGGCGTGGTGGTCGTGGAGCTGTTCGATGCCGAGCTTCCCCCGCTGCACGCCGCGAGCAGGCATGCGAGCGCCAGCAAGGCGCCCGCCCGGTAGAGCCTCATTGCTGTACCAAGGCCACGCCGTTGCCCTCCGGATCCGTGATGAACGCGAGCGTCGGGCCGCCAGGCACGTCGAAGGGCTCTGCGACGACTGCCCCTCCTAGCTCTACCGAGCGCTTCAGAGACTCCGCCAGCTCCCTCACCTGGATGTAGAGAGACACACCGGGGGTCTCGCTCTGGCGGATGTGACCGCCGGGCCCCGGCTCCGGGCCACCGATCCCAGGCGTGATCGTCATGATCGCCCCGTCGCCGATCTCCCAGTTGAACATCTGCGCGTAGAAGCGACGGATCGCCTCGGGGTCACGAGCTGCGAGCTCGAAGTGCACCACCGGCCTAGCCCAATCGTCCACGGTTGCCTCCTCTCCGGCGAACGCTACCGCCCTGAGGCCCCCGGTTCGGAGCAACGCGGCTGACGGCTACGGAACGCTCGGAGTGTCCGGGGCTGAGTAGAACTGGCCGTGCAGGCCCGTAGCCGTCTGGAAGGTGAAGTTCATCGCGTGCGAGGGCTTGTAGCTCCAGTGTCCTCCCGGGGGGATCACCGGAGACGAAAAGCGTGGGGCCGAGTTGGTGAACTCGACCTGCTGAGGGACGTCCGTGAGGTTCGTCCACGTGACGGTGTAGCCCTCGGTCGCGAACAAGAGCAGGGGAACGATCGCCTGCTTCTCTATGAGGATCTGCTCACCGTCGTCCTGGTCCGCTTGGATGGGTCGGGAACCGCGCTCGGTCGGGACGAGTATCCGTCTCCCGTCGATCGTCACGTACTGGCGCGCCACCGACGTCACGGTCGTGGTCGTATCTGTCGAGCTCGAGGAGGGTTGAGAAGCCCCAGTCGACGACGCGCACGAGGCCGCCAGCATGCCGGCTACGCCGGCGAGGCAGATGCATGCAGCCCGGCGCAGTGTTGTGGAGTGATGTTTCACGTCGGTCCAGTCAGAGTGTCGCGGGCAACAGGGCGGCGATGTTCTCGAAGGCGACCAGCGCGAGGGCGACCGCGACCGGTGCCGTCATCGCGTAGACGAGCCACGTTTGCCGGCTACGGCGTTTCAGGTACCAACCGAGGCCGAGCACCGCCAGCAGCGCCTCGCCCCACAGGATTGCGGGTGCCAAGGACGACGAGTCTCCCGCCAACCCGAAGTCGGCGGCAGGCGTCGCGGCGGCTGTCACCGGGACGGTCGCGACCGGCTTGCCGACGAGAGCCGCGCGGGCGACGAGCAGCGAGGACCCCCCGAGCGATGAGTCCGATGTGACGAGCGTGAGGAGCGGGGACCTCGACGGCCCGGCCGGCAGGATGGCGCCAGGCTTGACCACCGAGACCGTCTCTATGCGGTACGTGAACGTCCCGAGTGCAGCGGTGATCGAGACGGTGTCTCCGCTCCGCAGCCGGTTCAAGGAAGCGAACGGGGCACCGAATGTCGCGCGGCGCCCGGCGATCACCACGTCTCCGCTCGTACCGGGCGGAGCGGCCCCGATCATGAGGCCAGGCCCCTGTTCGAGGTCCTTCGCCGAGGTCCCTTCCACCACTATCTGACGCTGCTCGATTGCCGGTATGCGGAGGATCGCCACCGGCTGGCCCTCGGCGGGCGTCTTGCCGTTCAGTGCCGACAGGCCGGCCGGACCGTCAAGCTCCTGAGCCAGGTGGTGCTGGGCCCGGTAGGCCTCGAGGCCCGTGAAACCGAAGAGGTACACGACGAACGAGACCACTATGAGCCCGAGAGCGGCGGAGAGCGTTCCGGCGATAGAGAGAAGCGAACCCCGCGCGCGCGATTGAGTCTGGGCGACCGCCACCGGCCGCTGAGCGAGGGGCTGCGGCGGCGAAGCGCCGGGCGTCGCTGCTCCGCTCCCTGAGTCGCCACCTGGATCCTCGAACCCGTCCGTGAGCGCAGGTTTCCGGCCGGCCCGCATGCGGCGAAAGCGTAAGCCGTCACGCGTGATCGACGCAGCTCTCCGGCTACCGGCTATCGATGTGTCACTCACCGCCGGGCACTTCCCCCCGGCGCCGCCGCACGCGGCCGTAGGCCGAGAGAGTGAGGCTCAGCACTATCAGGAGCAAGCCCGCCGCCAACGCGGCCGGCAGCGCGAGACGGGACTCGCTCGCCACGAGCGCCACCTGCGACGCGTCGAGCGTCCCCGGCTTGGTCGAGTTCTTCTGGCCTCCGGACTTCTTCGATCCACCGGGGTTCTTCGGCGTGGTGCCCGTCGTCGTCGTCACCGGGACGGTGGGTGACGTGGTGGGCGTCACGCCCGGGCTCGTGGTCGTAGTCGTGGTGGTGGTCGTACTGCCCTTCTCGGCGCTGAGGGCCGCTGCCAGTTCCGCTTTCGCCGACTTCGCCAGGCTTGACGGAAGCGCCACGTAACCGTCGGGCAGGACGTTCTTTGGGTTCGTCGTGTAGGCGAGCAGGTCGTCCAGCATCTCGGAGATGTCGCTCTGGTTCACCTTCGACTGCGGATCTGTCGGGACGATGGCATCGATGACAGTCGACATCGGGTACCCGCCGTTGACGGCCTTCGTGTAGTCCGGGATCGGGTACCCGGCCGGCGAGAGCTTCCATGCGCTGATCTCGGCCGTCACCGACTTTGCGTCCGGCTCGACGAACTGTCCGTCGGCGTTCTGGAGGGAGGCGACGTCGAGGCCGTTCAGCCGCGCATCGCCCCAGTCCATCGGAGCAAAGCCGGCGGTTGGTGAGAACTGGAACGACGCCGGCGGAGCGAATGCACGGAGGTACTTCACCTGGTGCGACGGGTCGCTCACGAGGTTGAATATCCCGTCGCTCGGTGACTTGAGCGGAGGGAACTGGTCGAAGGTCGTGCAGGTCTTTATCGGCCAGGGCTTCTCGTATGTCCCGTGGGTCAACGTGTGAGCCGCCGTGTTCGGGTCGTTCACGAGCTTGCCGTCGAGCATGAACGGTTTGTTCGGAGCGTGGCAGAGCCAGTCGGTCAGGTTCTCGGTGACCCCGCTCACGATCGAGGGGATGAACGCCCCGTAGGTGCCCGCGGGGGTGTACGTCGGGACCGAGTTCAGGTCCTCGAGCGCCGAGCACGGCGCCGCCATCGTCGGGAGGGGGCACTTGACCACGTCCGAGCCGTAGGGGAACTGGTAGTTGTACGTGAGGAGCCCTGCTGCCATGTTCGGGGTCAGCTCGAAGTCGTGGAACGGGTACATGATCTGACCCTGGGATTGCATTGCCGCCTGGTAGCCCACGACGACGGCCGAGGACACGATCGGGATCACGGCGTAGTGGCCGCCAGTAGCCGCGAGGGCTTGCTGGAGGACGGGGTCCTGCGGGTCGTCGACGAACGCCACGGTCGCTCCGCTCGCCAGGTCGGATACGGCACCCTCGCTGTTCAGCGCGGCGGTGTTGTAGGGCACGGCCGGGAGCTTGTCCTTGCAGGCCACCGGGGACTCGCTCGGGATGAGCTCTTCGATCGAATAGTCGCTCGTGGTGGTGATTGACGGCCCGCGCGCGCACCCGTCGCTCGATGGAGCGAAGTTGAGCGGGACGATCGCGGTGTCGGACGGCTGCGCCTCGGGAGGAGCCGGTGTCTCCTTGAGCAACGTCCAGTCCCACACGTCGATCGAGCATCTGTTGGCGCTGTCGTCGCAGAAGAACGTCTTCTTCGGCGACGAGCTGTCGTAGGGGATCTGGCCGTTGAACGGAACGTCGCCCTTGGTGTGCGGGTCCCCCTCGACGTGGAAGCTCGTCTCGGACGTTCCGTCGGGGAAGATCGGCAGCTCCTGGTTCGGGTACTGGAACACCGCCGACCCGAGCACGACGCAGTACGGCTTCGCCGTGGCGGTCAGCTTGACCTTGTCAGAGCAGAGGTAGATCTCG
Organism: Acidimicrobiales bacterium; assembly: GCA_052146895.1. Taxonomy (GTDB): domain Bacteria; phylum Actinomycetota; class Acidimicrobiia; order Acidimicrobiales; family Bog-793; genus Palsa-601. The sequence continues at coordinate 35,806 of JBKQLZ010000134.1, forward strand.
GCTTCCGACCCGGCAGGGAAGTTCGACAAGTTCAGGTACACCCACTGGTTCTGTTCCAGATTGGTCACCGGTTCGGCGACCACGCTCGGGCACTTGGAGGTCGCGCACGGGATCGTGACGCAGGACGCGTTCGGCGCGCACTTGGGGGAGGCGCTGCCGGCGGTCCTGCCCTCGCCGCCGCTGAGAGCGGCGCCTGCGGAAATCGTCGAACCGAGAGCGAGGAGGACGAGCGCGACGGTGAAGATCAGGCTCAACCCGGCGCCGCCCTTGCGCAGAGCGCGTCGGGAAAGACGTCGTGTTCTCGGCCCGCTGCTGCGGGCTGCCTGCACCTGGCGCCTCATCCGGTGCCCCCCGTCCGGTTGAGGCGGCGACGGCGACGCAGGGATGCGATCAGCGGGGGAGCGGCGAGGAGGATCACCAGCACGAGGACGGACAGAGCCATCGGCTTCGCCGCCTCGTTGCGTAGCTTGACGAGTTCCCGCAGTTCGGCCTCGACGGAGCGGCCAACCCCCTTGCTTGCTTCCCAGACCTTCTGCCGGTAACCGGAGTCGGTCGAATCCTTCAGGACGGACCGGATCTTGCTATCGGGTACCTCCTGGCCATCCA
>JBKQLZ010000135.1:0-14914 GCA_052146895.1 Acidimicrobiales bacterium
CACAGCCAGGCGCTCGAGACGCTGCCCGAGGATCAGCGCAACGCCCTCCGGTTACGGCACGCGCTGGATCTCGACTACTCAGAGATCGCCGCGATCGTTCAGGTGCCGATCGGCACGGTCCGCTCGAGGATCGCCCGCGGGCGGAGCGCTCTGCTCCGAGCGCTCGGCGGCCAATATGACGATCTCGCTACGGGTCGCGGGGAGCGGAACCACCCACCAGGCTCCGGCGTCGAACGTAAGGAACGACATGAGTGACGACCTTTTCACCGGTGACCCGGACGGGCATGCGACCCTCGAGATGCTCTCCGGGCTGACCGACGGAGAGCTGACCGGGGCGCAGGCAGACTCGGCTCGGGCGCACCTTGCGAGGTGCGCCGACTGCTCGGCACTCGCGCGGCGGCTCTCGGCCCTGTCCGATGTGCTTGCACACCACGCAGCCGAGGAGGGCGAGACACCTCCCGAGGTCCCTGCCGACCGGCGCGCCAAAGCGCTTGCCTCGGCGACGGCCGCTTACGAAGATGCCAGAGCGCAGCGGTCGTCGCGGACGAAGCAAGGCTCCGGCGCTGACGAGCCACGCCGCATGCGCAGCGCAACGGTTGCTGCCGCCTTGGTCGCTCTTGTGGGCACCCTCATCAGCGGCATGCTCGTGCTGTCGTTCGACAAGGGCTCGAGCTCCAGTTCGCCGCCAACGACCGGCGCGCAGCAAGGGCTTGTGCCAGGCCGCGCGGGAGGGGGCAACGCGCTCGAGATCCTCCGCCCAGCTGCCGCTGCCTCTCGCTTCTCGGCTCAGCCTTGCGGCAACGGCGGCAGCCTCGTTCCTGAAGCGGGCTCGGGACTGTGCATGCAGCTCGGGGGATCGCTTGCCGTGTTCATGCGAGCCGATGTCAACTCCTACTCACTGACCCGTGCTCCACGAGGATTCGACGTGGCCGTCCTCACCCTCAAGCACCCGTTGGTGCGGAGTGGCTCCGCCGCCGCGGTCATAAGTGGCAAGGTCGTTGGAGAGGTGAACGCGATCAGGGGCAGCCGCAACTTGCGCATCACTGGTCTGAGGCCAGCTGGCGTGGTCCTGTTGCGCAACCTCCTTGGCGCGCCCGGGTAGTCAGACCTCTGCGAACGCGCGATCGATGACCTTGCGGAGGACCTCAGGGTCTTGAGCGCCCGCAAGGCCGTAGCGCCCGGCGAAGACGAAGAACGGCACGCCAGTGGCTCCGAGCTCGACACCGGCCTGCTCGTCGTGCCGGACGTGTTCTGAGTAGGCCTCGTCAGAGTCGAGGACGGCACGGACAGCCTCTTCGTCCAGCCCGACTCCCACAGCTATCTCCGCCAGAGTCTCGGGGTCGCCGATCGGTCGGCCTTCGCAGAAGTAGGCGGCAAGCATCGCCTCCTTGAGCTCGTTCTGGAGACCGAACTCCCGGGCTAGGTGCAAGAGCCTGTGGGCATCGAACGTGTTGGCACGTCTCGTCCGGTCGAGGTGATACTCGAGCCCGACCTCGGCAGCCAGAGCCGTGAGGTTGGCCTGACCTGCTGCGGCCTCCTCGAGCGTCGTCCCGTACTTCCTCGCGATCAGCTCGGTCATCGGACGGTCGTCGCCTGCCGGCGCACCGGGGTCGAGCTCGTAGCTGTGCCAGTAGACCTCGACCTCGTCACGGCGCGGATGGTCTGCGAGGGCGATCTCGAGACGGCGCTTCCCGAGGTAGCACCACGGGCAGACCACGTCGGACCAGATGTCGATACGCATGGCAAGAACAACACTCGAGACGGCCCCAGCAATCCCGCTGCCGGGCGACACCGCAGCGGTCGGTAGGTTCCCGGCCGTGGGTCGGCCTCGCCTTCTTGTCGACGTCGGCCCGCTCAAGCGGCACAGCCAGTTCCGCCGCTTGTGGGGCGGCTACGTCGTGAGCGTCCTCGGCTCGCAGCTGACTGTCGTCGCCTTGCCCTATCAAGTGTTCCGCCTCACCGGCTCGTCGTTCGACGTAGGCCTCATCGGGCTGGCGCAGATAGTCCCCGTGCTCGGGGGAGCACTGGTTGGTGGTTCGGTCGCAGACGCCATCGACCGCCGCCGCGTCCTGCTCGTCGCTCAGAGCGCGATGGCGATCTGCAGCGCTGGCTTGTGCCTCAATGCCCTCCGGGGCCACCCCGCGATCTGGCCGCTTTATGTTCTCGGCGCAACGAGCGCAGGCTTTGCGAGCGTCGACAGCTCGAGCCGCTCGGCGGTCGTCGCGACCCTTCTCGACCGCAGCGAATTCGCTGCCGGCAACGCTCTCTGGCAGCTTCTGTACCAGGTCGGGCAGGTGGCGGGGCCCGCGCTTGCCGGCTTGTTGGTGGCTCAGGTGAGCATCGCGGCGGCGTATGGGTTGGACGCTGTGACGTTTCTTGCCTCGCTCGCTGCTGTCGCGAGCCTGCACCGTCTGCCGCCAGGGGAGGGCGGGACCACCTTTGGCCTTCGGTCGATGAAGGAGGGACTGGCCTTTTTGAAGGGCCACCAGATCCTGCAGGGCACGTTTGTCGTAGACCTGAACGCCATGATCCTCGGGATGCCAAGGGCGCTGTTCCCCGCGCTCGGCTTGCTGCGCTTCCACGGGGGAGCCGAGACCGTCGGCCTGCTCTACTCGGCGCCGGCGATGGGCGCCCTGATCGGTGCCCTCCTCACCGGCTGGGTTGCCGCGGTCGTCCATCAGGGCCGTGCGGTCCTCGTGGCCGTCACCGTCTGGGGTCTCGCTATAGCAATCTTCGGTGTGGTGCCCTGGCTCGGGGCGGCCCTCGTGCTGCTCGGTATCGCTGGGGCGGCCGACGTGGTCTCTGCCGTCTTCCGCGGAACGATCCTCCAGAGTGAGACCCCCGACGGCCTGAGAGGTCGCCTCTCCTCGCTCCACATCGCGGTCGTGACGGGGGGTCCGCGCCTCGGCGACTTCGAGGCGGGAGCAGTCGCCGCCCTCGCCGGCCCCGAGGTGTCGGTCATCTCCGGCGGTCTCGGCTGCGTGGCAGGTGTGGCGCTCGTAGGTTGGCTCATGCCTCGCTTCGCGAAATACGTCCCGTCGGAGCACCGATCCGCGGCTGTATGAAAGGGTTGATGGAATGAGCATCGGGATACTCGGGGGCACCGGCCCCGCCGGCAAGGCGCTTGCCACGCGCCTTGCCTCGCTCGGGATCGACGTGCGGCTCGGGTCGCGCCAGGCCGAACGAGCAACCGAGATAGTCGCCGCGCTCGTCGAGAAATGGCCTGACCGCTCGCTCACCCTCACAGGCGTGCCGAACGAGCAAGCGTGTGATGCAGACGTCGTCGTCGTCGCGACGCCGTGGGATGGCGCTGCTCCTACCGTCGCCGCGCTTGCGGACCGGCTGGCGGGCAAGGTCGTGATCTCGATGGCGAACGCCCTCCAGAAGGTGGGCGACGAGCTGCAGGCGCTCGTGCCGCCTCGTGGGTCGATCACCGTGGCGGTGCAGCAGGCAGCTCCCCAGTCGTTCGTCGCTGGGGCCTTCCATCACGTCCCCGCTCGCGGCCTTTCGAACCTGGACGAGCACCTCGACGCCGATGTGCTCGTCTGCTCGGACCACCAACGCGCCATCAAGGCCACGATCGAACTGGTGGACGCGATTCCGGGCCTGAGGGGCGTCGACGCCGGCTCGCTGTCGTCGGCGGCGGCGATCGAGGCGTTCACAGCCGTTCTCGTTGGTATCAACATCAAGCACCGCGCCCATTCGAGCATCCGCCTCACCGGCTTCGAAGGCAGCTGATCATGGCTATGCGCCTGTACGACACAGCGGCACGGGAGATCGTCTCCTTTGAGCCCGGGCCGATCGTGACGATGTACACCTGCGGCATAACGCCGTACGACGCCGCTCACCTCGGCCACGCCGAGGTATACGTCACCTACGACGTCCTGCAGCGCAGGCTGCGAGACCTCGGCCACCGGACCCAGTGCGTCCGCAACATCACCGATGTCGACGATGACATCCTGCGCAAGGCGCGCGAGCTCGGAGTTCACTATCTCGACCTGGCAGCGGGGGAGATTGCCCGCTTCGACCACGACATGCGTGCGCTCAACGTCCTGCCGGTCCACTCGACGCCGCGTGCGACCTCTGCGATCCCCGACATCCTCGGATTCATCGGCATGGTGCTCGACTCGGGTCACGCCTACCGGGCGGGAGGTGCGGTGTACTTCGACGTGTCGACCTTCGATCGCTTCGGCCAGGTGTGCCATCTCGACCGCGCCCGGATGCTCGAGCTCGCGGCCGAGAACGGTGGCAATCCTGACGATCCCTTCAAGGAAGACCCGCTCGACTTCGTTCTGTGGCAACCCTCGGCCGACGGCGAGCCGGCGTGGGACTCGCTGTGGGGAAAGGGCAGGCCCGGTTGGCACATCGAGTGCTCGGCACTCGCGCTTCGCGAGCTGGGCACGACCATCGACCTCCACGGTGGCGGAGCAGACCTGCTCTTCCCCCACCACGAATGCGAGACCGCCCAGTCAGAGGCAGCCACAGGCGAGAAGTTCGTCCGCCACTGGATGCACGTGGGAATGGTGCGGCTCGGCGGGGAGAAGATGTCGAAGTCGCTCGGCAATCTCGTCTTCGTTCACACCCTCCTCGACTCCGTCGAGCCCGCCGCGATCCGGCTGGCGCTCCTCTCGCAGCACTACCGCGGTTCATGGGACTTCGACGGCGTTCTCCTCGACATCGCCACCACCCGTCTCGAGCGGTGGCGCGCAGCCGGGCAGGGCGAGGGCGCTCTCGACGAAGTCCGTGCCCGCCTCGATGACGACCTCGACACCCCCGGGGCGCTGGCTGCGATCGACGAGGCGGCCCACGGCGGGACGGGGGTAAGCCGCGCAGCTGCGTTACTCGGAGTCGCGCTGTAGCAGGAGGCCCGGCTCGTCGAGGGACCCTTTCGGACCTCGGTACTCTTGTCCGATGGCCGCAGACATCACTCTCATCCTCCCGGACGGAACGATGCGACAGGTCGCGGCCGGCACGACGGGGGCCGAGTTCGCGGGCCAGATCGGTCGCCGGCTGGCCGAGGCGGCCGTGGCGATCGAGGTCGACGGCGAGCTCTCCGACCTCGGTCGCCCGCTGCACGACGGGGCGAAGGTCCGCATCGTGACCCGCGACACCGAGGAGGGTCGGGGCGTGCTGAGGCACTCGACGGCGCACGTGATGGCTCAGGCGGTCACGAGGCTCTGGCCGGGAGCCAGCTTCGCTATCGGCCCTGCAATCGCCGACGGCTTCTACTACGACTTCGAGCTACCCGGCGGCACCCATTTCAGCGACTCGGATCTCGAGCGCATAGAGGCCACCATGCGCGAGATAGTCGCCGAGGCCCAGCCGTTCGTCCGGGAGGAGCACTCGATCGAGGACGGTCTCGAGCTCTTCAAGGATCAGCCCTACAAGGTCGAAATCATTGAAGGCGTCGCGGCGGCTGCAGGCTCGGCGTCTTCGGCGTCCGGAGAAACGGACGCCTCTTCCGCCGAACCCGCTGCCGCCGAGCTTTCACCGGTCGCGGCGCGAGCGTCCGGACCGACGACCGTTTCTCAGGTCGTCGGAGCGGACGTCGATGCCGCGGACGGCGTGATAAGCGCGTACCGCAACAGCGAAGCCTTTGTCGACCTCTGCCGGGGGCCTCATGTGCCTTCTACGGACCGGCTCGGGAGCTTCAAGCTGATGCGGGTTGCCGGTGCGTACTGGCGCGGGGACGAGAAGCGGGAACAGCTGCAGCGCATCTACGGCACCGCCTGGGAGTCGGACAAGGCGCTTGCAGCGCACCTGCACCGTCTGGAGGAAGCCGAGCGGCGGGATCACCGCAAGCTTGGTGTCGAGCTCGACCTGTTCTCCTTCCCGAGCGAGATCGGCTCCGGCCTCGCGGTGTTCCACCCGAAAGGTGGGATAGTGCGCAAGGCGATGGAGGACTACTCCCGTGCACGCCACCAGGAGTCGGGTTACGAGTTCGTTTACACCCCTCACATCAGCAAGTCGGAGCTGTTCGAGATCTCTGGGCACCTCGATTGGTTCGCGGAGGGCATGTTCCCGCCGATGGAGCTGGACGAGGGGCAGAAGTACTACCTGAAGCCAATGAACTGCCCGTTCCACATCTTGATCTTCAAGAGCCGGCAACGCAGTTACCGCGAGCTCCCGATTCGGTTGTTCGAGTTCGGCTCCGTCTACCGGTACGAGAAGTCTGGCGTCGTGCACGGTCTCACTCGCGTGCGGGGCATGACGATGGATGACGCGCACATATTCGTCACCCGCGAGCAGATGGTCGACGAGCTCAAGTCGCTCCTCGTCTTCGTCCTCGATCTCCTGCGCGATTACGGGCTCGACGACTTCTACCTCGAGCTCTCCACGAGGCCGCCGGGAAAGGCGGTCGGGACCGACGAGGAATGGCACGACGCGACCGAGTCCCTCCGGCAAGTGGCTCTCTCGATGGATCTCGAGCTCGTGCTCGACGAGGGCGGCGGCGCGTTCTACGGCCCGAAGATCTCGGTGCAGACCCGCGACGCTATCGGTCGCACCTGGCAGCTTTCGACCGTCCAGCTCGACTTCCAGTTGCCGCAGCGCTTCGGGATGGAGTACGTCGGAGCGGACAACGAACGCCACCGCCCGATCATGATCCACCGGGCGCTGTTCGGGTCCGTCGAGCGCTTCTTCGGTGTTCTGCTCGAGCACTACGCCGGCGCATTCCCGACGTGGCTGGCCCCGGTGCAGGCGCGCGTCCTGCCGGTGCGCGACGACCACGCGCCCTATGCGGAGGAGGTCCGAAGCGCGCTGGCCGAGGTTGGGATCCGCGTCGACGCCGAGACTGCGAACGAACCACTCGGAGCGAGGATCCGTCGTGCCAAGCTCGAGAAGCTCCCTTACATACTCGTCGTCGGTGACGACGACGTGAAAGCCCGGACGGTCGGGGTCAACGCTCGGGGGAGCGAGCGACCCGAGCGCGGTGTCGCAGTCTCAGAGTTCGTCGACCGGATCCGCGACGAGGCATCGCCGCCGAACGCGCGCTCAGGCGCTGGCGGCGCGCAGGCGCGTCGGGAGCCGTGACGCTCGACCACCTCTGGGCTGGTTGGCGGATGGCCTACGTATCATCGGCCGTCGCCGAGGGTCCTCAGCGCTCCATCGTCGGCGAGCTCGCCAACGATGCGTGCATCTTCTGTGCGATCCTCGAAGCGGATGCCTCGAACGAGGACAAGCTTGTGGTCTTCGAAGGTGAGAACGTCGTCGCGATGCTGAACGCGTTCCCGTATTCAAGTGGCCATGTGATGGTCATGCCGCGCCGCCACGTTCGTGAGCTCGAGGAGTTGAGCGGGCCCGAGACGGCCGAGCTATGGCGATCGGTTCACGCCGCGGTTGCAGCACTGAAGGAGGCCTACCGCCCCGAGGGGATCAACCTCGGAGTGAACCTCGGTCGGGCGGCCGGCGCGGGGATCCCCGGCCACCTCCATGTTCATGCCGTGCCGAGGTGGGTGGGCGACACCAACTTCATGACGGCGACCGCATCGGCTCGCGTCCTGCCGGAGGCGTTGGCGGATTCGTTCAAGCGCCTGACGGAGGCCTGGAGATGAGCGAGTGGACGCGCCGGCGCACCGTTGGGCGGAACGGACTAGGTGAGAACTTCCTCTCCGAGACCCCGTACGTCGGACCGACGCCCATCCCTCCGCGGCGGGCACACCCACCGAGGGTCTGGGGGAGCCTCGTCGTAGAGGGCGACCAGGTGGTGGTCAAGCTAAACGGTTGGCGTTCACTGATGGCAGTGAAGCGCACGCTCGCGATCCCGTTGTCAACTGTGATCGCAGTGAGCCACGATCCCTCCGCTCGCCTGCACGTCCGCACTCGCTTGCGCAAGCGCGGCGGCCGGACGGGGGTGTTCCGGATCGGGGCGTACCACTCGCCGGACGGATGGTCCTTCTGGTCCGTTGGGCTCGCAAGGCACGCAGTCGTCGTGGAGGCGTCCGGCGCCCGCTACCGTTTCTTAGTGGTCGAGGTTGCCGATCCGGCGTCGACTCTCGAAATGATTCGCCTAGCCGCGGGCCTTGACACGGCCGCCACGGACGCCTTCCGACAGGAGCACCCTTCGACATGATGATCGACTCCCCGAGTTTCGAGGAGCGCGTCAACGCCGTCGAGGAGGAGTCAGCCCGGCTCAGCTCGGTGATCGGGGACGTGCTCGACGCGCGCGTCCCTTCGTGTCCCGACTGGACTGCACGTGAGCTCGCTCAGCACGTCGCGGGGGTATTCACGTTCTGGGCTCATCAGCTTGCCTCTGCCGACCCGACCGAGAGGCGCGACCCACCCGGGTATGAGTCGAATGCCGCGTCCGACCCCGTCGAATGGCTCGACGCAGCGACCGGGGTCCTCGTCGAGGCGCTGAGCGAGCTCGGCCCTGACGAGCCCTGCTGGAACTGGTCGGGCGCCGACCTCGACTCAGGTTGGGTGGCTCGCCGCATGGCGCTCGAGGTTGCAGTTCACCGCTACGACGGCGAGCTGAGTGCAGGCGGGCACACCCCTATCGGCCTCGCTCTCGCGGTCGATGGCATCGACGAGCGGCTCGAGGTCCACCTCCGGACGGACGTGCCCGAGTGCCCGGACGCCGCGCTGGGCGGGCCGCTTTGCCTGTCATGCTCGGACACCGAGTCGGCGTGGGTCGTAGAGGTGGGCAACGGCCGCCTCCGGACGCGTCACAAGCCTGGGCCGGCGGCCGCCGTGCTGCGCGGCAGTGCCTCGGATCTTTTCTTGTTCAGCTGGAACCGCATCGGGCTCGAGGGACTGGAGCTGACGGGCGAGCGCTCGGTCGCAGAGGCCTGGTCCTCCCTTCCCGTCTGACCGGGCCTTCGAGTGACGTGGCCGGCAAGCGCCGGTTCAGGCGCGGTCAGCCTCGATCTGTTTCATGAGGCGCTCGGCTATCTGCGGAGGGACGACTTCGTAGCGCTCGTGAGCCACCGAGAAACGCCCACGCCCCCCGGTCACACTCCTCAAATCGGTTGCGTATCGGGTCAGCTCCGACGTGGGAACGAGCGCTACGACTACCTGCTCGTCTCCCTCGGCTGTGTCCGTGCCGAGCACCCGGCCCCGCCGGGAGTTGAGATCGCCCAGCACGTCACCCTGGTAGGCGGAGGGCACCGTGACCTCGACGCGCGACACGGGCTCGAGGAGCACGGGGCCGGCCGCCTGTAGCGCCTCGCGGAAGCCTATTGAGGCGGCCATCTTGAAGCTCATCTCGGACGAGTCGACCGAGTGGTACTTGCCGTCGAAGCAGGTGACGCGGACGTCGACGACGGGGAAGCCGAAGAAGCCGCCACTCGACATCGCCTCCTGCAGCCCCTTCTCAACTGCCGGGATGAACTGGCGAGGGATCGCACCACCGACGATTGCGTCGACGAACTCGAATCCGGTTCCCCGGTCGAGCGGTTCGATGCGGAGGCTGCAGACACCGTATTGGCCGTGGCCGCCGGTCTGCTTCTTGTACTTTCCCTCGGCCTCCGCCTGAGAGGAAATCGTCTCGCGGTAGGGCACCCGTACGGGCTCGATCTCGACGTCCACGCCGTACTTCCGGTGCAGGCGCTCGCAGGCGATCTGAAGATGAGTGTCGCCCATCCCTGAGAGCACCGTCTGGTGTGTCTCATCCTCGCGCCTGACGGCGAGAGCTCCGTCTTCTTCCTGCAGCTTGTGCAGGGCCGTCATCAGCTTGTCCTCGTCGCCCTTGGCCCGTGGCTTCAGCGCGATTGACAGGAGCGTTGGTGCGATCACATGCCCGTAAGCGCTGACAGGCATGTTCTTCGGAGCGAGAGTGTCGCCTGTCTGCACATCAGTCAGCTTCGGCACCGCGACGATGTCGCCCGCCTGCGCCTCACTGACCGGCGTCGACTCCTTGCCGCGCAGCATCTGGAGCGAGTGCAGCTTCTCCTCCGAGCGAGTTCTCGAGTTGACGAGGACCGAGTCCGGCCTGAGCGTGCCGGAGAGGACGTGCAGCAACGAGATACGACCTACGTACGGGTCCGCGATGGTCTTGAACACCCTTGCCAGTGGTGGCCCGGACGGGTCGACGGCGACTTCTGTAGTCGAGTCGCCCGCATGGACGACGGTCGGAGGTCGGTCGAGTGGGCTCGGCCCAATCTCGCAGATGAAGGCAGCCAGGCGATCGATCGCCACCTGCTTGGTGGCCGATCCGCAGACGACGGGGAAGACACTCCCGGAGGCGACGCCATGGGCAAGGGTCGCCTCCAGCTCCGCGGGCGACGGCACGTCTCCCTCGAGATAGCGCTCCATCAGGTCGTCGTCGGCGATGACGATGCCCTCGACGAGCGCCTCGTGGACGCGGTGCTCGAATTCCTCCATCTCGTCTGGGATGGCGCCGGTCACGGCCTTTCCGGTGTCGTACGTGATGGCGGTGTCGGTGAGGAGGTCGGCGACGCCGTGGAAGGAAGCTTCGTGACCTATGGGCAGCTCGAGCGGTGCGATGCCGGCGCCGAAGAGATTGCGGAGCTGCTCGAGGGTGCGTTCGAAGTCTGCACGCTCACGGTCGAGCTTGTTCACGAAGATGAGGCGCGGGAGGTTGAGCCGCTCGGCGAGGCGCCAGGCGACCTCGGTCTGCACCTCGACACCCTCGACGGCTGAGACGACAACGATGGCGAGATCGGCAACCGAGAGGGCGGCCGAGACCTCGTTCACGAAGTCTGCGTATCCGGGTGTGTCGATGACGTTGATCCGTATGTCGCCGAACTCGATCGGCGCGAGCGCGAGAGAGATCGAGATGCTGTGCTTGTGCTCTTCTGGCTCGTAGTCGCAGACCGTCGTGCCGTCCTCCGTGCGGCCTGGTCGAGTTATGGCTCCCGTGGAGTAGAGGAGGGCCTCGGCGAGGCTGGTCTTGCCGGAGCCGCCATGGCCCACGAGCGCGACGTTGCGAATCTTGGCGGACGGCACGTTCCCCACGCAGCTGACCTCCCTGTTACCCCCGGACTCTCTCGGCAATGCCGGGGCGGTTAGGTCGGCGAGCCTACCCACGAAGGAGTGCCGCGGCGAGTGCTCAAGCTAGGATTTCTGTCGCGACCTGGTAATATTGTGAACAGCCGAGCAGTGCGTAAGGAGCACGATGATCGACGGCCGACGAGGTCGTAAGGGCAGCCGCAGAACGGAGCCGGGAGACAGCAGCGAGGACAACGCCTCTGCTGCGCCTGCGACGGGCGCGGCGCCAACCCCTGAGATACCCCCTGCTGGAGCGCTCGCGCGCATCGGCCTGGGTCGCCGGTTGGCAGCTATTGGCGTGACTGCGGACCAGGTGACGGTCGTCGGGATGATGCTGGCGGCGCTGACCGGGGTCGTGATTGCCCTCGGGCACCTTTGGATCGGCGTGGCGCTCGTCACGGCCGGGGGCCTGATGGACACCCTCGACGGAGCTGTGGCGAAGGCAGCCGGCTCGTCGTCGCGGCGTGGTGCGTTCTTGGACTCGGTCGCCGACCGCGTAGCCGACGGCTTCATCTTCGGCGGCGTCGCCTGGTACCTCGCGACTGGTCGTACACCGGCACAGGCACTTTTGCCCTTTGCGATCCTCGCGGTCGGGAACGTGATCTCCTACGAGCGGGCAAAGGCTGAGTCTCTCGGCTGGGATGCCAAGGGCGGTCTCATGGAACGCGCCGAGCGCCTCATCTTCCTTGGCGGTGCGCTCATCTTCCACGTCGTCCTCATACCGCTTCTCGCCGTGCTGCTCGGATTGTGCGTGTTCACCGCGGGGCAGCGTTTTGTAAAGATCTGGAGGCAGGCGACGGCCGAGATCACCGGCGAGCCCCTGCCGGCGAAGAGCCCTGCCCGCGTTGTTGCCGGTACGACCGCTCTCGCAGCGTGGCGCCCCGGTCGTGTCGAGTCCCGCTGGCGGGCGTGGCGCGAGGTCCGCGCTTCGGACGCCGGTACCCGCACCAGGCCAGTGTCGATCCGCAGCCCGCGCTCGCGGCGCCGTGCGGGCGAGCCGCTCACCACGCGCTTGCGTTCGGTGCTCGCCTCCGATCGCGCCGGCAACTCGCGGAGTGGACGTTCTTCTCGCTCGAGCGCCCGAACGTCGGCACGCTTGACGCAACGACGCCAAGAGGGTGCCGCAGCTGCGCTCCGCCGCCGCCTCGGTACCGGTCGCTGACGCCGCAAGCGTCGATCTGACCGCCTGAGATCGGGACGTGCAAGAGCCGTCGAAGGGCCACGCCGCGTACCTCGCATACAGGTCGATCGCTTCGATAGTGCAGGCGTTCCCGCACCCCGTGGCGTCCATGCTCGCGACCGTTTCCGGGCTGACGATGTCGGAGCTATCGCGCAGCCGCCGGCCGATCGTGCGGGCCAACATGCGTCGCGTGCTCGGACCGCAAGCCTCAGAGCGCCAGATCGAGCGAGCCGTCGTCGAGGCCTTCGACTCGTACGCGCACTATTACGTCGAGAGTGCCCGGCTCGTGGGGATGCGCCCGAAAGAGGTTCTGAGGCGCTTCTCGATCGAGGGTTTCGAGCCGGTGCAACAAGCGCTCGATGAACGCCGCGGCGCGATCATGGCGCTGCCTCACCTCGGCTCGTGGGAGATCGGTGGCCGCTGGTTGACATTGAAGGGCTATCCGATGACGACCGTCGTCGAACCGCTGCAGCCTCCGGAGCTCTTCGAGTTCTTCAAGAAGCAGCGTTCTTCGCTCGGGTTGAACATCGTGCCGCTCGGGCCCGGCGCCACGGGCCAGCTCATGGAGACGCTGCGCGAGGGCCGGCTCGTCGGCCTCGTGGCCGACCGGGACCTTGTCGGCAATGGCGTCGAGGTCGAGTTCTTCGGAGAGAGGACGACGTTGCCGGGAGGACCTGCTGTGCTTGCCCTGCGGACGGGGGCGCCCCTGTTCCCGGCTGCGGTGTACCAGCGTTCCGGAGGGCGCTACCACGGCCTGATCCGTCCAGCTCTGTGCGTCGAGCGGAAGGGCCGTTTGCGCGACGACGTCGAGGTGATCACCGCCCAGCTCGCGCGCGAGTTCGAGGATCTCATCCGTGCGGCTCCGACGCAATGGCACATGTTCCAACCGAACTGGCCCTCGGACAGGAGCGAGTAGCCGGGACCTGGGGCCGCACAGCCAAACCTGCAGCAGGGGACTGCGGCCGGGCCGAGCGACTCGTGGCCGGTACCGTGGACCAATGCGGGTGGCGCTCGTCTCGGGCTACGACTGGGCCGTGCCCGGGGGGGTCCAGAATCAGGTGGCGGCTCTCGCGGGGGCGCTTCATGAGCTCGGGGAGACCGTCGCGGTCGTCACGCCGCAAGCTCGTCCGGGCGAGGGGCCGCAGCTCGAGGGAGTGAGGCTGTACCGCGCCGGGCGTGGGATCTCGATTCCGGTCAACGGGTCGGTCGCCCCTGTAGCGCCGACTCCGGTTGCCTCGCTCACAGCAGTACGGGCGCTGCGCGACTTCTCCCCCGATGTCGTCCACGTCCACGAGCCGCTCATTCCGGGGCCTCCGCTCGCGGCAGTGCTGGCAGGGCCACGACCGATCGTCGCCACATTTCATCGTGCCGACTCCGATGCGCTCTACCGCACGGAAGGCATCGCGCTCGGCTGGCTGGTCTGCCGTCGCTGCGCGGCGTTCACCGGTGTCTCGGCTGCCGCCATCGAGACCGCCCATGGAGTCATCGGGCCCCGCCTCGCGGGCGTGGTCGAGGTGGGAAACGGCGTCGAGGTCGAGCGCTACGACCGTGCTCGTGCCGCACAGCAGGCGGACCTCCGGCCCGCAGGCCCATTCAAGAACGGCGAGGCGCCCATGATCGCGTTCGTCGGGCGGCACGAGTCGCGCAAGGGCGTCTCGGTCCTCCTTGGCGCGATGGAGATGCTCGGACCCGAGGTCCAGATCGCTATCGGAGGCGACGGGCCCGAGAACGGCTCGCTTCGGCGGCGAGCCGCGGGCGACGAGCGGATCAGCTTCCGCGGCCGCATCGACGAGACCGAGAAGGCGGCGCTGCTCGCTGCGGCCGACATCTTCGTGGCGCCGGCACTGGGAGGGGAGTCCTTCGGGGTGGTGATCCTCGAGGCGATGGCAGCTGGGACCGCCGTGATCTGTTCCGACATCCCGGGTTACACGCTTGCCGCTGCGGGCGCGGCCCGGCTGTTCAGGGCCGGCGACCCGGCGGATCTCGCCCACGCGATCGACGAGGTGCTGACTGACCACCGAGCGCGCTCGGAGCTCGTCGAGAAGGGCCGCGAGAGGGCGCAGGAGTGCTCGATCGTGAAGATCGCCGAGGCGTACCGGGAGATCTACCGCTCTGTCGCCTCAGCCAAGAGCTGACGGGTCGTCGGCGTTCACAGCCCGGCGTCCTACACTTCACTGCGTGCCACCGGCCTCCTCATCATCGCGACGGCCGGGCGGCCGAAGAGACCGCGACCGTCGCTCGAACGACTCAGAGGAGCGGATGCGCCGGTCGCGTGAGGCTCAGCAAGCCGCTGTGCGCGCCTCGCGGGAGGTTCTCGATCGTGCAGCGACGCGCCGCGACGATGCATGGCGGCGTGCGGCTGACGACAACAGGCGCCGCTCGCTCATCGTCGTGGGCGTTCCCATGGCAATCGGCCTGGCGGTGGCGCTCGTTGGAATAGTCGTGTTGCCGCTCCTGATAGTTGGCCTGCTGCTTATCGTTGGTTGGGCGCTGATCGCTGCGTTGTCGTGGCGGGCCGCGGTGATCGGCGCCGGCGCTCGCATAGGCGGTATGACACCTGCGGAAGCTGTCGACGCGGGGGTACTGCCAGCCCTCGCCGCCGAGAGGTACCAGGATGTCGCCGAGTCGCTCTGCGCCGCGCTCGGGCTGCCAGTGCCGCGGCTGCTGGTACTAGTCGACCAGGCCCCGAACTCGATGGTCTCAGGCGTACGACCTGCCGAGGTGCGGTTGCTAGCCACGAGCGGGTTGCTGTCCATGGTCGAGCGCATCGAGCTCGAGGGCGTG
>JBKQLZ010000136.1:0-19807 GCA_052146895.1 Acidimicrobiales bacterium
AGGGCGACCCCTCTCGGCGAGGGCGGGCGCTCAGGGCGAGGGCGACCCCTCTCGGCGAGGGCGGGCGCTCAGGGCGAGGGCGGGCGCTCAGGGCGAGGGCGGGCGCTCAGGGCGAGGCGAAGGCTCAGGGCTGCGCGGGCGGCGCTCCAGGCTGCTGCGTCCCCGACCCCTGGGGCGCCGAGGGGAACATCGGGTCGCGGCGTTCCTTCAACGCTGCGAGGCCTTCGGCGGCGTCCGGCCCCGCAAAACCGAGCATCTCGAGCGCGGCGGACTCGCCGAACGCCGGCATCGCCAGCCTCAGCCATCCGTTGAGCGCTCGCCGCGTCCACTGCACCGCCGTCGCGCTCCCCGCCGCCAGCCTCGCCGCGACTGCAAGCGCCTCGGTCAGGACGTCGGGATCTGGGACGCATTTCGTCACGAGCCCGATGCGCTCCGCCTCGGACCCGCTCATGAACTCCGCGGTCATCAAGTAGTACTTGGCCTTTGCCATGCCGCACAGGAGCGGCCAGATCAACACCGCATGGTCGCCCGCCGCAACGCCCAGCCGTGCGTGACCGTCGGAGATCCGCACCCCTTCCCCGGCGATCGAGATGTCGGCTAGCAACGCCACGGCGAGGCCAGCTCCGACCGCCACGCCGTTGATGGCCGAGATGATGGGCTTGCGCGCTTCCACCATCGCCTGCACCAGCGCGACGGCGTCCTGCGACTGGGTCACGAGCGCGTCGTAATCCGCCGTCATCTCCTCGATCATCTCGAGGTCCCCGCCGGCGGAGAAACCCCGCCCCGCCCCGGTAACGACCGACACTCGCGCACTTTCGTCCGCGTCCACGATCCGCCAGACCTCCGACAGCTCACGGTGGAGCCGAACGTTGGCGGCGTTCAGCCGGTCGGGGCGGTCGATCGTGACGAGCACGACACCGGGCGACGGGCGCTCGAACCGGAGGTGCGCGAAGTCCTCGTAGGAGCTGAAGATCATGACGTCGCCCAGGAGACGAGGGCGTCGCGGAACTCCGGTTTGACCACGGCCGAGAGGTGATCACCCGGCACGACCACGGATCGCGCGCCTTCTATGAGCGCCGCGAGCGAGCCTGGATCGCCGACCAGCGCGTCCATGTCGCCGTTCACCACGAGCGCCGGGACCCGGAGTGACGAGACCATCTCCTCGCTGAGGCTGTTGCCCGCTCGCTGGATGGCGGCGAGGGCGAGCCGATCCTGGCCCGTGGCATCGGCGAAGTTGCGGAAGGCCCTCGCAGAAGCGTTGGTGATGGTCGCCGGGTCGTCGGCCTCTAGCGCCTCCGCGATCGCCTTTGGCATATCCGAGCTGGGTGTCCGGATCTGGGCCGTGCCGGCACCGCCGAGGAAGATCGACCTGATCCGCGGCTCGATCGGCGCCACGGCGAGCGTGACGAACGAGCCCATGGAGTATCCAGCCATGTCGACGTCTTCGAGACCCAGGTGGTCGAGCAGCGCTTGCACATCTCTTGCCATCGCGCCATCGGCGTAGGCGGCCGGATCGTGAGGGTGGTCGGACTCCCCGTGGCCACGCGCGTCGATGTACACGACACGGCGGCCGGCACCCGCCAGCGCGTCGACGAGCCCCGGCCGGATCCAGTTGATCTGCGACGTAGAAGCGAACCCGTGGTGCAGGAGGACCGCCCGCGGACCGGGCTCGTCGCCAGCCGTGCCGAAGGCGATGTGCGTGCCGTCGAAAGACGAGTAGCGCTCCAACTCACTCCCCTTTAGCCGTGATCTCCTCGTAGGCCGCAAACGCTCGGGGACCCCAGACCGTGCCGGGCCCTCCGTTCATCATGATCACAACACCCATCGCTTCTGCCACTTCCTCGCGTGACGCGCCCGACCTCGCGGCGTTGCGCGAGTGCGCGGCGATGCAGCCGTCGCACTCCCGTGTGGCTGCTATCGCCAGTGCGATCAGCTCCTTCTGCTTGGTTGTGAGTGCCCCGTCGCCCATCGCTGCCCGGCTCATCTGCGCGTACCCCGAGAACACCTCGGGAACGAGCTCGCGCATCGCCTTGGCCTTGGTTCGGATCTCCTCCGACAGCTCGTGAACGTGGTCCATCTCGCACCTCCTCAGGAAAGCGCTATGCGGATTCTCTTGTTGCCCTTGCCCTTTGACTCGGTCTTCACGACGCGCACATGGCCCACCTCGCCCGTCGTGCGCACGTGCGTACCGCCGTCCGCCTGGACGTCGAGCCCAACGATGTCGACGATACGGACCCGCGCCACATAATCGGGCACGAGGTTCGTCTTCGTGCGGATCAGCGCCTCGTCGACCGCAGCGGCGGCACGGTCGATGAACGAGACGACGATCGGGCGCGCGAGAGCGATCTCCTCGTTCACCCGCTCCTCGATCACCGATGCAAAGCCCTCTGGCAAGGGGTCGAACTCGAAGTCCATCCTCGCCGTCAGCGGCTCCATGTTGCCTCCTGTCACCGCCGTGCCATAGTCGTTCCAGATCACGCCGCAGAGGATGTGAAGAGCCGTGTGCGTTCTCATCAGCTGGTGCCGGCGCTCCCAGTCGATCCTGCTCTGAACACTCTCGCCCGGTGCGGGGAGCGGCCCTTCCAGTGTGTGCCACACCACTTGGCCCTCTGACCGGACGTCGACGACACGAGCAGTGTCGAGCGAACCGGTGTCGTGGGGCTGCCCACCGCCCGTGGCGTAGAACACGGTCCGGTCAAGTGCGACTCGCGCTCCACCGTCGTCAGTCGCGAGCACCGTCGAATCTACGGAGTCGAGATACGCATCTTCCAGGTAGAGCTTCTCGGTTGGGGCTAGGCCGACGTCGTCCACCTACGTATCGTGCTTCGCCGACGGACTTGCCGTCCACCTTCTGTTCACCTGGATGTCATATGGCTTCGGCATGGGCGTGTCATTATCCACACGTAGGCGCCCGTCATCCTCAGACTGTGGACGACGCAGGTGTACGGCACCTGTCCACAAGGTGGCGTGCCAGCCTCGCGCGTTACGCACGTAGATCGAGCACTTGCTTGCCCTGCACTTCGCGACTTGCGAACCGATCAAGCGAGACGTTGACCTCGCCGAGCGGTAGTACGGACTCAATCACTATCTCCATTCGATCGTCCCGCAAGGCGTCGAAGCACAGTCGCACACCCTCTGCTGTCCGCTCGGCGGATTCGAGCAACCCGGCGTAACCGAGGACCTTCAGGCCCTTGCGATAGAGCACCTGCAAAGGGAGCGTGCCGTTCGGGTCCGCTGACGTGCCGAAGATGACGAGCCGGCCGCGGGGAGAGAGCGCTTCCATTGCGGCCCCGGTGAATCCGTCCCCGAGCGGGTCGAATACGACACTCGGCTGCCACGAGCCGAGTTCTGCCGCGAGTTGCGCGGCCTCGGCGACGACGACACGGTCCGCCCCGCGCTCGGCAACGAAGCTGACCTTCTCCTCCGACCCCGTCTGCGCGACCACATAGGCGCCTAACCGGTGAGCGAGCCCGACTATGACGCTCCCGACACCGCCGCTCGCTCCGAGCACGAGAACCTGATCATCAGCGGTCACGGCACCGAGCTCGGTCACGCAGCGCAACGCCGTCACACCGGCGACACCAGTTGCGGCCGCGACATCGAGGCCGATTGCCTCCGGAACCTCGATCACCTTGTCCCGCGCGACGAGAACGTGCGTGGCCCACGTGCCGTCGCTCGGACGGACGACCGAGGAGCGATTGACGAAGACGCGGCGGCCTTCGTAGGGGCCTGCCGTCCGCACCACTCCGGCGCCTTCCGACCCGAGCGTCCGAGGGAGCGGCGCATCTGCGGCCACACGCCCCAGCACCTGATACCGATCGACAGGGTTGACCGCGGCGAAGGACATCTCGACGACGGCTTCGCCCTCACCGGGTTCGGGAAGATCGATCTCTTCGACGCTGAGCGGTTGGCCGAACCCGATCAGCCTGGCGGCTCTCGCTCTCATGACGAGAGACCTTAGGGATTCCGGTCAGATTCGCGACCGCCCGAGCCAGCCGGCGAACTGGTCGGCCGTCCTCGCCCCGTCTTCGACCTCGACGACCGCCGCGAAGGGCATCTCGCCGCCGCGGAATTCCTCCACGATCATCTCGCGGGCCGCCGGCAACAACGCCTCCGCGAGCTCGTCATCAAGCTTGTCGTCCTGGCCGGTCGCGACGGCGAGGTCCCACGCGTGCGCAGTCATCTCGATTGCGTACATGTCGACGATGGAACGGCCCGAGTACGTGCCCCAAGGGAGCACGAAATCCCGGTCGAGCGACTCGGCATCGGCGAACGCCTGCAGCGCTGCCTCGCTGTTCCTGCGCAACTCGGGGCCGTACCCACCTTCGGGTATCTCGTCGCCAAGCTCCGGCATGCCGACGATCTCAGCGCCACTCGCGACCTCGGCCGGCCTGGCGGCCGCCCCGACGAGGTGCGCGGTGAGCTGGCGGACGTCGAATTCGGTGCAAGGGGTCTTGAGGTGCCACTGATCGTCGCCGACGCCTCCGACGACTACGAGGGCGACGTCATACGAGCGGCGGAGAAGGGGGCGGGGGTCGGGAGAAGTCATGGGTCAGGGCCTTTCAAGTCAGTACATCACCGTACGTGTCAAACAGGACATCTCGTGTCCTGTATTGCGAAATAAGATCCTCGCGGTGAGAGCCGACCGCCTCGTCTCGATCATCTTGATCCTCCAAGCCCGGAGACAGGTCACCGCTGGCGAGCTCGCGGCCGAGCTCGAGGTGTCCGAGCGGACCATCCGGCGCGACCTCGACGCTCTGGTGCTCTCCGGCGTGCCCATCTACGCCCAGAGGGGCCGGGGCGGAGGCTGGGCCCTGGTCGGTGGCCACAAGCTCAACGTCTCGGGCCTCACCGCGGAGGAGGCGCAAGCGCTCACGCTCGTAGTTGGTCCGGTCGCTCTCGGCGGCCTCGGGCTCGAGGCCGATGTCCGTTCCGCTGTCCGCAAGCTGCTCGCCGCCCTTCCCGAACCGGTCCGCCAGCGAGCTCTCGCCGCGAACACGCTCATCCATCACGACCCCTCGAGCTGGGGGAACACAGGCGAGACAGCAGACCAGCCGCCCCATCTGCCGGCACTCCGCCACGCCATATCGAACAACCTGCAGGTCGACCTCGGCTACCGCAAGCTTGGAGGAGACGACAGCTCGCGGCGAGTGCAGCCTCTCGGCCTAGTACTCAAGAAGAATGCCTGGTACCTGCTCGCACTCACCCCAGCGGGCGCGAGGACCTTCAGGGTGTCGCGAGTGACCGGCGTGTCGCTGACCGACGAACCGGTGGTCCGTCCGGAAGGCTTCGACTTGGAGGCCATGTGGGGAGAGATAAGGGAGGGTTTCTCCAGGCAGTTCGGCATAGTGACGGTCCGCTTCCGGGTAGAGGCAGGCAGCGAGGTGTCAGTGTCGCAGTGGCTCGGGTCGTGGATCCCACTCATCCCGGTCGCCGGCGGCTGCTACGAGGCGAGCTTTCCGCACGAGTCGATCGCCACGTTGGAGCTGGGGCGCCTCGGAGACCGCGTCGAGGTCCTGTCGCCCGCGTCCGTGCGGGAGAGCCTGGCGGAACTTGGCCGGGCGCTGATCGCCCGTTACGCGGTGGAGGGGCGGGACGAGGCGCCCACCGACGGCGAGTAGTCTCGGCCCTCGTGCATGACGAGGGGGCAGGCGACTCCTCGGCCGTCCTCCAAGCCGAGCCCGAGACTACGGTCGAGACTGTCGCCGCGTCCCAGGCGGAGGCTGAGGCTGTCGCCGAGCCCAAGCCCGAAGGCGAGCTCGACGGCGAGCCCGAGCCCGAAGAAGAGCCTCGGTCGTTCGCGCGCCGGGCAGTTCCTTGGATAGTGCTCGTCGTGCTAGCCGCGACCGCTGCGGTGCTGTTGCGCACGTTCGCGTTCCAGACGTTCTTCGTGCCGAGCTCGTCGATGGAGCCGACCCTCATGCCCGGTGACCGGATGCTCGTGCTGAAATTCGACCTCGGTACGATCCAACGAGGCGAGATCATCGTGTTCAAGCGGCCGCCAGGTGACACAGAGGACTTCAACAACGAGGACCTCGTAAAGCGGGTGATCGGGCTGCCGGGCGAGACGATCTACTCCGTTGGAAGCACGATCTACATCAACGGCAGAGCTATAGCTCAGCCCTGGCTCCCGAAGGGCACGCCACCAGGCCAGGCGATCCCGATGCTCAAGATCCCGAACAACGACTATTTCGTCATGGGTGACAACCGGCAGTTTTCCTACGACAGCCGGTTCTGGAACCCTCATTTCGTCCCTCGGGCGAACATCATCGGCCAGGTGCTGTTTGTCATCTGGCGTAGCGGTCACCCGTACTTCAAGGCGTTCTGAGCCGGCGCCGCCAGGACGCTCGAGGGGTGGAGAATCTCAGGCCGCGAGCACCAAGCGGTCACCCATGAGATCGAGGAAGTTGCCCGACCAGAACGACTCGCACGCTTTAGCGTCGGTATGCGCCAGAGAGGCCTCGAAGCGCTCGATCGGCCGCCGGCCGCCTTCCACGTGCGGGTAGTCAGACGAGAACATGCATACTCGCGGGCCCGCCTGCTCGATGATCCAGCCCACGTCGTCCGTTGGGTACGGCGTGAATCGGATCTGGCGCTCGACGTACTCGCTCGGGCGCATCGAGAGCGCCCGCAGCCTCTCCTCGTGACGCGCGAATGCCTCGAATGCAGACTCCATCTGGCGCATCCACGACGGCACCCAGATAGCCCCTTGCTCGATGACACCGAACTTCAGCCGCGGGAATCGCTCGAGGACTCCGTCGAAGATCATCGTCGCGAGGGTCTGGGCTGGCGGGCCCGGGATGCCCATGTAGTCGACGGAGCGGAAATTCTCCTCGCCACCGTGAAAATCGGGTGGGATCGGCAAGCCGTTGTTGAAGTAGTTCTTGTCGATCAGATCGCCCGTCCCTCCGACGTGGAAGACGATCGGGATGGCCGCCTCTTCCGCAAGCGCCCATACCGGGTCGAGCCCTATGTGGCTGGGTGAGTGCGTTGCCGGGCAACCTGAGGCGACGAGAAGCGCTCCTGCCCCCATAGCAAGGCTCTCCTCAACCATCTCGCGCGCCCGGTCGAAGTCGGCGAGCGGCACGTAGCAAGCGGGCAGCAGCCGCGGGTCGACGGAGCAGAACTCGACCATGCCCCGGTTGTGGGCGCGAGCCGCCCCGTAGGCAAGGTCGGGGTCCCCGCGGTGCTCGAAGTCGCGCAGCCGCCGGTTGTGGAAGGTGTTGAAGACGAGCTGGCTCGAGAACCCGAGCATGTCGAGCGCCCGTGGCCGGTCCTCGGCGAGAAACGACCCCGTTGCGGCGAAGTTCTTGCGCTGCATGATCTGGCTCTGCTCGTCGGACGTGTACTCGGCCGAGCGATGGCGCTCGGCAAGCTTGTCGAAGGCCACGCGGAGATCTTGCTGCTGCTCGGCCGGATCGCCGGTCTGGCGGAGCTCGTTGCCACCGGGATAGCGAAGCGGCTCCAACCGGTCACGCAGCTCAGGATCGGCATGATCTATGAGCCAAGTCGGTGTTTCCATGATGTGAGCGTCCGCATCATGGACGAGACGTCCCTCGTTGTACGGCATGGGATCGACGCTACTCCCGGGCGCGGCCAAGATGTCGAGCGTGACGCCTCGATACGACCTCGTTACGTTCGTGACCGACTACGGCACGCGCGGTGGCTTCGTCGGCGCGTTGCACGCCGTCGTGGACTCGATCACCGGTCCGGTCTCCCCAGTGAGGATCATCGATCTCGACCACTCGATCCCGCCCCAGGACGTCCTCCTCGGGGCGCTTCGGATGGAGCGGTCGATGCGCCTGGTGAGGCCGGGGGTCCACGTCGCCGTCGTCGACCCGGGAGTGGGTAGCGCTCGCAGAGGAGTCGTGATCGAAGCCGGCGGGCGGGCTTTCGTCGGACCTGACAACGGGTTGCTGATGTTTGCCGTCGATGCCGTTGGCGGCGTGGAGCGGGCCGTCGTGATCGAGCACCACGTGCTCGCCCAGCACTCGAGGACCTTCGACGGCAGGGACGTCTTCGCTCCGGTCGCAGGCCACCTCGCATGTGGAGTGGACCTCGCCGATATTGGTCCCGCGGTGGAAGCGACCGGACTGGTGCGGTTGGAACGGCCCGTCGGTCGCGATCTAGGCGAGGGTGCGTTCGAGCTCGTCGTGGTGCAGGTCGACACGTTCGGCAACGTCCAGTTCGGGGCAGAGGGCTCTCTGATCGAGCGCCTCGGTGACAGGGCGCGCCTTCGCCGAACCGGCGGCGGAGACGTCGTCCTCGCACCAACCGCGGGGACCTTCGCCGACGTTCCGATCGGCTCTCCCGTGCTGCTCGTTGACAGCGACGGATGCCTCGCACTCTCGGTCAACCAGGCAAGGGCCGACGAGTTGCTCGGGGTGAGCGCTGGCGACAGCGTCGTGTGTACCGGCTCTCCCGAATCGTGATGGCACCGGCAGAGGACCTACAGTCAGAGCTCACAGGAGGAGAGTGAGCGATGTCGATTACGGGCCCAGTCACCAAGACGATCGAGAGGTCCGACACCTCGCACGTCACGGCGGAAGGTGAAGGTGACCACGAGCGGATGGCTCACATCGTGCTCGAGGGATTCCGCCCGAGCGAAGAGGAGTTCGTCTCCGCCGGCCCGAGCGTCGCCGAGGGCATCATCAACGGCACGCCGGTGCAGGCGCTGTGCGGCAAGACCTGGATACCCAACCGAGACCCGAAGAAGTACCCGCTCTGCCCGACTTGCAAGGAGATCGCCCAGCAGATGGGCTGGGCCGTCCCGGGCGGCTGACCCGGGAACCTCAGGCGCCGGCGATGCCGAGGTCCCGCGTGATCTCGTCCACTAGGTGGGTGGAGACGGTGTGGTCGAGCTCGCCGGTCTCGCGCAGCTCCACGACCGCAGGCACAGGATCGCGATCGGCGAAGAGGCGCTCGTCGCCGTAATCGACCGGCCTGCCCGTGGGGTCGAGTGTCCACCACGATGCCTCGAGAGCGAGCCCGTTGTTGTCCATGAAGTAGATCGACCGCAAGAAACCGTGGTCGATCACATCTGTCACCTCGCACCCGTGGGACTTGAGCCGGTCGCGCAGGCGGTGAAGAGAGTCCTCGTCGGGCAGGTGCATCGAGAGGTGGTCGAACTGGGCGGCCCGCTCGTACGGCACGCCGGCCGGCTTGGCGAAGGCGTCGATGTGCTGACCGTGGTACTCGAAGAACGCGACCGTGTTGCCGGGCGCGATCTCGAAGAAGTAGTGGCGGAACGCTGGCGTTGCCAGCGTCGTCACAAGCCGAGCATCCAACACTCCATGCCAGAAACGGACCGTCGCATCCATGTCCGACGTCACCAACGCAAGGTGGTGCACTCCCCGCCAATGCACTGTTTCAGGATCAGCAGCCATGTGCCAGAGATTACGCCGGTGGCAAGCGCGGTGCGGCCGCGGCAACATGTCACCGATGGTCGATCTGAATGCGGACCTCGGTGAGATGCCAGGCGATCTGGCGCTCATGGAGGTCGTGACGAGTGCGAGCATCGCCTGCGGAGGACACGCAGGTGACGACGCCACGATGTCGGCCGCGGTCGAGGCAGCCGCAGCGCATGGCGTCACGGTCGGCGCTCATCCCTCCTACCCCGATCGGGACAACTTCGGGCGCTCCGAGCGCTCAGACCCGCCCGAGGTCGTCGCGGCGCAGGTAGCCGCGCAAGTGGAGCGACTCTGCGAGATGACGGCGGTGAACTACGTGAAGCTCCATGGCGCCTTGTACCACCGGGCGAATCGCGACGCCGAGACCGCCGACGCGATCCTCGATCTCCTGCCGGTCCGGCACGTATTGGCGCAGCCTGGCCAGCTGCTCGACCGGGCGCGGGCGCGGGGTTGGGGCGCCTCTGAGGAGGGCTTCTGCGACAGGGCGTACCGGGCGGACGGGACGCTCCTCGACCGGAGCGAGCCGGGGGCCGTGCTGACCGACGACGATGACGTCGTGCGCCAAGCCGTGCGGCTCGCCTCGGTGTTCAGGTCGCTCTGCGTGCACGGGGACACCCCTTCGGCGGTCCGCCTCGCGAAGCGGGTGCGCGATGCCCTACTGCGCGAGGGGCTCGTGCTCCGGCCGTTCGCGTGAGGCCGGTCCTTCCTGGGAGGCACGGGCAGCGCCGTTGAGCGATTCGACGATGGGCCGGGGCCGGGCGGGCCGCGGGGCGCGTGCCGCGACAGCGGGGGCCGGAGCCGTGGTCTTCCGCACCCGGGCCGCCAGTTTGGCAGCGAGCGTGCTCGCTATTGCATGCGCGACGCGGTCGGCGCCGTCGGCCTTGGCCGTCTCGAGCACGTCGGATGCGTGTTGCCACTGCGTTCCACGGAGGTTGTCCGCCGGGGCTTTCAGTGCCTGCAGCCGCTGGGCGGACTCTTCCCGGCAGCGCTGGGCTGCCATCCCCATGGCGAACACCGTCGAGGTCGAGAGAGCTTCGCCTTCGCTCGTGACAGCGATGCCGCGCAATCTCTCGTAAGCGACCTCGGCGTCCTGGATCAGGCCGAGATCCCCCTGCAGGAGGGCCACCTTCTTGCCGAAGCGCTTGACCTCGTTCCCGTAGAGGCCCTGAGTGAACTCAATCGCGTAGCGCAGCCTCTTGCAGCGGATTCGAAGGCGGTGGAAGTCGGTGAGGATGCCTGAGCTCTGGGCCCGTTTCGCCGCCTTGACAGCAGCCCGGTGGCGCTCTCCGATCAGGTCCGGCAGGGCGACAACCGCGAGGGTGCTCCCCTCCGGTGATCGTTTGAGGGGACCCTGCTCGAGCATCGCCTGGAGACTCGCCACGAGGCGCTCGTAGCGACGGGACTCGAGAGCTTCGAGAAGCCGGGCGCGTGCCTCGTCCCGGTGGCGCGCGAGAAGGTCACCGAGGTCGTCGAGCGCCTGGCCGTGCTCCCCGGGGAGGTCCTCGCACCATTGGTCGAGGTTGCCGAGCTGAACGTCAAGGTCTCGCACGGCTCCGAGCACCGCCGCCAGCCAGCCCAGTTCGGCTGAGAGCCGGTCCGCTCTGACAGGCAGGGCCTTCACGAACAACGCCAGCGCCGCACGCAGCCGGCGAGTTGACACGCGCATCTGGTGGAGGGCCTCCGGGTCCTCGCCGAGGCGGGTGCCTGGCTCGTGCCGGAGCATTGCCGCTGTGTCCCGGCGCATGACGGCGTACGCCAGCTCGCCGAGGGTCGAGTCGACCCCGATCGCAGGTGCGGCAGTGTCGGCGTGGCCGGGCAGAGTTACCCCCGCCGCCATCAGTCCGGCTTCGAATTTGGAGAGCGTGGCCGGCTGAAGGCCGCAGTCCCGCCTCAGCTGCTCGACGAAGGGCTGGAGCGAGTCGACCCACGACCCAAGTACCTCGACCTCGACCCGCTGAAGCCGCAATCTCTGCGGATCGCCCGTCAGGATGATCGTCGTGTCGTCGAGGGCGACCTCGCCGATCGGCTCGTCGTGCACGACGAGCGAGTAGAGACGGCGGCGCGTCCTTACCTCGAGCACCTGGCGCAGAGGCCTCTCGCCTGACAAGGCTCGCACCCGCCTGCCGACCGAGCCCTCGGGGTCGAGCTCTTCGATCCCTGATCCCGGGAGTGACTCCGTCGCCTCCATCCGCTGCCGGAGCCCGTCGGCCGCGGGTGCCAGGTCCTTCATGGTCGCCTCGAGGACCCCGCCACGACGGCGCGTCCTGAGCACGTAGCCAGAGCGCGCGATCCGCCAGTCCTCTGTGTCGAGGTAGGTGTCGACGAGGCGCTTGGCCGGGCGGGGGACGACCGTCAGGCCCGGGGGCAGCAGTGCCGAGCCGCTGCCGACGGCTTGAGTGCTCGCGGCCGCGTTGGCCGTCGAGGTGCCCGATGCGTTGGCCGTCGCGTCAACCGTGTCGCTCGCGTCTGAGAACCGGGCGTTGAACCAACGCTCCACGGGGCGCAGATCGAGTGCGTCGAGCTGCCACTCGACCTCGACGTCCGTCGTCGAAACGTTGGCCGCGCCCATGGCTTCAACGCTACTAGTCGCCGTAGAGGTGCCCGCCAGGCTCCCTGCTTGAGCCACCGGTCACTTCCAACGCCGCGCCCGTTGCCGGGATAGGGTCAGCAGGCGTGAGCGAGAGCCGTCCCCCCGAGACCGTAGTCCGGGCAGCGGGCGGGATCGTGCTGCGGGCCTCGGCTACCGGCGGATGGGAGGCGGCGCTGATACACCGCCCTGAACAGGGTGATTGGACGCTGCCGAAGGGCAAGCTCGAGCCGGGCGAGACCGCCGCAGAGTGCGCGCTCCGCGAGGTGAGAGAGGAGACCGGGTTGGAGTGCACGCTCGGTCGTTTCGTGGGGCAGGTCGAGTACAGGGACCGGCGTGGCCGCCCCAAGGTCGTCGAGTACTGGCTGATGCAGCCGCACGGAGGCGACTTCGCTCCCTCCGGTGAGGTCGACGAGCTGCGCTGGGTCGGTGTGAGCGATGCGTCAGC
Source organism: Acidimicrobiales bacterium (assembly GCA_052146895.1). Lineage (GTDB taxonomy): Bacteria > Actinomycetota > Acidimicrobiia > Acidimicrobiales > Bog-793 > Palsa-601. The sequence continues at coordinate 12,446 of JBKQLZ010000136.1, forward strand.
CCTGTTGAGCTATCCACACGATGCCGAGCTGCTCGCAGCCGCAGCGAACGGCGCCCAGCACCACCGGCAGAGGAGCTGACTCAACCGGGCCTCCCACACCGGGATGGCTCTCAGTCGACGTGGCGAGCCGCTCCCCTATCGGCCGAGAGGGCCATCGACGCGTAGGCGCGCAAAGCTGCCGAGACCTTGCGATCCCGCTTCATCGGGGCCCATCCGTCCTCGTCCCGCGCAGCGCGGCGGCGCGCCAGCTCGTCCTCAGGCACGTCGAGCGTGATCGAGCGCGTCGGGATGTCGATCGTGATCAGGTCGCCGTCCTCGACGAGGCCGATCGCCCCTCCGGCTGCAGCCTCGGGTGAGATGTGGCCGATGGAGAGACCGCTCGTCCCGCCGCTGAAGCGGCCGTCGGTGATGAGGGCGCACAGTGGTCCGAGCCCGCGCCCTTTCAGGTAGCTCGTCGGGTAGAGCATCTCCTGCATCCCCGGCCCACCCCGCGGCCCCTCGTAGCGGATCACGACGACCTCCCCGGCCTGCACGTCGCCGGCGAGGATGATGTCGACCGCCTCCTCCTGGCTCTCGGCCACCCGAGCAGGACCTTGGAAGCTGAGCTGGTCAGCCGGCACGCCCGCCGTCTTCACGACGCAGCCGTCCACCGCCAGGTTGCCCTTCAGTACCGCAAGACCGCCGTCAGCGGAGTAAGCGTGCTCGATCGAGCGAACACAGCCTTTCTCGGCGTCGACGTCGAGGCTGTCCCAGCGAGCGGTCGACGAGAACGGCTCGGTGGTGCGAATGCCGCCTGGTGCTGCGTGATAGAGCGCGAGCGCCCGCTCCGACGGCGCCGGGGAGCGGACGTCCCACTCGGCTAGCCATGTCTCGAGCGACGCCGAGTGCACGCTCGAGACGGAGTGGTCGAGGAGGCCGCCGCGGTCGAGCTCTCCCATGATCGCCGGGATGCCGCCTGCGCGGTGCACATCTTCGAGGTGGTAGGAGGAGCTCGGCGCAACCTTGCACAGGCAGGGGACGCGCCGGCTCAGGTCGTCGATGTCCTCCAGGTCGAAGTCGACGCCGCCCTCGGTCGCAGCTGCCAGCAGGTGAAGGACCGTGTTTGTCGAGCCACCCATGGCGATGTCGACAGACATGGCGTTCGAGAAGGCCGCCCGCGAAGCGATCCGGCGCGGGAGCGCGCTCTCGTCGTCCTCCTTGTACCAGCGTCGGGCCAGCTCGACGACGGTGCGGCCTGCGTCGACGAAGAGCTCACGCCGCAGGTCGCTCGTCGCGAGCGTGGTCCCGTTGCCCGGGAGGGCCAGGCCGAGCGCCTCGGTGAGGCAGTTCATCGAGTTGGCCGTGAACATCCCCGAGCACGAGCCGCACGTCGGGCACGCCGACTCCTCGATCGACGCAAGCTCCGAGTCCGAGACGGAAGTGTCGGCGGACGCCGTGATCGCAGAGATCAGGTCGAGGGAGACCCGGGCCTTCCCGTCCTTCACGATCGTCTTGCCGGCTTCCATGGCGCCGCCGCTCACGAAGACGGTCGGGATGTTGAGCCGCATCGCAGCGATCAACATCCCAGGAGTGATCTTGTCGCAGTTGCTGATGCACACCAGCGCGTCCGCTTGATGGGCCTCGACCATGAACTCGACGGCGTCGGCAATCAGCTCACGGCTCGGCAGCGAGTAGAGCATCCCGCCGTGCCCCATGGCGATGCCGTCGTCGATTGCGATCGTGTTGAACTCACGACCCACGCCGCCGGCCTCGGCAATCCCGTCGGCCACAACCCTGCCGAGGTCACGAAGGTGCACGTGGCCCGGGACGAATTGGGTGAAACTGTTGGCAATCGCGACGATCGGCTTGCCGAAGTCGGAGTCGGTCATTCCAGTCGCTCGCCACAGGGCGCGGGCACCCGCGGCCTGGCGTCCCTCAGTGGTGACGCGAGAACGTAGCTGGGGCATGGTTGCTCCTCTGCTTTTGGTGCTGGTCGGAGGAGTTTAGTGATGAGACAACTCGGCGACGCAGCCGTGCTGCTCGACGTAGAAGGCGGTCACCGTGAGGCACAGGCTCTCGCCCGGTCCATAAAGGCCCGGGACGTCGTGCCCGGTGCCACGAGCGTAGGCGTGATCGGCCCGGCTGAGCGCCTGGCCCAACCGGCTGTGGCGCGCCGCCCGAGGACTCACGAGATCCCCGTCGTCTTCGACGGGGAGGACCTGGAACGGCTCGGATTGAGCGCGGCAGAGGTCTGCCGAGACCTAGGCGGACGGGAGTTGGAGGTGGCATGGCTTGGGTTCATGCCGGGTTTCGCGTACCTCGTCGGATTACCCGCTCGCTACGAGCACCTCGATCGCCGCGACTCACCGAGGACCCGGGTCCCGGCCGGCGCGTTTGCCGTCGGGGGCGGTTACGCCGGCATATACCCGGTCGCGTCTCCGGGTGGGTGGAACCTGCTCGGGCGGACGAATGTCGTGTGCTTCGACCCCGAGAGGCCGCCGTACGCTCTGTTCCAGCCGGGCGACAGCGTTCGTATCGTGCCCGTGGACGCCCTCGACCCGCTCCGGCCGCAGAGCCGCCCGACTCTGACCGGGACAGGCCTCGAGGTGCTCGAGCCCGGTCCTCTGCTCCTGATCGAGGATCTCGGTCGCGAAGGTGCGGGCTCGCTCGGCGTTCCGCGCTCGGGCGCTGCGAACTCCTGCTACCTCCGGATCGCAAACCGGGCTGTTGGCAACACCGACTCCGCAGCTGCCCTCGAGATCTCCTCGCCGGTCCGCTTGCGAGCCACTAAGGACTTGTTGCTGGCCCTGGTGGGCGACGCGTCACTCGTCATCGGCGGTTCGGAGCGCCCGCAAGGTACGGTCGCGGCTGCCGGCGCCGGCCAGGAGGTCTCGGTGGGACCCGTGCGCAGCGACACCCGTGCCGTCCTCGCGCTCGGCGGGGGCCTCCAGGTACCGTCGTACTTCAACAGCCGTTCCAGCGACGCCGTCTCCGGGCTCCCGCCCGGGCCACTCGTCGCCGGTGACCGGCTGGAGGTGGGCGCCAGCCCGGAGCGGGCGAGGTTGCGCTTCTCCTGGCCCGAGAGTGGACGACCGGGGCAAGCAGTGCGCCTTCGCGCAATCGCAGGGCCAGACGACGTCGATCCCGGCGTCCTCGGCGGCAGCTGGGAAGTAGACCTGCAGAGCGATCGGACCGGAGTGCGACTGCGTCGCGCCGGCCACTCGGAGGCTCCGCCCTCACCGCCGGGAGCGACCGCAACGGTGGGATCTCACGCCGTCGTCCCGGGCGCGATCCAGATCCCACCGAGCGGGGCGGCGGTCGTCCTCGGGCCGGACTGCGGTCCAGTCGGCGGGTACCCGGTCGCCGCCACGGTGATAACCGCCGACCTGTGGCGCCTCGGAACCCTCGGCCCGGCGGATCTGGTTGAGGTCGACCTCGTCTCGCTCGCCTATGCCGGGGCCGCCCGCGATCGGCTCGAGAGGGTGATCGCGGAGGCGAGCTCAGGCTGGTACCCCACGACGGTCGCATAAGGTGATCCGATGCCGCCGGTGCGAGTGCTCGACCCTGTGTCGGCCAAGCTGCTCGGCGGGCTCGAACTGCTGAGGGCCTTCCTCACGCTCCCGGTCGCCTGGGCGAGCCGGGTGTCGGACAAGCAAGAGCTCATCGAGGCGGACGTCGAGCAGTGGCTCGAGGTGCTCGGTGTGAACGACGGCAAGCACGGCCTCCACAGCCTGCTCTACGCGTTCGACGAGTTCCGGGCGCTCTACTATCACCGGCTGGCTGGCGGGAATGCGAGTGGTGCGCTCACCGCCAAGATCCTCCGTCGATGGTGGAAGCCCACAGCCGGATTGACCATCACGACCGCCGACATCGGGCCAGGGCTGTTCATCGCTCACGGGCAGGCGACCTGCATCGCAGCCGCCAGCATGGGACGCAACTGCTACGTGCACCACGGTGTGACCATCGGGTGGGACTACCGCGGCGGCCGTGCGCCGATAATCGGTGACGGCGTCTTCTTCGGCACAGGGGCTGCGGTCCTCGGCGAGATCACGATTGGCGACGGAGCCCGCATCGGGGCGAACGCTGTCGTGCTCTGCGACGTCCCAGCCGGCGCTACCGCAGTCGGCTCGCCTGCCCGCGTCGTAGGTCCCTACCGTACCGGGGAGGGACTCGTCGCCCTTCCGTGAGCGGCGCGCCGCCCCGAGCTCGGCTTCCGATCCCGAGCGCTCCGGTCAGAAGTAGCTGTGAAGCACCAGGACCAGCACCAAGACGATCAAGAGGACCCCTCCGAACACGACTGCGAGCAGCCAACCCTTTCCGATATCGAGGCTGGTCCACGGAGAGCGTCGAATGGACGTGCCGAAATTCTTCTCCGCCCACTCCTCGTCGGTCCAGCCACGGGGTGTCTCCCAGGCGGACTTCGGAGGCCCCGGTTCGTCGAGACTCGCGCCGGCTGGAGTCGGCTGAGGCTCAGGGAGATCCTCTTCGAACCCCCCGAGGTGCTCCAATGGCCCATCGCTCACAGCAAACTGTAGACCTGAGGTGGCAATGTGACCGCTATCACTAAGCAGAGGATCTCACGATGACGCGATCGATCACGATCGCCCGAGTAGCAGGAGTACCGATCCGGGTCCACTGGACCTTCTCTCTGCTCGTGCTCTTTGTGGCCTTCTTGCCAGCGGCGAGGACCGCGTCAGGTGCCGAGTACTACGCGATCTACTTCGGGCTCCTCTTCACATCGGTCACGCTGCACGAGCTCTCCCACTCGATCGTGGCCATGCGGCTCGGGCTGAAAGTCCGTGACATCGTGCTCCTTCCCCTCGGCGGCGTCTCCCAGATCGAAGGGATGGGCACCTCGCCGTCGATCGAGCTCAAGGTGGCGATCGCCGGGCCGCTCGCGAGCGTGGTGATCGGCCTCGTGTGCCTCGGCCTCGGCGCCGCCACGCACGGCTCGGTATGGCCGCCGACTCTGTCGGGCCACTCGTGGCTGGTGCGGATCGGTTACCTCAACCTCATCCTTGCGGCTTTCAACATGCTCCCGGCCTTGCCGATGGACGGCGGCCGTGTCTTCCGCTCGCTGCTGGCGAGAACAGGCAACAACGTCCGGGCCACCCGCATCGCGGCCACGGTGGCGGGTGTGGTCGCCGTCGGCATGATCGGCTTCGGGCTCGAGGACCCCGGTTACATCCTCGTCGCGTTCATCGGTGGTTTCGTGCTGATGGGCGCGATGTCCGAGTGGCGAAGCGCCCAGTTCCGTGACGCGATGCAGGGAATGAGGGTCGGTGCTGTCATGCACCCGGACCCGACGACGGTGCCGACCGGTGTCCGCGCGACGGAGGTGGCGGCTTGGCTGGCGCACTTCCCAGGGCGGGCGATCCCCGTCGTGGACGAGCTCGGTCGCTACAGCGGGATCGTCGACTACGCCGAGGCGGCCAGCGCCCCGCCTGACATGCCCGTGGGCTCCGCCAGCGACCGCCAAGCGCCGGTTCTCACACCGGAGATGGAGCTGTTCCCGACTGCGATCGAGTGCTTCCAGTCCTCTCACCGCCAGCAGCTCGCCGTCGTGGAAGACGGGAGAGTGGCCGGGGTCCTCTATCTCCAAGCCGTCAACTCGGCCCTGATCCGGGCCCAGGCGGGTGCAACGAGTGCCGCACGGCCGAGATGAGGGCCGCCGCCGGCCACGACGCCGCCGCCGCGAAGCCGCTCTAGAGCCGGCCGGCCGCCTAACAAAGCCCTAACACTGCCCTCGCACCCACCTCAAGAGGCGGTCGTCTAATGGACTCACCACCAAGCACGAAGGAGACCAGGATCATGCAGTCCAACTACAAGACCAAGATGCTCGGAGCGACTGGCGGCGCACTCGTGCTCGCCATGGCAGCCGGCGGCGTCGCGTACGCATCGACCGGTTCGAGCGTCACCACTTCCAAGCCGGCCGCAATCACCTCGACTGTGTCCGGAGCCCACCAGATCGGCCGCGCGCAGCTGCGCCGGGAGATCCGCCTGGTGCTCCGCCACACGGTGCACGCCCAGCTCATCATCCACAGCAAGAGCGGTTACGTGACGCTCGACGTCGACCGTGGCGTCGTGGTATCGGACTCTTCGAACGTGCTCACGATCAAGCGCTCGGACGGCCCTACCGTGTCGGCGACTATCACCGGGTCGACGCAGTTCTTCGGCCTGAGCTCGGCGAACATCGGAGCCGGCGACTACGCCTACATCGTCCAGACCAGCGGGAACGCCCTCCTGGTGGCATCGAAGGCCCCTAGCTCGACCAGCAGCACCTCACTGGGCAGCTGACCGACCATGCCGGGTGCGAGGCTGTAGCACGTGTCCTCCGCACCCGGCAACGCCCGCACCGCAGTTGTCGTCGAGGACGACCCGAGCATCGCTGAGCTGGTCGATCTCTACCTTCGGCGGGAGGGCTACCGCGTGCTGCGGGCGACAAACGGGGATGCCGGCCTCGAGATCATCTTCCGCGAGCGTCCTCGCATCGTCATCTTGGATGTCGGCCTGCCGGGGCCGAAGGACGGTTACGACGTCTGCCGAGCGATCCGTGCAGACAGCAACGTCCCCGTGCTTTTCCTCACCGCCCGGGACGACGAGATCGACCGGGTGCTCGGGCTCGAGCTCGGGGCCGACGACTACCTCACCAAACCCTTCTCGCCCCGCGAGCTCGTAGCACGGGTCCGGGCCGTGCTCCGCAGGACCGACGGACCGAAGCAAGTCCAGGCCCTCACCGTCGGCGACATCGAGATCGACCCAGGGAGGCGGGAGGTGCGCGTGAACGGCGAGCTGATCGAGCTCACGACCCGCGAGTTCGACCTGCTCACACTCCTCGTCGAGAACCAGGGCCTTGTTCTCAGCCGCCAGCAGCTGCTCAACGGGGCGTGGGGCGCCGACTGGTACGGCGACGAGCGGACCGTCGACGTCCACGTGGCGCAACTCCGCAAGAAACTCGGCCCCGGGTTCCCCCTAACCACCCTCCGGGGCGTCGGCTACCGGCTGGCATGAGACGCCGCCTCACCGTCGCGCTCGTCACGCTCGTCGCTGCAGCGCTCCTCGTCGCCGGGGCAGGCGCGCTGTTGGTCACGAGACAGACCGCCCGGACTCAAGCGACGACTCAACTCCTCAATCAAGGCGAGGTCTTCGCCCACGCCGCCAACGGGGTGCGCACCCGGCTGGTGCTGGACGTCGTCGGGAAAATGCTCCATTTCGAGGACTCCGAGATCGTCGTCATCGGGCCCGGCGGTGCCGTTCTCACACCACTTCGCGGCGGCCTTGATGCGGCCGACCTTCACCCGGGCGCCTTGCTCGCAGGCGAGACGGTCTCAGGGTGGTACGGGAGCCTTGCGTTTGCCGCCGTACCGATCACGCTGAACCCAC
>JBKQLZ010000137.1:0-19553 GCA_052146895.1 Acidimicrobiales bacterium
GTCCGTTGAGCTCAGCTCCCGAGCGCCGGGGGCCGCAAGTGCAGCCAGACCCACGCACCGTCGATCTGAACCGGCTCGCGGCCGAGCACCTCTGTCAGTATCTGAACGAGGTATCGGGGCCGCTTGCCAGTGTTGAGCACCACGATGTCGGAGACCTTCCACGAATCGATCTCGGCGCGGACGGATTGCGCTCGCGCCAGCGGGATCGACGGGCTGAGGAGGCCGATCTGAGCATCCGCGAACAGGATCGTCACCGGGCTCGGAGGGAGGCTCCCGATCGGGTTCGGTCCGCCCGATGGGATGAAGCCGTATCCGGCGACCATGTCGTACGGCCAGCCGGTGGTGGCCTGCCAGATCATGGGGTCGGCGACGAAACCGTTCATCACCGGATAGCCGAGCAGGATCGAGCCGCGTGGCAGATGAGTGACCGCCGCCGCACGGTAGACGGCCGGCACAGAGATCTGCCGGGCCGGGAAGGGCAGTGGCGCCCCCAGCATCGGTGACGCGAGGGCCACGACTCCGATGCCCCCGGCCATGATCGCCGCGCCCGCCCGCCCGTTGTGAGGGAGTCGGGCGGACGGTGGCCGGGCGGCCAACCAGTCACGCAAGGCCCCGAGCACGATCGCGAACGAGAGGGCCACCATGAGGTCGACGATGATCATGAACCGCACAGGAAGCAAATTCTCGAGAAACGGAACCCTTGTGATTAACCTGTCCGGCAACGGGATTCCCGTCCCGAGATGCGGTGTCAGGTGGAGCGAGCGACCGGCGGCGAACACGAGGGCGATCGCGGCGAGGACGACGGCCAGGCGAAGCATGCCGTTCTTCACGCGCCAGAGCCCGACTGCAATGATCGCAAGCACCGGGATCCCTACGTACGCTGCCCACACATGAGGGAAGACCCCGCCGCCTCCCTCGGGCCAGACGAGGGCCTTCAGCCACACGACGTAGGACTCAGGCGACGTGAAGATCGACCCCTTGTACCGGCGCGGCCCGAAGAAGAGCACCTCTACCGGCCACGCCATGAGGGCGCCCGATGTGAGAGCGGCGGCACCGAGGCCCGTCAGCACGCGTCGCCACCTCGCCCGGATCTGATCGCGGTGCACCGCGGCGAGGATCACGACGCCGATCCCACCCAGCAGGACCACGTTCGCGAGGACTTCGAGTGACGTCAGCGCCTGTGCCACGAGCACGAGCCCGAGGAGGACGCCGCGCCAGATCGGCGATCCCCGCTGGGACACGACGAGGTCGTCGAGGAGCAACAGGACGAGTGGCGGGAAGACCAGGGTCGTGACGTGCAGGTGGCCGTCGATGAGGTCGTTCAGCACGAAGGGTGAAAAGCCGTAGAAGAGCCCACCGAGCCACGCGCCAAAGCCGAAAGTCGTGTAGCGGCGGAACACGAGGTAGGCGACGAACGCGCTCGTGGCAGGCGCCAGGACGACGAGAGCGTTGAAAGCGACGATCGGTCCGAACAGCACCGTCACCGGCGATGCGGCGAGCGCGGGGAACAGGATGCTCGAGTTCGCCATCAGGTTGATCCCAGACGGCGCGAACATCGCGTGGCTGACGAATGGATCGAGCCCGGACCCGAGCGCGTGCGGCACCCACGCGAGGAACCAGATCTGCTGCGCGGGGTCGCCCCACCCTAAGGCGGTGATCGTGTGTGCGACGCCACCGGTCCATACGTGCCACCAGGCGAACAGGCCCACGGCTAGGTATGCGCCGGCAGCGGCCACCAGCGACCCGGCGCGTCTCACGACGGACAACCGTACCGGCAGATCGCTCCGCCCATAGTTATGGACTGGGCCGTTACGCGCTGGGCTACGGTCGAGCCGTGGGCAGGCAAGAGGGCGGCTCCCTCTCCGGTGAGGAGCGGCCTCACGAGACGGCCGTGACCGGTCGCTACCTCCCAGGCCTCGACGGCCTCCGCGCGCTCGCGATCTTCGGGGTGTTCGCCTACCACCTCGGCTTCGGGTGGGCGTCGGGCGGGTACTTGGGTGTCGACTTGTTCTTCGTGCTATCTGGCTTCTTGATCACGAGCCTCTTGGTCGAGGAGAGGTTGAAGTACGGGAGCATCAGGTTCAGCCGTTTCTGGGGCAGGCGAGCGAGGCGCCTGCTGCCCGGTCTGCTCGTGATGCTCGTAGCCGTCGTGGTGTTCGTCTCCCTCGCGAGCGGTGGCCTGCCGATCGACTGGCACGAGCTGCGGGACCAGGCTCTCGCCACGGTCGCATATGTTGCCAACTGGCAGCTCCTGTTCTCGCACCAGAGCTACTTCGACCGCTTCGCGGTGCAGTCGCCGTTCAAGCACACGTGGTCTCTCGGGATCGAGGAGCAGTTCTACCTGGTCTGGCCACTTGTGATCGCAGCCCTGCTGCGCCTCACCCGTGCGGGGACGCCCGGCCGGCTCACTTGGCGACGCGTAGGCCTAGTGCTCACAATCGGCGGCGCGATCGCCTCGGCGTCCTGGATGGCGTGGCTATGGACGCACGGGGCGGGTGTCGACCGCGTCTACTACGGGACGGACACGCGTGCGTTCGACCTCCTCGTCGGCGCGGCAGTCGCGATGTGCGCAGCCGGCCTGCCGCAGCCCTCTGCCCGGGCCCGCCAGTGGTTGCACGTCGCTGGTGTCGGTGCGCTCCTGGTGCTGGCAGCGTGTTGGGTCACTGGCGGCTTGCCTGACACGAATCCGCGCCCGTGGATGTTCGAGGGAGGCTTGCTGTTGTGTGCCGTGGCTGCCGGCGTGCTCGTCGCGGATGTCCGCTTGGTCGAGCGTGGCCCGATTGCAAAGGCGCTCGCGATTGCCCCGATCAGGTACCTCGGCAAGATCTCGTACGGCTTGTACCTGTGGCACTGGCCGGTGATCGTGGAGCTCACGCCTGCGCGTGCGCACGTGAGCGGCCCGGCCCTCGCCGGCCTGCAGGTGGTGGTGGCGCTCGGGCTAGCGGTTGCCAGCTTCCACCTGATCGAGCAACCGATACGTCACGGATGGCCGGCACTGCGTGCGAATTGGCAGCGCGTTGCGCTCGTGCCGGTGTCGATGGTGGCGGCTGCAGCGGCTGTGATGTTCGCCACCGTCCCGCCGGCGGTGGCCACCGCGTCGGCAGGGCACGTCGTCCTCGTCACCCAGACGAAGCGGGACCCCGTTCCAGGCGCGGGTGGAGTCGTGGGCAAGCCGATCGTGCTCGGGCGCGCCGTGTCGCACAAGCGACCGTTGCGAATCCTGCTCCTCGGAGACTCCGTCATGCTCTCGGAGTCGCCCGCGGTCGAAGCGCTCTTCGACTCGACTCACGCGGCCGTCGTGGAGAACCACTCGCAATGGGGCTTCGGCCTCACGACGCTGAAGGGTTGGCAGTCCCAGGTACCTCAGTGGATCGCGCAGGCGAGACCGCAGGTCATAGTTGCCATGTGGAGCTGGGACAACAGCGCTTTCGCTGCCCACCCGGTGGCGTACACGGCCGAGCTCGAGTCGTTCTTGCGCCTCGTCCTCCGACGGGGGAGTGGTGTGAAGGGCGTGATCTTCCAGCAGTTCCCCGCGCCCGGTCCGGACCTCGTGACCACGACGGACCAGCCCGACTACCCCGCCAGAGTCGCGAGCCTCATCAACAGATTCGACCGCCTCACTGCCTCACTGACCAAGGTCTTCCCAGGAAGGGTCATGTACGTCCCCCTGGGCGCCGCCGTGCTTCTCGACGGCCACTTCGCAACCTGGCTCCCGCCCGAGAGCCAGCCGGATGCACGCAAGAGCCAGTGGTTGCGGGTGCGCCAAGTCGACAACGTCCACTTCTGCCCCGCCGGCGCGGCCCGCTACGCCGCCGCGCTGCTGGCAGACCTCACGCCCATCTGGCATCTCCCGCACCCCTCGTCGAGCTGGTTGAAGGGGTCGTGGGTCCACAATTACCTCGCCTACCGCTATCCCGACGCGGGCGTGTGCCCCGACGATCATCCGTAAGGGCCGGCTCCCGCAAGGGCTTGAACCCGAAGCGGCGACGGTGATCGTGGGCCGCTGCGCTGGGCGGCTGGTACCGTTCTCCGCCAGTATGGAGCCTCGCATCGGCATCCTCGTGGTTGCCTACAACGCGGCAGCCACGCTCGCAGAAGTGCTCGACCGGATCCCCCCGGCCGTGCGGTCGCGTGTGGCGGACGTGCTCGTCTTCGACGACCACAGCGCGGACCCCACCTACCTCGTCGGTCTCGGCTACAAGTCCGTCACGACGGACCTCGCCCTGACGGTGATCCGGCATCCCCGCAACCTCGGCTACGGCGGCAACCAGAAGGCCGGATACCGCTGGGCGATCGAGCACGGGCTCGACATCATCGTCTTGCTGCACGGCGACGGTCAGTACGCCCCCGAGCGGATCGAGGACGTGATCGCGCCTCTCGTGAACGACGAGGCCGACGCCGTGCTCGGCTCGCGCATGCTCGATGCCGGAGCCGCCCGCCGTGGCGGCATGCCGCTCTACAAGTACCTCGGGAACCGCATCCTCACGAAGGTCGAGAACGTCTCGGTAGGGACATCGCTGTCCGAGTGGCACTCGGGTTACCGGGCCTATCGCGTGGCGTCGCTCGCCGGGATCCCTTTCGAGAGAAACTCCGATGGCTTCGACTTCGACACCGAGATCATCATCCAACTGGTGGAGGCAGATCAGCGGATCATCGAGGTCCCGATCCCGACTTACTACGGGGACGAGATCTGTTACGTGAACGGCCTGCGGTACGCCGGCGACGTGACGCGGGACGCCATGCGCTACCGCGCCCACAAGATGGGCTTCGGCTCGGGTGAGCTCGCCTTCGCAAGCGACGCGTACGAGTTCAAGGAGGGCGAGGAGACCTCGCACGCCGTCCTCGAGCGATGGCTGGCGGACGCGCCGCCTTCGAAGGTGCTCGATCTCGGTTGCTCGAGTGGCGAGCTCGCGACGAGGCTGCGAAAGCTCGGTCATCACGTCACCGGTGTCGACGCGATCGAGCACCCGGGGGTGACCGAGGCGGTGGACGAGTTCGTGCTGGGCGACCTCTCGCAAGGGCTGGCCGCCACTCTCACCGGTCCGTTCGACGTGGTGCTCGCGGCCGACGTGCTCGAGCACGTCCCGCATCCTCACGAGGTCCTTGCCGACATCCGGCGAGTGCTCGCACCGGGCGGTCGTGTCATGGTGAGCGTCCCGAACTTCGTGCACTGGTACCCGCGCCTTCGGGTGCTGTTCGGCTGGTTCGATTATGACCGAAGGGGCATTCTTGATGCGGGCCATCTGCGCTTCTTCACGTGGAAGAGCCTCGAGCGCCTGACTCGTCGGGAGGGATTCACGATCGTTCGTCACCGGCCGGTAGGGCTGCCGATCGAGGTCTTCGAACGTGGCGGCGGTGGTGGGCAGCTGTCCAACCGGCTGAAGCAGGCTGTGTCGGCTCTCGACCGCTCTCTCGTGAAGGCTCGGCCGAACCTGTTCGCCTACCAGTACGTGCTCGAACTCGCCCTCGCGCCGGCACCCGAGGCAGCCGAGGCACTCGAGGCACTCGAGGCACACGAGGCTTGAGCGTCACGTCACCGGGCGTTCGGCAGGCGCCGTTCGACGAAGTTGCAGATGGGTGTCGTGACTTTGAGCTGGACGACTCGTGATGGGTAGCGGGTAGCGACCGGGCCGCCGAGCGGGTTGGCGCCGACGTAGATCCGCTGGATCGAGCGTACGAAGTAGCCGAGCTCGAACTCGGTGTTGCCGTCGACGGTTACCGTCACTTCCTGCACGAGAGGATCGAGGACGGCGTCGACGACGTGGGTGCCCGGTGGCTCCGAGAACGTCGAGCCGAGGACAAAGCTCTGTCCGGATGCCTGGAAGTAGTAACCGAACTGGTACTCACCGTTGCTGGGTGACCGCAGGGCGAGGTAGGCGGCCGCATGTGGCTTGCCGTTCGCAAGGATCGGCCACCAGTGAGGCGAGGCACGGCTCGGGAAGTGGATCAGTAGCCGGTAGTGGCCGCCCGCCTCCGACCTCTCGACGGCGTCCCAGCCACTTCCGACACCGGCCGACTCGTAGAGCGCCGTGCAGCTGCCGACGATCACGAGCGTGCCTGCCGGTGCCGGCGGGGGAAGGCTGGTGCCGCGGACGCGGACGACGTGTTGCGCCGGGTTGCCGAACAACGACTCGTCGAGGTGCTGCTGGAACGAGACGAAGCCAGCGCGCATCGCAAGGGGCACAGCCGGCCGCAGCTCGCGCTGATAGACGAGCGAAAGGCCGAGGTTCGACCACAGGCCCGCGAGGGCGACGAGCGGAAGAGCGAGAGCGGGAGCGACACGCCAAACCGCTCTTGTCTTCCGGAAGAAGCGCACGGTGAGGTGCACTCCCGCGAGCGCGCAGAGAATCGCTAACGGCATGAAATCCGCGAGATACCGGTTGGCGATGAACGCGATCGTGAGCACGCCGGCCGTCCCCACGGCCGCACCAAGGATCGGGATGCGAAGGGCGCGCTCTTTGGGCAGCACTGGCGCCGGTGCCGAGCTCCTCCGCCCACGACGGCGGGCCGGTAGAAAGACGCCGACGATACCGATGAGTCCTGTCAGGGCGAGTGCCGGCATCGTCACAGGGATGCTCGAGGCCCAGTCCCGATCGTCGTAGAGCACGTGGCCGATCACGTGGGCAGCGTTGGGGAACATGACCCAGGGGAAGATCCGGGTGAACTTGACGGCGTCGAGGCCGAAGTAGGCGACGAGAGCCGTCGGGACGAACTTGAGGCCGAACAGGCTTCCGCCGTTGGCCTTGAGAACGGCCCGGCGATGTGCGTTGATCAAGGTGTCGACCTGCTTGTCGAGCGGCAAGCTGAACAACGTGCCGAACTTGATCTCGTTGATGATCGCGTAGCTCAGGACCGGTGCGAGCACGCACGCGAGGAGGAGCGCGCCGACAACGAGCGAGGGTGTTGGCAGTGCAGCCGGCGGTGCTGTCTCGGCGCCTGCCAGCTCTGCCGAGCCTGTCTCGGCGCCTGCCAGCTCCGCCGAGACTGTCTCGGGGCCGGTCGAGTCCTCGGCCGCACCCGTGCCCACCGCCGCGGCCGGCCGCGCGCGGTATCCGAGCCGGAGCCCGAGCCACGAGGCAACGTGGCGGCCTCCGAGCTGGGGCGGGGCCGAAGTGAGGATCCACGCGAGCGCGGTCAGGCCGAGAGCTGCCACGGGACCTGCGCCGACCGAGCCCCGGGTGAGCATTGCCAGAGTCGCGAACAAGCTCGCGAACATGGCCGAGAACGGCCGTCCTTTCACCAAGAAACCCAACAGGAAATCGAACGACCCGAGCGCGAAGGCCGCACCCCAGATCTCGGCCTCGTGGTAGATGAACGGGTCGCTCGCGAGGAAGAACAGGTTCGAGCCGACGCCGACCATCACCATGACAGCCGCGGCGATCACAGCCTCCGTGCGCGAGACAAGGCGATCGCTCGCGACGAGACAGCGGATCTTCCAACCGAGCCTCGCCGTGAATGTGAGAGCCACGACGAATGCGAGCAGCATCGAGACCTCGGTGAGGCGCCCGTCGAGACGGTGCGTGAGCAACAGCACAGGCATTCTCAGGATCGCCGGGACCGGCCCGTAGTACATGTACGCCTTGTGGTGCTCGATGATCCCTTCGATCGCGAGCACCTTCGGCGGCATGTTCCAATGACCGGCGAGGAGCGCGCGAGCTTGCACGTCGTAGAATTCTGTGTTGAGACCGCTTTGGAAGAAGTTCCACGTACCGCCTGTGATCATCCAGGCAAAGGCCGCAATCGCGAGGCCCGACCCGCCGATGCAGCCGCCGCTGTAGCGCCGGCGCGACCTGCGCAGCTCGAGCTCCGTGGGCACTTCAGCGTGTCCCAGCCGAAGATTGGACCCACCGCGCGACGGGCGTGTCGTGAAGGCCGAGACTCAGTTCGAGGACGGCTCCGTGCGCAGGGGCGCGGTACGCAGGCCCGAGCGGGGTGTCGGCAGTTCCGGCCACCCTCGCCGGGTAACCCTCCGTCGCGAGCAGATAAGCGACGGACTGATCGATAGCGCCGTGCAAGATCGCGAAGCCACCGACGATCTCGACCGCGAACGGCTTCAGCGTGCCGCCCTGTTCCTCAGCGGCGACGACGCTCGTTGCATCCGGCAGGACCCGACTGGCGAACTGGGCGGGGGCCCAACCGAGGAGGAACAGCGGGCTCGAGCCGAGCGGCCTCTCGAGCAGACCGAGCTCGGTTCCCGAGATGGCGAGAGCAATCGTCACAACACCGGTCACCCAGCCAGGGATGCGGCGATCGCGTCGTGCGGCCGTCTCACCGACCGCGGTCTTGGAGTGGAGCACCCGTTGGACTACCCAAGCAATGACGGACCAGATCGCGATCGCGTAGGTCGCAAGTATCGCCATCCCTACAGGCCAAAGCGGGAAGTACAGGTAGTAGTCGAGATACGCCGCTTGCTGGACCGCCACCGATCCGAGCGTCCATGCGACGGCGAAGCCCCCAACGGTCGATATGGCCGCAAGGGCCGCCAGCCCGCGCCGGTGAGCGAACCACGCGCCGATCGCGATCGCCCCGCAGAGCAAGAGCGCGGTGAGGCCCCAACGCGACGAGTGGTCGTAGATGAGGGACTCGAAGGGCTGATACCTCGAGATCGTGCTGATGATCGGGACGTGCACCCACCACGAGGGTGGAAGGCTCGTTGCCGCCGCTATGCCGCGCAGCCCCACTCCGAAGCCAAGGGTGCGCCCCTCGTGGTCGAGGTTGCTCGCGAGCGCGCTCCAGTTGCCCGGGTGACCGGTCAGCTGCTGGACAAGTGGAGCAAGGAAGCAGGCGACGCCGACCGCGACGGCGACACCGAGAGGCCAGAGCGGGAAGCGCTTGAGCTCTAGGACGCCGAGCAGGATGCCCATGGCGAGAGCGCCGGCGGCCGGCACGGCGAAGGACATGTGGCACTGGGCGGCGAGGCTGGCAGTCCCGACGGCCACCGGCAACCAGCCGAATCGCCCGCGGGCCACCGCGAACGCGCCCGCCAGAGTCGCGGCGAAGGCGTAGACGCCCATGGAAGGGTTCCAGGCGAGGTTCACCGTCGACTCGATGAGCGTGCCGGTCATCACGGCGATGCCCAAGGCCGTCAGCGCGCCAGCGATCTGGCCGCCCCCAGCCCAGGCTGCCTCGATGGCGAGGGCAGCGAGCCCTGCGATCACGACTGCCGAGCCCCACAAGAGGCCGTGCATCGGATCGATGTGAACCGGGAAGGCGAGCAGGTAGTACTGGAGAGGGCCGAGGTCGAAAGAGGTGTGCCCAGCGCCGGCCGAGATCTGAGTGAATTGGCCGTCCAGGGGCAAGGGCCCCGAGAACACGCTCCACGAGCGCCAAGCGATGACGGCGTCGTCGCTTGTCGGCAGCCACCCTTTCGAGATCTGCAGCGCGGCGACCACGATGACGGGCACCTCGGCCGCGAGGTGAGCCACGACCCGAAGAACGATGCGAGCCACAGTCCTGGCGGGACGGCGAGGGTCGTCAAGCAGTGACTGAAAAGAAGTTGGGACAGCGGTGTCGGTATCTTCCGGGCCCGGGAGATCAGCGGTCATCGCACCCACACCCAGGCGAGAATCGTCATCGGGTAAGTGTGGGCGATCTGGCGGACCTTCCAGCGCCCGTGCCCGAGATCGATCAGCTCGTAGACCGCAGCACGGTTGGGCGGCGTGGCGTCCGAGCCGAGCTGTGGGCCCATCGGCGGGAGCAAGCGTGCGTCAAAGCCTGAGATCTTGAGCTCGTAGCCGACCGCCTCGGTGAGAGCCCACGTCGGAAGTCCGTTCGGCAGCAGGTGATCGGCGGGTTCGACCACCACAGGCCCCCGGGCGCCAAAGCGCTCGATGGTCGCCGAGATCGGACCCACAGCTCGAGCCACCTCCCACCCCCCGATGATCGCGTCCGTGTGCGGCAGGTCCGGCACGAGTGAGGTAACCGACCAGACGCCTGCGGCGGCAAGTCCTCCGACCGCCACGACGCCAGCACCCAGCCAGAGAGGCGCCGGCCTGCGCCGCCAGCTGGAGCGTCCCGAACCGTCAGCGTGCGCCGGACCCTGGCTGGTTGCCTCGCCGCCCGAGAGACTCTCGTTGACTCGGCGTCCCGCCACCATCGTCGCAAGGCCGCGGCACAGCTCGGCGGCGGCCCACACGATCGAAGCATCGAGCACCATTCCGACCGGCCACAACGCGACGTCGCCGTAGGTCAAGATCGCCGACTGGGACGTCGCGATGGAGCCCATCGTCCACGCAAGGGCGAGTCCGGAGACCGCAGCGATGCACGCCAAGCCGCCGAGTCCCGTCCGGCGCGTGGCGAGGGTGGCCACGCCGATCGCGAACGAGACGATGATGAGGATCAGGCCTGTTGCTGATGATCCGATGAGCAGCGCGGACATGAAGCGCTCGTCCCGAGCGAGCGTCCCGATCGGAGGGACCGGATGCGTCCAGGCCGGCCAGATCCCGGCGGCGCGCCCGATTGCCTGCAACCCGCTCGAAAGACCGCGACTCTGGCCTTGATGAGACAAGTTCCCAAGTAGCGCCGTCACGTTCCCGGGATGGTCGGCGAGCTGCTCGATTGCGGTCGGCAGCAGGCTGAGTACTCCAACGGCGGCGCCGGCGGCGAAGCTCACGAGAAAGGGCCGCCACACCCCGCCCCCGCCCGTGCTCCGCCACCTGGCGAGGAGCCCGAGACAGATCGACACAACGATCGCCGCGCCGGCCGCCGCCCCGTAGATGAGATGGCACTCGAGCGCCAGACATCCTGTGAACACGGCCAGGGGCCACCAGGCCATCCGCCCGCAAGCGGTCACGGCCGCCAGCACGAGGGTGGCCGAGAAGGCGTACACGCCGAAGTTCGGGTTCCAAGGGAGATTGAGCACGACGCCGGTCTGGGTGGCGGCCAGCACGACGTAACCGGCCGACACGGCAACCCCCGCGAACAAACCACCCGCCCTCCAGGCCGCCTCCACTGAGAGGCCGGCGAATATCGCCGCGAACAGCACGGATCCCCACAGAATCCCGTGCACCGGGTCGATCCTGTCCGGCACCGCCAGCAGGTAGTACTGCAGCGGTCCGACGTCGAAGATCGGGTGGGCGGCGGAGACCGTCGCGTCGTTGTACGCCCCAAGGAGCGGAGCGTGCGAGGAGAACACGTCGTAGGTCCGCCAGGCGATCGCGGCGTCGTCGCTCGTCGGACGCCAACCCCTCCTGATCTCGAGAGCAGCGGTGGTGGCGAGCGGCACTGCCGGTGCGAGCAGAGCGAGCAACCGCGCTACGAGGGCGAACGGGCCCGGCATCGCCTCGCGGATCGTGTCGGCCGCGCCCGGCGCCACCTTGGCCATCGCGGGGGCAACGGTACACTCGCCGCTGATGACCTCGACGATCATTCTTGCCCTGGCGGTATTCGGTGCGAGCAGCGTCGAGATGGTCGAGGCCTTCACGATCGTGCTCGCGGCAGGCGTCTCGCGGGGATGGCGCTCCGCCATAGAGGGCACACTGGCGGCAGTCGCCACGCTGGCGGTGATCGTCGTGGCCGTCGGGGTGCCCCTCATCCACCTCGTGCCACTGAACGCGCTCAGGGTGGTTGTCGGCGGCATGCTCCTCGTCCTCGGCCTGAACTGGCTTCGCAAGGCAATCCTCCGTTCGAGCGGGCACAAGGCGCTGCACGACGAGGATGCGATCTACGCGAAGACACTCGCCGAGCTCTCGGCGGACGGCGAGCTGCCACCGAAGAACTCGTTCCGGCACGCGCCACGGGACGCGACCGGCTTCGTCGTCTCGTTCAAAGGAGTGTTCCTCGAAGGGCTCGAGGTCGTGATGATCGTCCTCACTCTCGGCTCGAGCTCGGGGCACCTCGGCCTCGCGGCGGTCTCGGCTGCCGCGGCAGTGGTTGTCGTGAGCTGCGCCGGCGCCCTCGTCGCTCGCCAGCTCTCAGAAGTCCCCGAGAACGCCCTCAAGATGGGCGTCGGGATCATGCTGTCCAGCTTCGGGGTCTTCTGGGTGGGGGAGGGAGCAGGGCTGCGCTGGCCAGGCAGTGACGTGTTCCTGATCGCGCTCGTCGCGACGTTCGCCGCCGCGGCAACTCTCCTCATCCAGGCGATGCGCCGGGCGCTCCCTGCGGAGCTCGCGACGAGCTCTCGCCCAGACGTCACGGAGGCGGCACAAGCGTGAGCGTGGTGGGGAAGTGGTTGAAGGCTTTCGGGCGTTTCTGGTGGGAATTCCTGATCGGTGACACGCCGGAGCTCTTCGTGGCCGTGATCGCCGTGATCGGCCTGGCGTTCGCCCTACATCACGAGCGGGTGGCGGGCGTCGCCGTCGTGATCGTCGCGGTTCTCGCCTGCCTGGCGCTGTCCACGTGGCGGGGGCGAAAGCGCGCCACCTGAAAATCTCATCCAATCCTGTCGTCGGCTCCGGAGAGGTGTCTGAGGCATTGGGGAGACCAGCTACCTGATCGGTCTCCAGCCTCTCCCCACGACAGGAGGCAAGACATGCAAGCCATCTCCCGGCGAGTGTTTCTCCGCCAGACCGGCACCGGAGCCGCCGCTGTCGGCGCTCTCTCGGCGTTCTCGCGGATCCCCGGCCTCAGGCCGAAGCGCCTCGCACCGGCGGTGCACGACCGAGGTGTCGCAAAGGCAGAAGGCCGATCGAGGAACGGGCCGCTCGTCGTTCACATCCCCGACCCGACCACGGGTCAAGTGCACCTCATGTTCGGCACCCGGGAAGTCGTCGCGCACGACCCCGCCCTCGTCGCACGTCTCGTGCACGCGGCCCGCTGACAGCAGTACTGACGCAAGTTTCTAACCACCCGATCACTCGATCACTCGATCACTCGATCACTCACACACGAGGTGACTTGAATGTCCTCACACCGCGAAGCACCGGGGATCTCGAAGGACCCGGTAGCAGACAGCACCGACCTCTACGCGTTCGTCAGCCCCGACAAGCCTGACACCGTCACGCTCATCGCCAACTACATCCCCCTCGAGCTGCCCGACGGAGGCCCGAACTTCTTCGAGTTCGGCGACGACGTGCTCTACGAGATCCACGTCGACAACACCGGTGACGGGGTTGCTGACATCAGCTACCAGTTCCAGTTCACGACGGAGGTGGGTGACCCCGAGACGTTTCTTTACAACACGGGCCAGATCACGTCGATCTCGAGCGCGAACTGGAACCGCAAGCAGTTCTACGACGTGACCCGCGTCGACAAGAGCGGGACGCACAAGCTCGGCACCAAGCTCGCTTGCCCTCCTTGCAACGTCGGGACCCACTCGATCCCCGACATCGACGCGCTGAGCTCGCAAGCGATCCACCGCTTGAAGAGCGGCGAGACGGTCTTCGCCGGCCAGCGCTCCGAGGCGTTCTACGTCGACCTCGGGTCGATCTTCGACCTCGGTGACCTCCGGCCCTTCCAGAACTTCTTCCTCATCGCCGGCAAGGCCGAGCCGGGCGTCAACGCGCTTGCAGGCGTCAACGTCCACAGCATCGCCGTCCAGGTGGCGATCAAGGACCTCACGAGCGACGGCAAGCGGCCGACGAGCGTGACGGCAAGCGACGCCACTATCGGCGTCTGGACGACGGCGAGCCGCCGCAAGAGCAGGGTCCTCCCCGACACCGAGGCGGGCCCCTGGGTCCAAGTCTCGCGCCTCGGGAATCCGCTCATCAACGAGGTGATCATCCCGATGGGCCACAAGGACAACTGGAACACCCAGTCGCCAGCGCACGACAGCCAGTTCGCGAAGTACTACGCCAACCCGGGCCTCGCCGGCTTGCTCCCGGTGCTGTACCCAAAGGCGTTCCCGAACCTGGCAGCGCTCAACGCCACGAAGGACGCCCGAGCCGACCTCGAGGCGATCCTGCTGACCGGCATCCCGACGGGCATCGTGACCGGCTTCCAGAATTACACCGGCAGCACGCAGGCGGACATGCTGCGTCTGAACGTGGTGATTCCCCCCTCCAAGAAGCCGAGCATTCTCGGGCTCCTCGGCGGCGACGCCGCAGGGTTTCCCAATGGCCGGCGTGTCTTCGACGACGTCGTGAGTATCGAGCTGCGGGCGGTCGCGGGTTACACCTACGCCCTCGTCGACTCGAAGTACACGCCGGATGCAGCCGCTGGGGCGCTGTACGACGTCGTCGACCCGTCCAAGACTTCGCCCTCCGGCCTGTCGAAGATCGGCGTCGAGCTGCAGGACAAGTTCCCGTACCTGACGCCCGGCTGGAACGGCTTCAGCAACCCGTCCAAGACGGCGACGCCGGTCGCGGGCTAGTCGTGGGACGGCTGATGGGAACGGCCGTCGGCCCTGTCGGGGCTGCGGGGTCGACGGTGCACTCCCACTCGCTCTCGCTCGGGCATCCACACCCCCACCCGCATCTGCACCCGCACTCGGCCCTGGCTGAGGCGCACCCGCCGACGGAACCGAGCACGGGTGTGTGCATCGACGTCGGCGGGACCATGGGGGCCCTTCTGCTCCGGTCGGTACCGGAGCGGGAGGGACTCGAGGTCGAGATCCACCCGGTCGACAAGCCCGACGCCCACACGCACGTGTGGGTGCTGCCTCGTGCAACCGGGGCCGCTGTCACGTATGCGGCTCTCTTCCCGAGTCTCCCGGCCGGTCGTTACCAGGTGCTCGAGCCAGACGGCTCGTGCGGTCCGGAAGTGCTCGTCGAGGCCGGTCGGGTTACCACGGCCGATTGGCGGTAGCACTGGCGAGCCCAAGGGCGTACGGTTCGCTGACGGGCGGTTGGCCCCTCCCGGCGAAACGGAGCCCAGCCCATGCCACATCTCCATCCCGCTCCCGCCTCGCTCCGGTTCGGCTTGGCCGCCGGGCTCGGTGCCCTCGCGCTTGGCGTCGGTGCCGGTGTTTGGACGCCGGTCGCTTCTGGCGCTGCGCGCCCTCGCGCGGCCGCGTTCACCGCTGCGACTAACGGGTCGTTCAACGGGGTGTCGTGCACCTCGTCAAAGTCGTGCGAGGCAGTCGGCACCTCGTACGATGCAGCGCTCGCGATGGTGCCGCTCGCCGAGCGCTGGGACGGGACCAGTTGGACCATCCAGCCGACTGCGGATCCTGGGTCGTCGAGCACCGGAGTGTGGGACGCGGTGTCTTGCTACTCCTCGGACGACTGTGTCGCTGTCGGTTCCGTGAACAAGTCGGCGACTCAGTCCGGACTCATCGAGAAGTGGGACGGGACGAAGTGGGCGATCCAGCCGAGCCCTGATCCGTCTGGCGGCGGCGCGGTCTCGTTGAACGGCGTTTCTTGCCCTTCGGCCACGTCGTGCACAGCGGTCGGCCAATCGCATGCGGGCAGTGTCAACTCCACCCTTGCCGAAGAGTGGAACGGGAGCTCGTGGAAGATCAAGACCAGCCCGGATCCCTCGGGTGAGGCCTACGGGAGCACCCTGACCTCGGTCTCGTGCACCTCGGCGAATGCCTGTGCGGCCGTTGGCCACTCGGAAGGCAAATCGGGCCAATCCCTGCTGGCGGAGTCCTGGGGCGGGACGAAGTGGGTGATCGACAAGACAGCGAGTCCCCCTGGCAAGCCTTTCTCCGGCCTCTGGGGAGTGTCGTGCACGGGACCGAAGACCTGCACTTCCGTTGGGGACTACTACAAGGGCTCGGACGGCTACACGCTCGCCGAGGGCTGGAAAGGCGGGGATTGGACCATCGAGACGACCGTCAACTCGCCTGCGGCGAAGGACGGCAATGTGTTGAATGCCGTGGCGTGCGTCACGAAGGGCTGCATGGCGGTCGGGCTCGAGGCGACGTCGGTCGAGAGGGACGCGCCGTTGGCCGAGTCGTGGAACGGGTCCAAGTGGTCACTCGTCACAGCTGCCGGCCTGGAGGACATCAACCTCGCCAGCTTGGTCGGAGTGTCGTGCACCGCGACGAGCAGCTGCGTCGCCGTCGGTAGTTACGAGAACTCGAGTTTCACATCGTTCACGCTCGCTGAGTCGTGGAACGGCACCAAGTGGACGATCCACAGCACGCCGGACCCGAAGGTCACCAGCGCCTGAGGTCGGGGCTGGCCGGAGCGTGACCGCGGTCGACGCCAGTTACGGCTTTCATCTTGACAAACTAGGAGTACCCTCTTGGTGCAACGATGGCGTCGTTCGGCGCTTGTACATCACCGCTTTCATGGGATTTCATGCAGTACTGCTAGGTTGCGAGGGTGGCGAAAAAGCGGACGAAGGCGACGGGCACAGACGTCGGGTCGAGCCTCGCACGCGTCGTCGCTGAGCTGCCTGCGGGCGAGGTTCGCGAAGGGCAGCGCCAGATGGCCGAAGCCGTAGCTGACGTTCTCGCAGGGCGTGGCCGCCGGCACGTGGCGGTGGCCGCAGGGACCGGCACGGGTAAGTCTCTCGGCTACCTGGTCCCGGCGATCCTCTCGGGCCAACACGTCGTGGTCGCGACGGCAACGAAGGGCCTCCAGGATCAGCTTGCTACGAAGGACCTGCCGTTGATCGCTCGCGGGCTCGACCAGCCCGTCACCTGGGCGGTTCTGAAGGGACGATCCAACTATCTGTGCCGGCAGCGGCTCGCGGAGATGGAGCGCTCAGGTGAGCAAGAGCAGCTCGACCTCGCGGGAGTGAAGCCGCCGCGCGGCCGGCGGCGCAAGAGCACCGGTCCCACCGTCTCTGCAGGCGAGCCGTCCTCGGCGGGAGCGCCTCTCGAGACGCCGGGCGAGGAAGTCGTGCGCCTTGTGAGCTGGGCGGCCGAGACCGCGAGCGGGGATCGCGCAGAGCTCGACTTCGAGCCGCACCCGGTCGCCTGGTCGAGCGTCAGCGTCTCGGGCGACGAGTGCCCCGGGGCGCATCGGTGTGCGTCGGGAGGGGATTGTTTTGCCGAGAAGGCACGCGCGCGAGCCGCAAGTGCACAAGTGGTCGTGGTCAACCACCATCTCCTCGGTGCCCATCTGCGGAGCGAGGGCGCCGTCTTGCCCGAGCACGATGCCCTGATTGTCGACGAGGCGCACGAGCTCGAGGACATCCTCGCAGCGAGCCTGGGTGTCGACGTGGGCGCCGGGCGGGTGCGGGGAATCGCCGGAGCGGCCAGGGGAGCCCTCACCGCGGCTGGGGCTAAGTCGACCTCGGCAGTCGACGACGTGCTCGACTCGGCAGTGAGTCTCGACCGGGTGCTGACGGCGACTCCGGAAGTCCGGCTACCGATCGGCCTCGGCCCGGAGCTCGGCGACACGGTGCGCTTGCTCGTGTCTCGGTTGGGACGGCTGGAGTCGGCCCTGCGGGCGAGCTCGAGTGGAGGCGGCGGTGGCGATTGCGGCTCGGCGGCGCCGGAGAGTGCCCAACGAGCGCTCCGATCGCTGCTCGCAGTCGAGCGCTGCCGCGAGGAGCTGGAGCTGTGCCTGGCTGCCGAGGAGGACACCGTCGTCTGGGTGGGCGGAGGTGACCGCCGGACGCTGCGCTCGGCGCCGCTCGACATCAGGACGCAGCTCCGAGAGCACGTGTTCTCCGAGATGCCGGTCGTGCTCACGAGCGCGACGATGGCGCCTGGCCTCGCTGAGCGGCTCGGCGCGCCGGCGGCTGACGTGATCGAGCTTGACGTCGGGAGCCCGTTCGACTTCGAGAATCACGGACTCATGTACTGCGCCGTGAAGCTGCCGGATCGGCGCCAGACCGGTGCCGAGGAGCCGTTCCATGACGAGCTCGAGGCGCTCATCCTCGCCGCGGGCGGCCGCACTCTCGCGCTCTTTACGAGCCGTCGGGCGATGGAGCGTGCGACGGGGGAGTTGCGGGGCAGGGTGCCGTGGCCGATCCACGCGCAAGGGGACCTGCCGAAGACGGCGCTCGTTGCCGCGTTCACCGAGGAGGAGACGTCGTGCCTGTTCGCGACGATGGGTTACTGGCAGGGTGTCGATGTGCCAGGGGCGACGTTGTCGCTCGTCGTCATTGACAAGATCCCGTTCCCGAGGCCGGACGACCCGTTGATGGCAGCGCGGCGTGAGGCGGCGGGGCCGCAGGGGTTCCGCCTCGTCGACCTGCCGCGGGCGGCGACGTTGCTCGCGCAGGGCGCTGGGCGGCTGATCCGGTCGGCGACAGACCGCGGTGTCGTGGCAGTGCTGGATCCGCGGCTCGCAACGGCGTCGTACTCGGGCTATCTCGTCAAGTCGCTCCCGAGAATGAGGCGGACGCGGGATCGGGAGGAGGCGGTGGCGTTTCTTCGTGGGATCCGGGCGGAGGCGTTGGAGGCGTAGGCGCCGTCGGTGGGCGCGAGCGGTGCGAGCTGGTGCGAGTGGTGCGAGCTGGTGCGAGTGGTGCGAGTGGTGCGAGCGAGGCGGGCGAGGCGGGCGAGCCGGGCGAGCCGCGAGGCGGGCAGGCGGGCGAGCCGGGCAGGCGGGCGAGCCGGGCAGGCGGGCGCAAAATCGTGAGTGAATTCCTCGGGTTTTCCCGGTGGTTCCAGTCACGATTTTGTAGGGCGCGTCTGGAGCCGGAGCGGCGCGGCCCGCGTCAGTACCCGAGCCGCTCGATCAGCTCCGGGTGGCGTTGCCAACCCTTCTCGACCTTCACGAACAGTTCCAGGTAAGCCCCAGGGGCGAGCTGTTCCCGCACCGCGATTCCGGCCGCTTTCAGGACAGAGCCGCCTCGCCCGATCACGATGCCCTTTTGTGAGTCACGCTCCACGAGGATCTCGCAACGGATCCGGGGCCACTCCCACTCGGTCACCCGGCACGCAATCGAATGTGGCAGCTCCTCCTCGGCGTAACGGATCAACTGCTCACGCACCAACTCGGCCACGAAGAACGCCTCCGGCACGTCCGTGACCATGCCGGGCGGAAAGTAACGAGGCCCGAAGGGCATCCGGCCGACGAGGTACGAGACGAGCTCGGTCACACCGTCGCCTGAGAGCGCCGATATAGGGAAGTACTCGGCATCGGCGAGACCCAACGACTCCTGAGCCTTGGCCAGGTGCTCGAGCACCTGGGAGCGGCTCGCACGATCAACCTTGTTCACAGCCACGACCGAACCACGTGGCAGCTGGTCGGCCACGTAACGATCCCCTCGCGCAATCGCCGAGTTGGCCTCCACCATGAGCACGCACACGTCGACGTCGTCGAACGATGCCGACGCCGTCTCGTTCAGTCGCTCGCCGAGAGCCGTCTTCGGCTTGTGAAAGCCGGGCGTGTCGACGAAGACGAGCTGCGAGTCCGGCCTGTCGAGCACGCCCCGTATCCGCGTGCGGGTCGTGTGGGGGACGGGCGACGTGATTGCGACCTTGGTCCCGATGATGCGATTGAGGAGGGTCGACTTCCCGGTGTTCGGACGGCCTACGAGGGCGACGAATCCGGACCGGAAGTCGGCCTCCTCGCCACCCATGCCGGACTCCGGCCCCTCCGGCCACGACCCCTCCGGCCGCGACTCCTCCGGCCTCGACCCCTCCGGCCGCGACTCCTCCGGCCCGGCGGCCTCGGACACAGACTCGGGCTCGCTCACGGCAACTTCGTCACTGGCGCTTCGGCGGCTTCGTCGGCACCGGAAGCAAAACGCAGCTGCTGGCCACCTGACCGTTCCACCCGAACCGCACCGATCCTCCTGCCGACGACCCGGTCGACGGTGAGCAC
>JBKQLZ010000138.1:0-11974 GCA_052146895.1 Acidimicrobiales bacterium
CAGCTCTTCACGGGCTCGCCGTCCATCCAGAGCACGCATGCCCCGCAGTTGGAGGTGTCACAGCCCCAGTGCGTGCCAGTGAGACCGAGCTCTTCCCGGATGAAGTGGACGAGGAGGAGGCGCGGCTCGACGTCGCGAGTCACCTCTTTCCCGTTTACGGTCATCGTCACCTGCATGTCATGCCTCCTGTCCACGAGCACGGGCGGTCGCACGCCGCAGGGCGCGGACCGTGAGGACCTTCGCGAGATGCCGCTTGTAGTCAGCCGGGCCGCGCTGGTCCGACGAGGGGTTGCAGCCTTCGGCCGCTGCCGCCCCGGCCGCCGCGAACTGCTCCTCGGTCGCCGGGCCTCCCCGGAGGATGTCCTCGGCGCCGGCAGCGCGGAAATGCTCGGCACTGACTGCCGCGAGGCCGATGCCCACCTCTTTGATCGTGTCGCCCTCGAGCTGGATGCACGCGCCCACCGCTGCGACGGCCCAGTCGCCCACTCTCCGCTCCACCTTCTCGTAGGCGCTTCCGCAACCCGGGCGGATCGCCACGCGGACCTCGGTGAGCATCTCCCCGTCCCCGACGGCGGTCGTGTAGGGGCCCCGGTGGAACTCCGGGTTCGGCACGATGCGCTCACCCGAGGACGACCGGATCACCATGTCGGCCTTGACGGCCGCGAACGCCGCCGAGAGGTCCTCCGACGGGTCGGCCTGGCAGATAGAGCCCCCGATCGTTCCCCGGTTGCGGACGACCGGGTCGGCGATCACCTCCTCGGCGTCACGGAAGATCGGGAAGTACTCGAACGCGACTGGCGATTCGAGCAGGTCCCGGTGGCGCGCCATCGCGCCGATGCGAAGCTCGTCGCCCTCGCGCTTGATGTAGGCGAGGTCGGTCAGGTCGTTGATGTCGATCAGCACCTCAGGGCGGGCGAGGCGAAGCTTCATCATCGGGATGAGGCTGTGACCTCCCGCGATGAGCCTGGCCTCGGGCCCGTAGCGCTCGAGCTTGGCGATCGCATCGTCGACGGAGGTGGCGCGCTCGTACTCAACTGGCGCGGGTACTTGCATGGATCCCCCTTGTGTCGTCGGTCAGGTGACTGTCGCGCCGGGCCAAGCCCCGGTCAACGCCTAGATAAGCGATCGGTTATCGGATAGGTTCGCCTCGGCTATGACGCTCACCCAGCTAGAGGCATTCGTCCTCGTCGCCCGGCTCGGGTCGGTGAAGGCCGCCGCCCGCAGCCTCGGAGTCTCGGAGCCGGCAGTCTCGAGCGCGCTCGCATCCCTGCGCCAGCAGCTCGGCGACACCCTGGTCGAGCGCACTGCGAGCGGGATGGAGCTGACGCCGGGAGGGCGGCGGTTGGTACCGATCGCCTCGCAGATGGTTGGGCTGGCCGTCGAGGCCGAGGCAGCGATCCGCCAGGCTCAGGGCGCGCCGGACAAGCTGCGCGTCGTGGCGACGAGCGACGTCGCCGAGTCGGTCGCGCCTGCTCTCGTGGCTGCGTTCAACGCGAAGTCGAAGGCGGTCGAGGTCTCTCTCGGGGTCTGCTCGACAGAGGACATGGCTGCGATCCTCCAGGAGCGGCTCGCTGACGTAGCGATCGGGCCGCCGCTGTCGAGCGACGGCTTCCCTCGGCTCGAGTGCAGCCCGCTCTTCCGCTACCGTCTCATTTTCGTCGCGTCCCCGGATCACCACCTTTCGGGTGTCGCAACGATCGAACCGCGTGCCCTCACCCACGAGACCTGGCTCGTCGGCCCGGACGCGGGCGACGAGCGATCGCCGGTCCGCTCGTTGCTCGAGAGGCTGCAGGTCCCCGAGCAGCGCATCAGCGTGTTCCCGAGCCATGCTGCCGCTCTCATGGCAGCCGAGCAGCACCAGGGCATCGCTCCGGCTGTCGCGCACATCGTGCTGGACGATCCCGAGCCCCGCGGGGTTGTGCCGCTTGCGGTGCGCGGCACTCCGGTCGAGTTGCTCTGGCACGTGACCATGCTGGCGGCCGACCGGCGGAGCCTTGCGTCCGCAGCGTTCCATCGCTTCGTCGCGACGCCCGCCGCCACCCACGCCATGCACGCGCCACTGCGCGGTGTGCCACCGAGTCAGTTCCGGCCGCCCGTCTACGTCACGATCTGGAACTAGGCAAGCTCGACCAGCGCCAAGTGATCGTCGAGGGGGAGCGAGCCGCCGACGGTTGCCGACACCTCCAAGAACTCGTGGTCCGCGATGCCGCTCGTGACCGCCGCGAAGGCCGTGTCCGCCGCGTCCCTGCCGGTGACGATGCGCACGAGGGAAGGCCGCGGTGCGAGCCCGGTCGCGTCGTGCACGTACCAGCGCCCTTCCTCGAAGGTCTCGAAGACCGCGTGGAAGTCCATCGGTGAGAGCCCGGGTGCGTAGACCGCGACGAAACGAGCCGGCACACCCGTGGCCCGGCAGAGGGCGACCCCGAGGTGCGCGAAGTCACGGCAGCTGCCCACCGCTGTGAGCAACGTGTCCTCGGCGGAGTCGTGCACGCTGCTCGACCCGGGGAGATAGCCGATGCGCTGACGAATCCAATCGGTGACTGCTGCTACTCGAGCGCCAACGTCGGGACCGGCGCCGAACTCCGCCACAGCAAAGCCGACGAGGTGGTCGCTCGGGCAGTAGCGGCTCGGCCGGAGGTAGACCTGCTGCTCGTAGGTGGACGGAGGCCGGCCCGCGCCGGCCGCGCCCGCTCCGGCCGCCGCGCCAGGGGGCGCCTGCGCTCGCAGCACCGACGGCGACTGGGCAGCGTCGAGCTCGGCCCGATAAGCAACCGTCAGCCGGCCAGCAGCCGAGCGCACCACGTGCAGCTTCTCGCCGTGAGGATCCCGCAGCTCTGTCAGCGAGGAAGGAGGCTTGCCGTCTGTCAACACGTCGAACCGCTCATCGAGGACACGACCGGCCGAGCTTGCCGGGACGATCTGGAGAACGATCTCGGCAGGCTCTATGACATCAAACGCAAGGTCGCACGCGACCACGCGAAGGGACGAGCCCGTCGAGTCATGTGCTCCGGGTGCCTCGGATCCGCTGATCGAACACGATCCCACAGAATCAGGGGCACTCACCTGGCCGCGGCGGCCTCGGGTTCCACTTCGTAGAGAACCTCGTCGCGGCGCAGACCTTAAGTCAAGGGTCGATGGAGGGCGGTCCCGCACTCAGCCGGTCGCGAACCGCTGTGATCGATTCTGTGCTCTGCGGGCCGAGGGCCCAGCGCGTCTCCAGCCACCAGGTACACCCCGCCTCTGCCCAGGGCCTCACGTGCGCTCTCGCCGCCTCGGCATCGTCGGCAGGAGTCTCGCCTTCGGAGATCACGTCGAGATCCGGAGAAGCACCGTGCTCGGTCAGCCATGTCCGGAGCGCTCGCACGTCTTCGGGCGTGCCCCCTTCCTCCCCCGCGTATTGCGGCACGATGCCGTCACAACGGAGCACACGCTCCATCGAACGCGGCCGCGGCCAGGCACCGACGACCCAGATCGGGATGCGCTCCTGCACCTGCTGCGCCGCCTGGATCAGATCGACACGTTCGCATTCGTAGTCGTAGTGGGTCCCGTGGTGCGTCGTGCCGCCGGCCCAAAGGAGCCGAATCAAGTCGATTCCCTCGTCGAGCATGGCGGCGCGCCCTCGGAGGTCCGTGACCTCTCCCGTCAGGGGCAGGTCGGTGGAGATCGCGCCGAGGCCTACCGCGAGGATGGCCCGGCCCTGAGAGATCTGATCGAGCGTCACGACCTGGCTCGCGACCTTCCATGGCCGCCTCCACGGGAGCGGGGTAAGCAAGGTCCCGAGCTTGACCCTGCGCGTGCGGCTGGCGATCGCGCCAAGCAGAGTCCAGGCGTCCACGCCATATGCCGCCTCCCAGACGAACACGCCGTCCCACCCTGACTCCTCGGCCAGGATCGCCTGCTCGAGCTGCTCGCCCGCAGTACCTCCTGGAAGGACCATCCCGTACTTCATCTCGTACCGCCTCTCATGGTCGATCGGTATGCAGTCGGCTGGGCGGTCCGGCTGCGCCATTTGGCTGCCAGGACTACTCTTACTCCCGACTACTGACATCTTCTGTCAGTAGTCGGGAGGTCGGGGTCCGGCATTGCGCGCGAGTCGGCTGGTGAACCTGATGCTGCTCCTCCAGTCCCATGGGGGTCGCACCGCCGACGAGCTGGCGCTCGAGCTCGAGGTGTCGGTCCGCACGATCTACCGCGATCTGCAAGCTCTCGCCGCGGCCGGAGTGCCCGTCTACGGCATCGCAGGCCCGGGCGGGGGTTACCGGCTCGTCGATGGCTATCGCAGCCGCCTGACCGGCCTGACCGCTCCCGAGGCCGGAGCCCTGCTGCTGGTGGACCTGTCGGCACCGCTCGGGGCGCTCGGGCTCGGGTCGGAGCTCCTCGCCGCCCGCCTCAAGGTGGCGGCAGCCCTGCCTCAAGAGGTCCGGTCGCGCGCCGGGGAGCTCGCAGGCCGGGTCCACCTCGACCTCCCGGGTTGGTTCGAGACAGCCGATGCTCCCCCGGCCCTCCCCGTGCTGGCGGACGCCGTGCTCGCAGATCGCAAAGTCCGGTTCGGCTACAGGCCCGGCTCCGCCAAGCGAGTAGTCGACCCGCTTGGCCTGGTGTTGAAAGGCAGAGCCTGGTACCTGGTCGCCCGCCACGACGAGCGCCAACTCACCTACGCAGTCCGGCGGATGCGCAGCCCCGAGTTGCTCGACGAAGGATTCACCCGGCCGCGTGACTTCGAGCTCGCCTCCACCTGGGAGGCGCTGGTCTCCGAGTTCGAGTCAAGCCTTCCCGTCGTCGAGGTTCGCCTGCGCGTCTCGCCCGCCGGGCTCCGCCGCCTCCCCCGCCTCGTCGACAGCCGGCGCAGGGAGCGCACTGACTGGGAGGGTAATCCCGATCCGGGTGAGGAGGGTTGGCGCCGCCTGAAGGTCACGTTCGAGCGGTTGGAGTATGCGGCGCAGGAGCTGCTCGGGCTCGGCTCCGACGTCGAAGTACTCGAACCCGCTGAGCTGCGGGCGACGATGGTCACCGCGGCGGATTCCCTCGCCCGGATGTACGGGCGGACTCTCGACGACCTGGTCGGAGCAACAGATGCCGAGCCGGCGGCCGGCATCGACTCGGTGATATGCGACACGTGAGACTGGATCCATCGCCAGTGCAAGCGGCCATGAGGGAGGACTAGTCTCGGGCGACCTCGACTCGACAGCTTGGAGACGGCGCGATGACACCAACTATCAAGCAAAGCAGGGTTCTTCCGCCTCACCGCAAGGCGATGCTGGTGGGGGTCACTGTTCTCACTTGCGCCGTGGGCTTCAGCGGTTGCGGCCGGATCATCAAGGCCGTCATCAACCACGCCACACACGGTAAGTTCGGCCAGGACGAGACTGCGGTCAACGCGCTCGACACGAAGATGAAGTCCGGGGAATCGGCGACATTCGTGGCGACCTACGTGACCACCGGGATCTCGCCCGCGACCATCAAAGTGGCGGCGACACCCCCGAAGGACTTCGCGTTTGTCCTGACGCCGTCGAAGGGTGCAGTCTCCGACCTCATACAGAACTCGTCTGGGAGCTACATCTGCGGCAATCAGTCGTCGACGGGTTCTGGGACTTCGAGCAAGTGGACCTGCACCAAGCTCAGCAAGAACACCATCGGCACGTACAACGCCATGAAGGCGCTCTACTCCGCCCAGTACTGGATTGACTTCCTCAACGTCTACAAGTACGCCGGCGTGACCGGGGTGACAATCACGTCGAGCACGAAGACGGTGAACGGGTTCAGCATGCAGTGCATCGTCAGCTCTGGCAGCGCCGGCGCCACGACTACCACCGGCACCGAGCCAGCAACCACGTTCACAGTGTGCGTCACCTCTCAGGGAATCCTCGGCTACGTAAACGTGTCGAGCGACTCGACGGCGTTCGAGCTCAAGAACTACTCGTCTTCCCCTCCGTCGTCGCTCTACCAGACACCGGCCGGAGCCACCATCACTACGCTCCCGACGGTCACCACCACTACGAGCTGACGATCCCGAGTAGGCAACCGGCAAGATCGGAGGTTTGAGTGAGCGCCGAACGCTTTCCCATCGAAGAGGGGCATGTGCTGTTGTTCGCTCGTGCGATCGGGGATCCGAATCCCGCATTTCGCCGGGGCGACGGAGGCGGATCAGAGACCGTTGACATCCTCGCGCCGCCGACGTTCGTGCAGGCGAGCGCCCAGTTCGACCCGGACTACCCGCTCCGTCCTCATGACGGTCGACCCTGGTTCGGCTCGGGGGCGAACCCGACGGGAACGCCGCCTGCAACCGAGACCGGCGCCAGCACCGAAGGCCGCGGCGGTGGCGGAGGCGCAGCTCGCGGCAGCGGGCTCCATGCGGAGCAGCGCTACGAGTACCACCGCGCCCTTCGCGTAGGCGACGTCCTGTCCGCCCGGACTCTCCCTGGCAAGACGTGGCAGAAAGAGGGTCGGCGTGGCGGAGCCCTCGTGTTCTCGGAGATGGTGACGGAGTACCGGGATGAGGCAGGCGAGCTGGTCGTCACGGCCACCTCGGTCGGGGTGCGGACCGAGAAGGTCCCCGAGCAGACAGGGGCCTCATGATGTTGCGGGCCGACGAGGTCCACGTAGGCGACACCCGCGAGCTCGTTCTCGTCGAGGACCTGACTCGCACCCGCATCGTGCAGTACGCCGGGGCGTCGGGCGACTACAACCCGCTCCACACCGACGAGGTGTTCGCGACGAAGGTCGCCGGCTTTCCGACGGTGTTCGCCCACGGGATGCTCACGATGGGATTGACGGGGCGGATCATCACAGACTGGGCAGGGATAGAGGGGTTGACGGGGTACGGGGTACGTTTCGTCGGGCAAGTCTGGCCTGGGGACACCTTGACCGCTCACGCGACGATCGAGGCGATCCGCGAGGCCGATGGCAGCCAAGTCGCCGACATCTCGGTCACTACCGTCAATCAGCGAGGAGAGACCGTGCTGACAGGCACGGCCTCTGCCCGGCTCACCTGAGAGCGCTCACTCGCTCCAGGTCTTGAGCTTCTCGATGATCTCTGTCGGGTTCGGTCCCGCGGGTGTGACGGCGAGCACGGTGACGCCTGCCTCCTTGTACGCCGCGATTCGCTCTTTGATGTAGCCCTCGGGCCCGACGAGGTTCGTCAGCTCGAGCAGCTCGCTCGGCACCGCCTTCGCCGCCTCTTCCTTCTTGCCCGAGAGGTAGAGGTCCTGGATCTCCTCGGCTGCGTCTTCGTAGCCGTAGCGGCGCACGAGTGCGTTGTAGAAGTTGCGATCGCGGGCACCCATCCCACCGACGTAGAGCGCCACGAGGGGGCGGGCGAAATCGCGGATAGGCCCGACGTCTTTCTCCTCGCCGATCGCGACGAGACCGCCGGCGCAGATCTCGAGAGGCGCGAGCGAAGGGTCTCGCTTGGCGGCGCCTGCCGCGAGCGAGCGCCCGAAGACCTCCTTCGCCTTCTCAGGGATGTAGAAAAGCGGGAGCCAGCCGTCGGCGATCTCGGCCGTCAGCTCGACGTTCTTCTCGCCGAGCGAGGCGACGTAGATCGGGATCGAGGGCCGCACCGGGTGGTTGATGATCTTGAGCGGTTTGCCGAGGCCGGTCCCCTGATCTTCCGGCAGGGGTATCTGGTAGATCGGGCCGTCGTGGACGAGCTTCTCCTCGCGCTTCCACACCATGCGGCAGATCTCGACGATCTCTCGCGTGCGGGCGAGTGGCTTGTCGTACTTCACGCCGTGGAAGCCTTCGATCACCTGCGGGCCCGAAGCGCCGAGGCCGAGGATGCAGCGGCCGCCGGAGAGAGCGTCGATTCCTGCTGCCGTCATCGCGAGCAACGTCGGGGTGCGCGTGTACAGGGGCAGGATCCCGGCGCCGAGTTGCACTCGGGTCGTCTTCGCCGCGAGGTACCCCATGTAGCTCGGGGCGTCGAAGGTGTAAGCCTCCGCGATCCAGGCGATGTCGAGCCCGGCTTTCTCGAGCTCGACGAGCTGGGTCGCCGACTGCTCGTAGCCGCCGGCGTAGTTGATCTGCATCGACAACTGCATGTCAGGCGGCGGACCTCTCGAGGATGTGGACGCCGCATGCGGACCCGAGCCCGATCACGTGGGCGAGCCCCACGGTGGCCCCCTCGATCTGGCGGTCACCCGCCTCACCGCGCAGGTGATGGCAGACCTCCCAGATGTTGGCGATGCCCGTCGCTGCGATCGGGTGGCCCTTCGACTCGAGGCCGCCGGAGACGTTCACGGGCATGCGACCGTCGCGCCACGTCGCACCCGAGTTGAACAGATCGACGGCTCCGCCTTCCTCGCACAGCATCAGGTTGTCGTAGTGGACCAGCTCCGCAGTGGCGAAACAGTCGTGCAGCTCCACGAGATCGAGGTCCTCCGGTCCGATGCCCGCCTGCTCGTAGGCCTGCGTGGCGGCGTTGCGCGTGAGCGTGTTGACGTTCGGCAGGATCTGGCAGGCCTTCTCCCAGGGGTCGCTCGTGAGGACCGAGGCGGAGACCTTCACGGCCCTCCTGCGCTGCTCGTTGCTGAGGGTCTTGAGCTTGGCGTCGCTCACCACGACGGCGGCGGCGGCTCCGTCACAGTTGGCCGAGCACATCGGCCGCGTGTTCGGGTAGGCGATCATCACGTCGCCCATGATCTCTTCGAGCGACATCTTCTTGGTGTAGGCAGCGAGCGGGTTGAGCGTCGAGTGGGCGTGGTTCTTCTCGCTGATCTTGGCGAACAGCTCGAAGCTCGTCCCGCCGTAGCGGTGCCCGTACTCCATGCCGATCTGTGCGAAGACGCCTGGCATGTTCTCGGTGCCGACGCGACCGTCGAGGGGCGCCACGGCGCCGTAGCGGCCGCTCGGCTTCCATTCTTCACCGGTCTCACGTCGGGCGCCGGCGCCGAGGAGGCCGGCTCCGGCGAGTTTCTCCACGCCGACCGCAAGACCGAAGTCTGCCTCTCCCGCCTTGATCGCCATGATCGCCGTCCGAAGAGCCGTCGCGCCCGTCGCGCAAGCATTGGCGACGTTGTAGACCGGGATCCCCGTCTGGCCGATCTGCTTCTGGAGCTGCTGGCCGATGCCGGCTGAGGCTCCCATCAAGTTGCCGGCCGCGAGCACTCCCATCTCCTTCATGGTCGTGCCACCGTCGGCGAGCGCCCCCATGGCCGCCTCCGCCGCGAGATCGACCGTGTCCTTGTCAGGGTGCTTGCCGAACTTCGTCATCGTTATGCCGAGAATCCATACGTCATCGCTCATGGCTTGTCTCTCCTCAACTGTTCTCGACCGGCTCGAACCCGAAGCCGATCGCCTCGACACCCTGACTGTCACTACCGATTGGAAAGGTTGCGAGCCGCACCTTCATGCCGAGCTTGACGTGCTCGGGATCAGGCTCGGTGTTGACGACGTTCGCGCGCACGGCCGTCCCGCCGCAGTCGACGACGCCGGCGACGAACGGCACCGGTACTCCAGGCGCGGCGAACGCCACGATCGTGAAGGACGTCAGCTCACCTTCTGTGGGTACTTCCACCGGCTCAAAGCTGACGCTCCCGCACCCCGCACATGCGTTGCGCCGGTCGAAGAAGCGCGCGCCGCAGCTCGTGCACTCACGTGCGACGAGGTGCGGTGGGTCGTCGAGCACCAGGTAGTCGACCAACGGGACCTTGTCCCCCACGGCGTCCTCCTCGAGGTTGCGGTCGCAACGCGGCTTTGTCGCGAGCTGGATAGACGGACTCACTCTACGTGCCCGCGACGGCGGCCGTCGCTCCGGTCGGTCGTTGCCTCGCCGGTGGACGCGGGGGTCAGGGTCAGCGCCTAGCGCCGGATTTCGGGTACTGGACGACACTTGGGTACGGCATATGCACCACGTTGTCGTCCAGCGTGTGTCATCCGGCGCCGGACCACCGAGACCACGGCTCCGGCGCGAGGACCACCGAGGACGGGCAGCCCATCCGCACCACCCCACCGCCACCCCCGCCGTGCTCACGCCACGGTGCGAGTCGCCGAACCCCCTACCAGCTCGAACGCCTCCCACATCGAGGCGTACCTGCCCCCGAGACCCAGCAACTCCTCGTGAGTGCCGACTTCCACGACCCGGCCGGAGTCGAGGACGGCGATGCGATCCGCGGCACGAGCGGTCTGCAGCCGGTGGGCGATGACGACCGTTGTGCGGCCGTGCGACACGCGCTGCATCGCGGCGGTGACCCGGGCCTCCGTCGCGAGGTCGAGGTTGGAGGTCGCCTCGTCCAACAACAGGATCGCCGGGTCGACCAGCTCGGCGCGGGCTAGCGCGATGAGCTGGCGCTGGCCCGACGAGAGCGAGCGCCCCCGCTCGTTCAGCACGTGGTCGTAGCCGCCAGGGAGGCCGACGACGAGATCGTGGGCACCGACTGCACGCGCAGCGGCCTCTACTTGCTCCTGCGTGGCGTCAGGCCTCCCGTAAGCGATGTTGTCGCGGATCGACCCCGTGAACAAGAAGGCCTCCTGCGGCACGTAACCGAGTTGGCGACGGTAGCCCTGCAGGTCGAGTGACTTGAGGTCCTTCCCGTCCACCACAACCCGGCCCTGGTCAGGATCGTAGAAACGAGCGAGCAACTTCATCACAGTCGACTTCCCCGCTCCCGTCTCCCCGACGAGCGCCACCGTCTCGCCTGCGCGGATCTCGAGGTCGATCACCTTCAGCGCCTCGGGCGGAGGCCTGCGGCTGGCGTCGTCGCTGACGAGCAGCCTCGGGTCCTTCGGCCCCCTGCGCGCGGGCACCGGCGCGAGGCCGGGCCTCGTGAACGCCGTCGGGTATGCAAAGCGCACCCGCTCGATCCTCACCGTTCCCGTCAGTCGACCAGGGTCGGCGGCTTCAGGCGCGTCAGGTGTGAGGGTGTCGAGCGCCATGAGCTCCGAAATCCGGCCGACGGAGACCCGTGTCTGCTGCCAGGAGTCGAACACCTGCGACAGCTGCTGGATGGGCGAGAAGAACAAGTCGATGTAGAGGATGAACGCTATGAGGCCCCCGGTCGTCAACCTGCCGCTCGCGATGAGGCTCGCCCCCACCCCCAAGACGAGGGCATCCGCGACGTCTGCGAGGAACGCCACGAACGGGAAGTACGTGCCCACGAGCCGCTGCGCAGCCACCCGCGCATCGAGGTACTGACTCCCGAGCTGCCTGAAATGCTGCTGGGTCGCGTCCTCGTGCACGAACGCCTGGGACTCCCGCACGCCTGACAAGCTCTCCTGGAAGTCCGCGTTGACGACAGCGATGCGCTCGCGTGCCAGGTCGTACGTGCGCGCGGCTTTCCGCCGGAACACCACCGTCGCGAACCCGAGCGGCACGACCACACTCAACGTGACGAGTGCCAGTTCCATATTGAGGACGAGCAGCGCCACACCGACGCCGACGAAGGTGACCATGCTCACGAGGGCGGAGAGAAGCCCGTTCTCTATGAGCGACTCGAACTGGTCGACGTCGGTCGTCATCCGCGTCATGATCCGGCCCGCCATCTCCCGCTCGTAATAGTCGAGCGAGAGCCGCTGGAGGTGGGCCCAGATGCGGATCCGGAGCGACATCATGATGCGCTGCGCCGTCCGCCCTGTGACGAACGTGCCTCCCATCTCGTCGATCAGGTCGGCCAGCGTGATGACGAGGTAGATCGCCGACGCGACGAACAGCACGCCCTTCGAGCCGGAGGCGACGCCGTTGTCGATGCCTTGCTTCACCAGCACCGGGCCCGCGAGGGACGCGAGCGCATCGAGGACGACGAGGACGAGCCCGAGCGCGAGCGGCCGGCGGAACTCCGAGAGGAGGGTCCGGAGGCTGAAGTGCCGCTCCCGCCTCGTCTCTTTGTCCACGTCGACGATCGGGAAGTCACGAACCGGCCTGAGAGCCTCCACCCGGGCGAGCAGCTCGGGGGTGGGTGCGAGGTTGAGACGCCACCCACCTCCGCCGCTGCCGCCGAGCCCGGGGCCCATGCTCGCAGCGCCTGTGCTTCGGAACGTC
>JBKQLZ010000139.1:0-13089 GCA_052146895.1 Acidimicrobiales bacterium
GCATTCCCGAGGAGTACGGCGGCTCGGGTGCCGGGATAGTGGGTCTCACGCTCGCCATCGAAGAGGTGGCGAAGTACTCGAATACAGCGGCGCTCATGCTGCTCTTGACGCGTCTGCCGACGGGCCCGGTCATGATCGCCGGCTCCGAGGAGCAGAAGAAGCGCTATCTGCCGGGCATTGCGGCGGGCTCCTTGCGGGCTGGCTTCGGTCTTTCGGAGTCCGGCGCCGGCAGCGATGTCGCGGGGATGCGAACCCGGGCAACGGCCGATCCCGACAATGACGGCGGGTGGGTGCTGAACGGCGTGAAGTGCTGGATGTCGGGCGTCGCGCAAGCGGACTGGTACACAGTCTTCGCCAAGACCGGCGACCCTGAGAGCCGTCGTCACGACTCCATAACGGCGTTCATCGTCGATCGTTCGGCGCCCGGTGTGTCCGTCGGCTCCCTCGACCGCAAGATGGGTGTCCGGGGTGTCGACACCGGCGAGCTCATCCTCGAGGACGTCCGCGTGCCCGCCGAGAACGTGATCGGCGAAGTGGGGGGCTTCCGCCTCGCGATGCTAGGCCTCAACTCGATGCGCCCGATCGTCGCTGCCCGAGGCATCGGGCTGGCAGAAGGTGCGCTCATGTACGCGACCGAGTACGTGAAAGAGCGCAAGGCCTTCGGGGGCACGATCGCCGACTTCCAAGGAATCCAGTGGGAGATCGCCAAGATGGCCGTGGAGATCGAGGCAGCGCGCCTGCTCACCTACCGCTCGGCATGGCTGGCCGATCAGGGCAAGTTCACCCGCGAGTGGGTGCCATACCTGTCGATGGCCAAGTACTACGCCACTGAGGTCGCCGTGAAGGCGTCGGGCCTCGCAGTTCAACTCCTCGGTGCGGCGGGCTACATGAAAGATCATCCGACTGAGCTCTGGTACCGGGATGCCCGCCAGCTCACGATCGTCGAAGGCACGTCACAGGTCCAATTGGGACTGATCGCTCGAGGGGTCCTCGAGCATCACCTGTGGTGGGATTGACTCCCTCGTGACCGAGCCGGCCGGCGGCCCGGCAACCACCCTGGCAGCGATCGGCGGCTGGCCCGGGGTGCTCGGCCGACTGTTCCGCCGCGAGGACCTCACTTCGGACGAAGCGGGGGCGGCCCTCGACTCGATTCTCGCGGGAGAGGCCGCGCCGACACAGATAGCGGCCTTTGCTGCCGGCCTACGGACGAAAGGCGAGACTGCGCAGGAGATCATCGGGCTGGTGCGGACGATGCGAGCACGCGGTGAGCGGATCGATCTCGGCCCTGGCCTCGTCGATACCTGCGGCACCGGGGGAGACCGGAGCGGATCGATCAACGTCTCGACGATGGCAGCTGTGATCGTGGCAGCGTCAGGCGCGCGGGTGTGCAAGCACGGCGGACGGGCGTCGAGCTCGATCTCAGGATCGGCCGATGTCTTCGAAGCTCTCGGTGTCGCTGTGGATCTCGGTCCCGGCGGGGTCACCCGATGCATCGAGGAGGTGGGAATCGGCTTCTGCCTCGCGCCGCGTTTCCACCCTGCCATGCGACATGCCGCTCCCGTCCGGCGGGAGCTCGGCGTCGCGACCGTGTTCAACTTTCTCGGGCCACTGGCGAACCCGGCCCGCGCCACGCGGCAGCTCATCGGCATCGGTGACTCCGCCATGGCGACACGGATGGTCGACGCCCTCGAGGCGAACGGCACGGAGCGGGCGATGGTGGTGTTCGGTCACGACGGTCTCGACGAGTTGTCGACGGTCGCAGCGTCGACGGTGCTCGAGACTCGCCTGCGGAGCGACGGGGAGGGTTACGACCGTCTCGAGTACGAGATCGACAGCACCGACCTCGGCATGAGGCGGGCCGATCCGGCGGAGCTTCGTGGCGGGACGGCTGAAGAGAACGCGGAGATCGTGCGGTCCGTCTTCGGGGGCGCCGGTGGAGCGCTGCGGGACTTCGTGTCGCTGAATGCCGCCGCCGCCCTCGTGGTGGCCGGCACCGCCACTGACCTCTCGAGCGGCATCGAGCTCGCTCAGTCCCTCATCGACGACGGATCGGTGACCCGGACGCTCGACGCGCTGATCCGGGTCTCTTCCGAGAGGCGGGCCGTGGTCGAGTAGTTAGGCGCTGCCAGCCGTACGTCTCATGGCGAGCACGGAACAGGGTTCCAAGGCTCGTTGAGTGTCTGGGGAGTGTCGAGGACGACCTCATCCGGTGGCGAGGTAGTGGTCGGAACGGCCGGCTGAGCTGTCGCGGTCGTGGTCGTGGTCGTGGTCGTGGTGGTCGAGGACACGCCCTTCGTGGTGGTGGTAGTAGTGGTTGTGTCCGGGAGCGCCCTCGGGGCGCCGAAGCTCAAGAAACCGGCGAGCGTCTCGCCCGCCTGCGGCGCTGCGGGAGCGATCCCGTCCACCCCGTCGATGTATCCCTCCGCCGTCGGCAGCACGAGAGTCCGCAACTCGCTCGAGCTGAAGTGCCGGTACCGCAAAGCGAGGCTGAGCATGTCGCTCGAGGTGAAGCCCTGGTCCACCGTGACGTCTTTGACGATCGCAATCAGGAGCGAGTTCATCCGGAGCACGTTGAGCGATTCCGAGTGGACCCTGTCGAGCACAGCGTGGAAGAAAGCTTGCTGGCGCCGGATCCGGCTCCAGTCGCTCATCCCGTCGTCGTTCCAGACGCCGTCTGAGTAGTACTCGTAATAGCGGCTCCGGACGAGCTGCAGGGCTTCGACACCGGTCACCAACTGGCAACCGGTGCTGTGGATGCGAAGCCCCGTCTCGAGGTCCCTCGCCTTGTCTGGGAACTTGAGATAGATCCCTCCGAGGGCGTTGACGATGTCGGTGAATCCGCAGAAGTTTGCGACGACCACGTGGTTGATCGGGATGTGGAAGTCGTCTTCGATCGTCTCGATCAGCAGGTTCGGCCCGCTGTTGAACGCGGAGTTGATCTTGCTGGAGCCGCCCGTCCCGGGAATCGGCACGACGGTGTCACGAGGGATCGAGAGCATCTCCGCCGAGTCGGTCGCGGGCACCAGCCGGACGACGATGATCGTGTCGCTCCGCTGGCCGGTCTGGACGTCGGGGTTGC
Organism: Acidimicrobiales bacterium; assembly: GCA_052146895.1. Lineage (GTDB taxonomy): Bacteria > Actinomycetota > Acidimicrobiia > Acidimicrobiales > Bog-793 > Palsa-601. Next base: position 3,080 of record JBKQLZ010000139.1, read on the forward strand.
CCTCCTCGCTGTAAGCGCTCTTGCCAATGCAGCCACGCGAGTCCGAGCCTACGAGGAGGATGTTCTCGGGCTTGCCGGGTGGCGCCGGCTTCGCGAGATGTGACGTCTCCTTCTTGGCGAAGCGCTTGACGGAGTTCAGCTCATGGCGGACGTACCAGTACTCCGAACCGGCAGCGGCTGTCGCGAACACCACGACCGCGGCGACGCCGATAGCAAGCCTGCGTGGCCAGCGACGCCGGCTCTGCCCCTTTGCCCGGCCTTGGTGCGCACTGCTTTCCGAGGCCGGAGCGTTGTCCTCGTCAGGCACGGCCACAGGGTACTGGGCGCCGCCCGCCAAGCGGGATCAACAGGGCACCGGATTCCACGGCTCCGGAAAATTGCCGGTGACCACGCTCGACTGGGCCAAGTAGACCCTGTGCGGTGGCATGCCGAGGGCGCTCTGGAACGTACCCACGTTGCCTGCGAGGAAGGCCGAGGTCACCGTCCGGTCGTACGACGGTGCCGGTAGTAGCACGTCCTCGCTGTCGATGACAGCTTCGGTAGTCGGCAGCAGAGAAGTGAAGAGGTTGGACTCGCTCAAGGAGTGGTAGTCCCATCCGATGTCGATCATCTCGCTGCTGGAGAAGCCAGAGTCGACCGCGAGACCACCCACCGTCGCGCCCACGAACGAGCTGAGGCGGAAGATGTTCGGCACGACCTGGTGCACGCGATCGAGGAGCGCGTGGAAGAAGGCCTGCTGGCGCTTGATGCGAGAGAAGTCGCTTTGCACGTCGTAGTTCCAAGTTCTCCGGGCGAAGTAGAAGAGGTGGCGACTCCGCACCAGTGCGAGCGCCTCCGTCCCGTTCACCAGCTGGCATCCGGTCTGCCGGACGTACAGACCGGAGAAGCCGTCTTTCACCGGGTATCTGAAGTCCATGTAGACGCCGCCCAACGAATTGACCATTGCCGGGAACCCGCAGAAGTTCACCATGATCACGTGATTGATCGGGATGTGGAAGTTGTCCTGGATCGTCTGCACAAGCTGGCCCGCGCCGTTGTTGAACGCCGAATTGATCTTGTTCGATCCACCCGTGCCGGCGATGGGAACCCAGGTGTCCCGCGGGATGGAGAGCATCTCGACGCGGCTCCCGGACAGCAGCCGCGCCACGATGATCGTGTCGGAGCGCTCGCCCGTGACGGTCGTCTTGCTCCCGAAGGCGGCGGACTGTGAGGACTTCTCGCAGCTCCTCGAGTCGGAGCCGATGAGGAGAATGTCGAGCGGCTGACCGGGTTTGACCGGTGTCAGGCCGCTGACGGCGACACGCTCGATGCCGCCGAGCTTGCTGTCCAAGTAGAGGTAGCTGCCGACCGATACGACAACGAGGACCACGACGAGCGAGATCGCGCCTATGAGCAAGCGTTTCGGCCATCGGCGGCGAGGAGGCCCGACCCCAAGACCGCCGCGCCCCGGACCACCACCAAAGCTCGGCACATGTGATCGCCGCCGGCCGAACATGCTCTTGCGGCTCGTGGTGTAGACGCTCCGCTGGCGGCCGGGGATCGCTGGGAGATCGTTGGCCACGGGCAGCGAGGTTACCGAGGACTGAGGGCGAGTAAGCGTCATGGCCTCATCGCATGGAGGATCCCCGCCCTGGGCGTTGCCGTTGCATACAGTCTTGGCCATGCACCGGTGGCTCCCGACGCGGTGACGGCGCGCCGACCGGGAGGGCCGGAATTTTCGCGGGCGGAGCTGTACGACTCGCTCACCGGGCTCCCGACTCGCCAGATGTTCTTGTATCTGGCATCGTTCGCCCTCGCGCGGCTCTCAGAGCGCCCGGGCGAGATTGCGATCGTGAAGGTCGACCTCGACCGCTTCCACACTGTGAACAACACGCTCGGCCATGACGTCGGTGACGAAGTGCTCCGCGAGGTGGCGTCGAGACTTGAAGGCGTCGTGGCCTCCGACGACGTCGTCGCGCGCTTCGCGGCTGACGAGTTCCTCGTGCTCCTCGAAGGAGACGAGGTCGACCACCGGGTGAAGTCTCTCACCGAGCGCCTTCTAAACGCGCTCCGAATTCCCGTCATGACGTCTGTCTCGAGTGTCTTCGTGACGGCGAGCTTCGGCTCGATCGGCGCGAGCGATCCGAGCGCCGATCTCGGCGAGCTCGTCGTCAACGCCGGGGTCGCCGCCGCCGTGGCGAAGCAGCGTGGAGGTGGTCGCCTCGAGCCCTACAAGGAGTCGCTGCGCCATGGGCTCATCGCACGGGATCACGCCGAGAGCTCGTTGCACCTCGCACTCGAGCGGAACGAATTCGAGGTCCACTACCAACCCGTGCTGTCGCTCATGGACCGGAGGCTTGTCGGCGTCGAGGCGCTCGTGCGCTGGCGTCATCCCGCCCATGGGCTCGTCCTGCCCTCTCACTTCATCCACGCGACCGAGGTGACTGGCCTCATCGTCCCGATTGGCGCGCACGTCCTGCGCGAGGCGTGCATGGCCTACAGCCAATGGGTTGCGGCGGCCGAAGCGGAGCGCCGGGCGCCGATCGCAGATGTGATTGAAGTGAACCTGTCCTCCCGCCAGCTCGCCGACGCGGGTCTCGTCGAGATGGTGCACAACGTGCTCGTGGAGACGGGAATCGATCCGTACCGGCTGATGCTCGAGATCACCGAAAGCGCTCTCATGACCGAGCCCGAGGACGCCCTTGGGGTGCTGCGACGCTTGAAGAACCTGGGTGTGCGGCTCGCGATCGACGACTTCGGCACTGGTTTCTCGTCGCTCAGCTATCTGAGGAAGTTCCCTCTCGACTGCCTCAAGATCGACAAGTCGTTCGTCGACGACCTGACGACGAGCCCGGAGGACGCTGTCATAGTGGCGAGCGTGGTCAGCCTCGCCCATGCCCTTGGCCTGGAGGTGGTGGCCGAAGGCGTCGAGGACGAGAACCAGCTGGCCGCCCTCGAGGCGACGGCGTGTGACATGTTCCAGGGCTTCTTGTACTCGCCCGCGCTCGAGCCGGCCGAGTTTGTCGAGCGCGCCACGGCGGTGCCAGAGTTCGGCCGCTGAGATAAGGCGGTCAAGCCGGCTTTGCCGGGCCGACGATCCAGCGCAACCAGATCAGGCCCCGTAACGCCTCGAAGCTCCGCCGGACGACGCCCGTGCGGGCTGGCCGCACCTCGTGCACCTCGGTCGCGAGCTCGGCGATCTGGAGCCCGGATCGGTGCGCTCGGACGACGACCTCGACGTCGAAGACAGAGCCGCCCATCTGCGATGCCGCAACCACCGGAGCGATGGCGCGGCGGTCGAGAGCCTTCATGCCGTGCGCATCGCTGACGGGAACTTCGAGGAGCAGGCGCATCACCTTGGTGAACCCGGCGGTCAGCACCCTTCGTGGGAGAGGTCGCCGATCGGCCGAGCCCGGGGCGCGCTTGCTCGCGAGCACGATCTGCGCTTTGCCCGCGGAGAGGATCGACATTGCCTCGCGCAGGAACCCAAGGTCGTAGTAGTCCACATCGAAGTTCACCACCGCGGCGCCGCGCGCCTGGAAGAAGCCGTACCGCAGAGCGTCTCCGTAGTCCGCTTCGATGAGGCGGACGAGGTCGACCTCAGGATGCTCGAGCGCGAGCCGTTGGCACTCCTCTGCCGTTCGGTCCGTCGATCCGTTCTCGACGATGATGATCTCGAATCGCTCGCCGGAGAGCGCTGCTACGAGCGTTGTCACGGTCTCGGCGATCAAGGACTCCTCGTTGTGCGCTGGGAGGACGACAGAGACGTCGAGGATTCCATCCTCGTTCGCTCCGTCCTCGGCGTCGGGTTCACTCTCGGTCTCGTCGGCGCTGTCCTCGACGACAGGCGGGACCAGAGCCGGTGAGGGCCCGGGACTGGGTGCTTGGGGACCGGGCATGGCGGGCAAAGGTGCTCGCATCGTGACGAGGGCGCCGAGACCCACGACCCCGACGAGGGAGGCGATCTTGCCGGCCCAGTCTGCTTGCGATGTCCCGTAGGTGAGCGTCACGTCCTCCGACGTCGGCACCACCACCATCAGGTTCGGTGACACCTCGTACGGGCCGGTCGCGCCCGAGGCTGTCCAGTTCGGGAAGTAGGGCACCTTCACTAGCACGGGCGTCCCGGTCCGCGAGACGTGGAACGAGATCGACTCTGTGCCCGGGACTATGTGACTGATCTGGGTGGAGGTGGCCGGCACCGAGCGTGAGGGCGGGACGAGCTCGCCGCTTCGGGCTCGCGGCCATGTGGCAGGGCCTGAACGAGCTAGCAGCGTGGGCCAGTACTTCTCTTGTTCGTACCAATTGAGGTTTACGTCAAGCCAGGCCTGCTTTCCAGTCGACTCCACCTCGGGGAGATGGGTGAGGGGAACCACGAGTGCACTGTTCTTTATGAGGTAGAGGACGACATGGGGGTGGCTCACCGGGAGCCTGTTGTAAGGACCGGGGAAACTCGGAGCAGACCCGATCTGGACGAGGCTCGGGTCGGTGGAGGCCAGCGCCTCGACCGGCGGCGACATCGCGAGGAAGTAGCGCACCCCCATCAGCTGGAGGTGGCGCACGCCGTCGGCCAGGTCGAAGCCGGGATAGTTCAAGCCGGCGATCGGGTCGGGCGACTCGCCGTTCTGCGAGACCTCGCTCACGTCGAGGAAGTGGAACGGCGTGGTCGTCGAGGACTCGAAGTAGATCCCGTCGGTGGTCTGCATGCACCCGCTCGTCCACATCGGGATCGACATCATCTCCTCGGTGGAACCGAACGGGTTCGTCGTCTCCGAGAGGTACTCGTACTGGAGTCGACCGCATCCGTATTTCTTGCCGGCGCTGTCGAGGAGCTTCACCATGCTCTGGAAGACCGGCCACCCAGAACGCGCTTGCAGGCCGCTGTAGTTCCAGTCGATCCATCCCGAGACCTGCACGTGCCCGGCAGGCGTCGTGAACCCGAGGAAGCCGTTGCCCTCGAGGCCGCCTGCGAAGACCGATCCGATGATGGCGCCGACGGTTCCGAGTGTCATGGCGACCGAGGCCACGCCCGATGGCGCGACGTAGCGGCCGAGCAGCCGGGAGGCCTCGCCGAGCGCGTACGCCGCCAGAAGCGACACGTAGAGGAACCAGAACGGCAGCCACCGGGCGTTGTACACGAGGCCGGACGGAAGCCAGTGAAAGGCCAAGACCGATAGGCCCGCGGACAAAGCGAGCACGAACGCCGGTCGGTTACGCGCCGTAATGGAGATGAGCGCTCCGAGCACCCCGGGTATCAGCATGAACAAGTAGCCGTCGGGCAGGAAGTTCGTGTGGAACCAACCGCCCCCGCCGACCGGCGAGTAGTTCATCGAGGACGAGTACTGGAGGTCAGCCGCGAACGGTATGAGCCACCAGGCCGCCAGGAGCGCGCCGACGACACCTATGGGCACGATGATCCTGAGGGCTCTCGTCAGCGTCCGCGGTCGGAGCGTCGCGAGCGCCATCAGCAATGCCGTAGCCCCGAACGCGAGTGCCGGTATCACGTGACAGACGCAGGTAACGGCGAAGAGGACCGCGGCCAACCAGCGGAGCTTCCCCGTCCGCAGCGCATACGCGACGGTGGCCAGGAAGAACAGGCCGGTGGTGACGGCAAGGCTGAAGGAGAACTCGCCCGCCATCGTCGATGCGAGGTTGCCGCCGTCGATCGTGTAGCTCGTATTGAACAAGAAGGGCACGGTCGCGACGGCCATGAGCACGGGAACCGGGCGCCGGAATCCTGCCGACCGTCCGAAGATGTACCCCGCGATCGGAAGCGTCACCGAGCCGAGAACCGTGACGAGCTTGAACGCGACGGCATACGGCATCACGGCTGTGGCGAACGCGACGAGGAGCGCAGGGAGCGGGAAGTAGAAGACGTACAGCGGGAAGCCGTCGAACCACCAAGGGTCCCAGCCCGTCAGCCTGCCCTGGGACAACAGGTCATGGATGAGAAAGTAAGGCGCCGCGATGTGACCGCCGTTGTCGCCGCCGACATCCACGCCCGATCCGAAGAGGAGGTCCGGCCGGAGCTCGCCGATGACGAAGCCGAGCGCTCCGAGCACCGCGATGAGGCCGACGATCGCAGCGGCACGTGAGCCTTGGCGCGTGGGTTGGGGCAGGACGCGTGCCCTGCGGTGCAACGGCCGGAGGTCGGGCGGGGCGAGGAAGTTCCCGTCTTCGTCGACGAGGGGGGCAAGCGGCAAGTTGGCGGCTTGCGACGGGAGGTCGCTCGCGCCCGCTTCCTCGAACGCCGGAGAACCGTTACCGCCGATGGAGTCGCTCGGGAACTCCGGGGTCTCGGGGTCAGCGGGCCCCGGGACACGTTGCACAACACCGAAATCTAGTTGGCCCCTGGACGGTATCCGTGGCACGGAGCCAATGCGGCGCAGTTCCGATCACTCCGAGACCGAGCTGGGCACCCAAGTTCGGGCACGGTGGTAGATTCGTCTGCTCACGGGCCGTTGGCGCAGTTGGTAGCGCACCTGCATGACGCGCAGGGGGTCAGAGGTTCGAGTCCTCTACGGCCCACTCCGTGACCCAGGTAGGACAGAACCGCCACCACGGCCCAGAGTGTGACGGTCTCCAGGCATCTTCGGTGATTCGTGCAGCGCTCGTAAGTGGACCCCTGGCCGGAGAGCTGCTGATGTCGCCGCTTACGGGTTGATTAGGTCGGTGGTGACTCCCGCGATGGCGATGACCGGCGTGTCGGTCGAGACGAAGTCGCTCTTCAGCGACCTCGCGTCTCCGAAGGGGTAGACGGCGGCGTTCGAACCGGCCATCCAGTAGCCCTCGTCGTCGGAGGTGAGGGCGATGCCGACGATGTCGTCCACGTGGACGCCCTCGCTCGGCAACGAACCGTGGAAGGGGACGCCCTTGCCGAGCACGAACACACCCCCGTCGGCTCCGACCAACAAGTACCCGGTGCCTGCTGGCGCAGGGAGAAGCCCGCGGATGTCGTCGGCCTTTACTCCCAACCCTGGCAACGAGCCGTGGTACTTGGCGTTCACGAAGGCGTAGACACCTCCGTTTGCGCCGAAGAGCAGGTAGCCGCGGCCGTTCGCCGTAGGCACGATTCCAGCGATGTTGTGCACCTCGACGCCGATCCCCGGCAACGAGCCGTGGTACTTGGCGTTCCCGAAGGCGTAGACACCTCCGTTTGCGCCGACGATCAGGTAGCCCCCACCGTCGGGTGTCGTAGCGATGGCCACGATGTCGCTCGCTTCCACCGGATGGATGAGTGACGTCAGGTCGCCCCGGAAGACAGCGTCGCCTTCGGTGTACACGGCCCCCGTGTTGCTGACGGCGAAGTAGCCCCGGCCGTCGGGAGTCGCTGAGACGTCGACGATCTTCCCTTGCAGACCGTGGACGCTCCGGAGCGCCGGTGCGTCACCGGCGGCGATCATATGGCCGGCGCTCCCGGCGAGGAAATATCCCTGGCTCGGGGCGGCCTTGCACGTGTTGTCGTAGATCCTGCCTTCGAACTCCGGGTAGCCGAGGGTCGGGAACTGGTCGGTTCCGTACTCAGCGCCCTTGCCGAAGTCGTTCACGCCAGCGCCCGAGCCCACGTTGCCGAAGTCGATCGTGCAGGTCCCGCTCGTGTCCACTTCGCTCCAGTACGGGTAGAACGCCTTGTGTCCCGGCTGGTCAACCTCCGTGCCGGCTGGAGGCACCGAGCAACCGGAGGCGGTGACGGTCTTCGCCGGAGCGATGGTCGCGCCCTTACAAGTGTCTTCGCTGAGCGCGATGTCAGTCTGGAAGTACCACTGCGAATACTGCTTGCCGTCAGTGGTCGGTAAGGATTCGATGAAACTCGACGGGTAGAGGCTCGTTGGCGCCGCGCCCGTCGGCCATTCGGTGCGGTAGGGCGTTCCGTCGAAGTCGAGGTCGCCGTTCTGCGTGAGGTTGTCCTGGCAAGTGGCGATCGCCGGCCCCATGGCAGTACCGGCGCCCTGGTCCCAGCCGGTATGCGGGTCGCTAGCGGGATAACAGATGCCGTCGGTCGTCTCGTCGCCTTCTCCGGCCCCGGTGGTGCCCTCGTCGCCTCCGGAGCAGGTGCTGTATGTCCCACCGGTGTCGTAGGGGTCGAACGGGTTGTAGTCCGCTCCGTAGTATGCCGGCGATGGGAGCTGCTCGTCTGGTGGCGGCGGCGGGTAGCTGCCGCTCACGCTGTTGCAAACCTCGAAGTGGCCGGTCTCATACTCGGTGCTGATGTTCGTCTGAAGCGCTGCCCAGGGGACGATGTTGCCGTCGGCCGCCGTGTTGTACTCCGGCTGCCAGTTGGCCGCGCCGACTTGGCAGTTCATGTCGACGTATTCAAAGCCGTTCTTCGCTGACGCTTGCATGAAGCCCGATGTACCCTGCGTCACGTCGTCGATGACGACCTTGAAGGCGTCGTTGCCTCCAAGTGCATCCTTTACTGCCGGCGCGGGAGCGTCGTACATGTGGATGCTGATCTTGTCCCCGGGCTTCATGATCAGCGTGTCGCTGTTCGGCACGGACGTGTCGAAGTCTGAATCGCCGGGGCCGGCGGGACCGGTAGGTACGCCGTTCGTCTGTATGAAGGCGAAGTTGATCGGCTCCTCGCAGGCGGTCTGGCACGTCGCATACAGGTTCGTACACTCGAGGCTGTCGATGGTGATGGCGGCGCACCACCCGGCGTCGCCGCACCTCTCGTTGTCGACCCAGGGTGGGTTGCCCGGTGGATAGAGCTGCATCTCCATCACGGCCGCACCGGCACCCGGATACGCGTTGCTGGGGCAGTTGAACGCCGTCGGACAGCTCGGAGCGTTGCTGTTCGACTTGGGGATGCACGCCAGCTGCGGGTACGAGTAAGGATCGCACATCGCCATGGAGAACCACGGAGCCGGCGAGAGCTCGAACCAGTGCGACACGTCCTTGCCTGGCGTGCCGACGGTCGGACCGGCGGACGGGTCGACCGGCAACGTCTCGTTCCAGGTGACGTTGTTCCCCGAGCCCGACTGGGTCGACAGGAAGGTCATGTCGGGCTCGTCGTGCCCGATGTACTGGCCGTTGTCGTAGAAGCGGCCACCCCACGTGTTGCGGTTGTCGACGCCAAGAATCCCGCGGACATCCGTGCAAAGGTCCGCACGGGCCGGCGCCTCGACCGGACTGAACCCGTTGCAGTCGTATTCGCCTCGATTCGGGATCGAGACGGCCTTCGGCACCTGGGTGGCATACGGCATTGCGACCAGGCGCGGGTGCTTGGAGGCGGCACTCGCCGGAGAAACGCTGGCCACGGTGGCGCTCGCCACCCCGAACAGCCCGAGCGCCATCATCATCACCAGGGACAAGACTGTCTTCAGCATGGTGCCATGAGCTACGACGCGGATCCTCATCGACCCCTCCTTCTCTCGTGCAAAACGCTAGGGCCGAGGCATCAGAGCGTCAATGGAAAAGACACAGTCGGGGGAGACGGAAGCAGCCAGGCACTAGCGTTCGGTCGCGATGATGCAACGTCTCTATGCGAGCGTCGACGGCGGCTCGCGGCGCCGCCTCATGAGCCGTCACCTGTCGGGAGAAGGGATCGAGCTCGGTCCGGGTCACCACCCTTTAGCCGCCCCGGACGGCGCGAAAGTTCGCTACGTCGACCGGTGGTCCGCCGCCGACGCGGCGGTGCTGTTCCCGGAGGTAGCCGATGGCTTCATCGACCCGGATGTGCTTGTCGACTTCAACGCCGAGGGTCTCGCGCCGATTGACGACGCCAGCCAGGACTTCGTCATCGCGAGCCATGTGCTCGAGCATCTCGCCAATCCGCTCAGGATGCTGTGCGAGATCCACAGGGTGCTCCGGCCGGGCGGCGTGGCGCTCATCCTGCTACCGGACAGGACCAGGGTGAAGGGCGACAAGTTGCGGCCGGCGACGCCGCTCGAGCACGTGGTCGGCGAGTACGACGCCGGAGTCACGGAGATCGCGCCGGCGCACATCTTCGAGGTGCTGGCTGCCTCCGGGGAGCAGATCCCCGACGAACGGTCCGAGCGCGACGCCCTCGTCGAGCTCCACCGGACGCGCTCGGT
>JBKQLZ010000140.1:0-3715 GCA_052146895.1 Acidimicrobiales bacterium
CCTTGGCGCCGGGCCACTCGACAACTTCCCGGATGCGAGCGTGGAGCAGGAGCGGGAGCACGTATTCGGCGCCAGGCAGGGTTACCGCCTTGAGCAGCGGGCTGACCTCCTTGCCGAGACCGCCAGAAGCGACCAGTACCAACCGTTCGGCCCACTCCGGGAACTGGTAGGCGAACTGCATGGCCACACCCCCGCCGAGCGAGTGCCCGACGAGGGTGACGCGTTCCTTGCCCAGCACCGTCAGCAGGTCCCGGATGCCACTCGCGTAGGCCCCTAACGAGTAGTCGCCTCGGGGCTTGGCCGAGTGTCCGTGGCCCAGCAGGTCGGGAGCGATCACTGTGTATTGCTCCGCCAGCGCGGGCATTACTCCCCGCCACGTCGTCGAACTCCCTGCTATCCCATGGATCAGCAGGATCACAGGCCCCTCGCCAGCCATGCGATAGCTGACGTCGTGGCCGTGAATCGGGACGGTGCGTGAACGGAACGGGCTGATCTTCATGCTGTTTCCACCCGATGGTCCGCGTACTACTTCTCGGGCGTCCGGGCGCTCTTCTCCAAGTCGGCCAGCATGCTCTCGGTCACCTTGACAACCTTCTGCGCGAGCTTGTTCGACGCCCCGACCAGCTCCTCGGTCATCTTGAACGCCGAGTCGATGATCTTCCGGCGGGCTCCGCTGTCCGCGCTCACGTCTGGGAACACGCCGTCGACAGCGTCGACGAACTTCCTGACGGCTTCGAGCGCCGTGTGCTCTGCGTCTTGGACTGACTCGATGACACGACTTGGGCCGTCTTCGCGCACCTCGTCTGTTGTGTTCGTCATTTCCGCCTCCTTCTCGCTCTTTCTTCCTTCTTCGGTTACCGAGCCCATCGTGACGAGATTGCGGGAGCGGTACCAGAGGCTTTCGACAGTTTCTCGGCAGCTGGAAGGATCAGGAATTCTCGGAACTGAAGGTCCACAGGTCCGTGGCAACCGCTGTGCACTTCGCGAGTTCGATCCTGTCGCCCGACTGGGCGATGCACCGGGTGTACTGGATCCAGGCGATCGTGCCGTTGGGGTTGATCTCCCACTGCTGGAGGTCGTTTCCGTTGCATGTGGCGAACTCGAGATACGAGCCGATCTTCGATCCATCCAACTGCAGGCAGAGCTTGCCGACGAAGAAGAACGCCCCGTCGAACGCGATGTCCTCGGCACTGCCCGGCGCGCAAGGTGCCGCCTCGGCTGGCGTGCCCGACGTGGTGCTGGCAGACGGGTCCTCGAGGCAGTCGCTCGTCGCCTTGTTCTCGTAACGCCCGTGGCTTGTCGAGGTGGTCGCGCCGCCGTAGCACTGGTTCGTCTTCGAGTTGAAGAGCTGCTGGGTGCTCACGGGCTCGTTCGAGGGCGGGTTGAGGATGAACGGCGTGAGCAACGGGTCGCCGTTGGGCATGCCCTGGGTAAGGGCATCTTCGCAGTTGATGACGTCGAACGCGTTCCCGCCCTTGCCGCCGATCCAAAGGTCGACGTGGTAGAGGTGCGGGCCGCCGTCCGGGCCTTTGCCTTTCCAGTCCGCGGTGCACTCCTGACACTCGTCGCCCATGACGAAGTACTTCTCCACCGTCGGGTAGTAGACGATGGTCCCGACAGGGAACTCCTTCTTGTCGCTTGCGAACGTGATCGGATGGGCATAGGTGCCGGTCCCTCCGGCGCAACCCGAGTATGCGGTGGCGCACCCTGGCGGAGTGTTGTCGTACCAGCCGTAGTAGGTGGCGTATACGTTGACCTGCTTCGGCGCTGCGGCTGCCAGATGGCCGCCGACGCCCGCCGCTCCGGTGCCGGTCGACACGACCAGCACGGTGGCGGACACGGCGGCCACGCATGCCAGAAAACGAATGCTGCGTAGGAGCTTCCTCATGCTCGCCTCCGAGATCATCGACACCGGCCGCCGCTCGTTCGCTCGCGGCCGCGATTAGTTATTAGGCAACTTACCTATTAGTGAAACGCCACGCAATGCCCCTAACTGGCCGGGAACTCAGTGACCGATTTCCCGTCGTAGTTGGCCACCCACACGTCACCACCGCCATAGGCGATGGCGGTGGGATTGTTGAACTCGTACGAGGAGCCCGAGAGGGTCTGGGTCCAGTCCCCATTGGACGCGGCGAACTCCGTCACCGTGTTGTCGCCCGCGCCCTCGGTGTTCGTGACAAAGACGTGGGTGCCGCCAAAGCAGATCGCAAGAGAGCCGTCGAAGCTGTAAGAGCCACCCGTGAGGGTCTGGATCCAGGCACCGTCGGAGGGGTCGATCTCAGTGGCGGATCCGGCAGAGTTCGCGACCCAAAGGTGCGTGCCGTCGAAAGCGAAGCCGGCGGGGCCGCTGAACCCGTACGACCCGCCGGACAGCGTCTGGACCCAGTCGCCGTCCGACGTGTCGATCTCAGTCACCGAGGCGCCGACGAGGTTTGCCACCCAGACGTGCGTGCCGACAATGGCGACGGCATCGGGATCGCTGAAGCCGTACGACCCACCGGACAACGTCCGGACCCAATCGCCGTCCGACGCGTCGATCTCGGTGACCGACTTTCCAGAGAAATTCGCTACCCACACGTTGGTGCCGTCGAAGGCCATGGCATACGGGTAGTTGAAACCGAAGGAACCGACGGAGAGAGCACGGACGAAGTCACCGCTCGAGGCATCGAGCTCAGTCACCGTGTTGTTGCCGGAGCTAGCCACCCAGATGTGCGATCCGTCGTAAGTGAGAGCGTCAGGATCGGAGAACTTGTAGCTGCTGCCAGAGAGGGTTCTCACCCAGCTGCCGGTCGACGCGTCGATCTCGGTCACGGAGTTGCCATCGGTGTTCGCGATCCAGACATCGGCACCGGCATAGACGACGGCGCTCGGCTCGTTGAAGCCGTACGACCCGCCCGAGAGCACGTTGACTCCACTCAGTGACTTGGGCTCCGTCGTGATGCTGACTTTGGCCGCTTTCGAGTACGAGCTGCCCTCGTAGGCAAAGAGCGAGTAGGAGTACTTCGTCGCGGCCTTCACCGAGCGGTCGACGAGCCCGTCGCCGGGCGCTTTGACCTTGGCGATGAGCGTGCCAGTCCGGTAGGAGGTTGGCGCATGACCTCCGGTCGCCCGGCGAACCATCACGCCGGTGAACGTCCCCTTCTTCGGGTTGCTCCACTTCAGCGTGACCGTCGTGTCGGTTGCCGTCGCCTTCAGCTTGCTCACCGGATCCGGTGAGCCCGTGCGAGGAGCAGCGGCGGCCACCGTCGAGAGTCCGGCGCTGCAGAGCAACATGGCGGACAAGGCGCCGGCGAGCGATCTGTAGGCACCTCGGACCCGCTCGATTTGCATCGTAGACGAGCCTATCTTCGGCGCTGGCGGTGAGGAGGAGTCGCTCGACGCCGAGATGGTGATCTCGCGGCTCCCGCAGAAGCCAGCGACCGTCCTTACCCTCGCTTAGCGCAGCCGAGAACGCACTTCATGGGTGAACGTGCCGCGCCACAGAGTACCCCCCGGGGGTTTGATCATTGGCACCGATGATCCTCTCCTCGATCGTATTCGAACTCTCGAAGCCGACCCTCCTCCTCGAACAGGTGCGCAAAAACAGAGCAAGGCGGAAGAGAGTGAGCTTCGCTGCCGAATCGGGTCGCTATTGTCCGAGGTAATGGGCGGGTACGCTCGTGCCAACAGAGAGGTCGGAGTCCTAAAGATTGTCATTGAGGAGTTTGACGACGAC
>JBKQLZ010000141.1:0-26314 GCA_052146895.1 Acidimicrobiales bacterium
CACCCGGTCGATCACCTGGCGGAGGGACCACTCACGCTCGGGCGTCCCGAGAGTGCCTCGGAAGTACTTCTGAGCGAGGATGTTCGTCGCGTTCATCGACCACGACGCCGGAACCTCGACGTCGAGCTGCTCGAAGGCCACCGCTCCGGTGCGGTAGTCCGATATGCGCGACTCGCGCCGCTCCCACGCAACCTGGTCGTAGGGATGACGGCCTTCTTCGGTGAAGTACCGGCGGATCCCGATGCCGAGACGCTCTCCTGCTACAGCCATGCTGACTCGTCCCCTCTCTTTCCCAGGACAGGGTAACTGCCCCAAGATATTGACCAAACCACAAGATGTGGTGGTAGCCACAAAGGCAGCTACCAGATAGCCGGTTAATTACAGCACCGTAACTACGCGCTTGTCAATGGGCAAGCGACGCGATCAGGCCAGGTCAGAGGCCGCTCGCGAAGGTTTGCGCGGCGAGCTACCGTGCCGGGATGGCTGTGGTGGTTGCGATCGACGCCGGAACGACGGGTGTACGGGCACTGGCTGTGGACGAAGCGGCAAACGTCGTCAGCATCTCCTATCGAGAGCTCACGCAGTACTTCCCGCGACCCGGCTGGGTGGAGCACGACGCGGGAGAGATCTTCGATCTCGTCGAGGAGACTCTGGCCGAGCTCACCGCTGACCTGGCCGAACGCGGCGAGCCAATCGCTGCGGTCGGCATCACCAACCAGCGCGAGACAGCGGTCGCCTGGGACCGCTCTACCGGTCAGCCTCTTCATCGCGCCATCGTCTGGCAGGATCGCCGCACCGCGGAGCGCTGTCGCGAGCTCGAGGAGTCCGGCCAGCTCGAACTCGTCCGGAGCCGGACAGGGCTCGTTCTCGACAGCTACTTCTCGGCGAGCAAGTGGGAGTGGATGTTCCGCCACGGTGACCTGCAAGCCAGCTCGACCGTGGCACTAGGCACAGTCGACGACTGGGTCACCTGGAAGCTGACCGGCCGCCACGCGACCGATCCCTCCAACGCGTCGAGAACGATGTGCTTCGACCTCACGACCGGAGAATGGTCAGCTGAGCTGTGCGACGTTTTCCGCATCGACCCGCATATGCTCGGGGAGCTGGTCCCCTCCTCCGGGCGGATCGCAACGATCACCGATGAAGTCTCCGGCGGGCGCCTCGCAGGAATCCCGATATCTGGCATCGCCGGGGATCAGCAGTCGGCGTTGTTCGGGCAGCACTGCGTCGAGCCTGGGCAGACGAAGGTGACTTATGGGACGGGGAGTTTCGTGCTGATGAACCTCGGGCCGAGCCTGCCGGCTCCAACCGATGGACTCCTCACCACGGTCGCGTGGAAGCTGGGCGAGACCGGAGCCCTGGAGTACGCACTCGAAGGGGCGGTGTTCTCATCCGGCGCGACGATCCAATGGCTGCGAGACGGGCTCGGGATCATCGATCACGCGTCCGAGGTGGGACCGCTCGCAGAGACCGTGGCGAGCGGTGAGGGCGTGTTCGTCGTCCCGGCCTTCACGGGGCTCGGCAGTCCCTGGTGGGACCCGCACGCACGGGGCACGATCGTCGGGCTGACGCGAGGCACCGGCAGGGCGCATCTCGCCCGCGCGACCGTCGAGGCGATGGCTTTCCAGACTCGTGACGTGCTCGACGCGATGCAGGACAGCGCGGGGGTCAGGGTCTCAGTCCTGCGCGCCGACGGCGGCGCCGCCGCGATGGACCTCCTCCTCCAGCTGCAGGCCGATCAGTGTGGAGTCCCCGTCGTCCGCCCGGCGACGACCGAGGTGACGGCGCTCGGGGCAGCGTTTCTCGCCGGGATCGCCGAGGGAGTCTGGACGGTGGAGGAGGTGGGCGACCTCGTGACCGAGGACCGGCGCAGCGAGCCGGTCAGATCTCGAGCGAGCGCGGACGCGGATCACGCCCGCTGGCTCGACGCGCTCGCGCGCAGCCGCAACTGGGACTGACCGGGAGCCGGACCAGCCGAATCAGGCTGAGTCAGCCAGCACCCGGCGCTCAGGAGCTATCGACGCGATCGGGCTCAGCTCGGACCCACTCTCGCCTCCAGCGGCGCTCCGCCGGACTTCTTCGTCTGCCGCTGCTTGTGCACGGCGCGAGGCATAGCGGTCGACGTACTCCTGCCCCGAGAGCTGGCGGATGTCCCACATGAGCTCGTCGGTGGCTTGGCGCAGGACGAGCGGCTCGTCGAGACGGGCGCCGTAGCGGGCGGTGAGGTCGAGCGGCTCGCCGAAGACAAGCTCGACTGTCTTGAAAGGCCGGAGCATGCGGGCTCCGATGGGCTGCACCGCACGCGTGCCCTTGATGCCGACCGGCACGATCGGGCAGTTCGCTGCGAGCGCCAAACGAGCGACTCCCGTCCGGCCGCGATGCAGTCGCTCGTCAGGCGGGCGGGTGCCCTCGGGGTAGATGCCGAGACAGCCGCCCGCTTGCAGGAGCGCGAGCGCTTCGCCGAGCGACCGCTTGGCTGCGTCTCCTCCCTCCCGGTTCATCGGGATCTGCCCGATGGCGCGGAAGAACCAGCGGGTCTTCCAAGAGCTGAAGTACTCCGCCTTCGCGACGAAGGTCACACGCCGCCTAACGACCATAGGGAGGAACAAAGAGTCGCAGAAAGCCTGATGGTTCGAGGCGAGGATCACGGCGCCGGTCTCGGGGATGTTCTCCATCCCGGAAGTGCGGACGCGGAACAGCGTGCGTAGCACCGGAGTCAGCACCGCTTTGATCAGACCGTAGAACACACGGTGAGGCTACTTCCGGCAGAGCGTTGCCGTGAAGGGCAGACACGAAACATTCACATCGCCGTTGCACAGCCGCCATCTCCACGCCAACCGGCGAATGCGCAAGGCTGACTTTAGGGTCGTTGACTGCCAATTCCCGCCAAAGTAGCGTTGTCCGGCCGCGGTGACGCGAGCGGACGCCGAGTCCCACTCATCTGGGGGAGAGCCGACTGGCAATGCAACTTGCTTCATTTCGCACCGCCGCCACCGCTGCCGCCGCTTCGCTCATCGCCACCGCCGGATTCAGTGCACTCGCTGTCGACGTCGGCTCGCCGGCCGCCTCTGCGGCGGTGGCGAGGGCAAGTTCGTCAGCTGCGGCGTCGGCGTCCGGCTACGTCCCCTATGTCCTGCCGAACGGCGACATCCCGCAACCACCCTGGTGGCACGGGAAGTGCGACGGAGCAAAGGACGGGACCTTTCCCGGCTCTTACCCGCTCGGGGCCTCGTGGGACGGACTGATCGCCTGTGGACCGGGATCTAACGAGGGAGCCTCGTCCCAACCCGAAGTCCAGTTCTTCCCCGACGCATGGGGCGAGTTCGAATGGCAGTGCGTGGAGCTCTCGATGCGATGGATGTACCTCGCGTGGGGCATCCCGCCATACGCGGCGAATGGCAACGAGGTCGTCGACAACTACGCCGCTTACAACCCTGACGGGCCGAAGCTCATCGTCGTCAAGAACGGCACGCCCGGAGCCGCCCCTCAACCGGGGGACGTCCTCGAGCTGACAGACTCCGACTCGAACGGCCATACCGAGGTCGTGACTGACTCGCAGGTGAACGCCCACGGCAACGGCACGGTCAGGGTAATAACTGAGAACCTCAACTCCCCGACAGACGGCTGGTACACGCTGACCGTTAGCAAGTGGGTCGTGAACGGGGGCTTCGGTACCGTCGTCGACTGGCTCCACAACCCGAGATGGGCGCTTCAGGAGCCGCTCATCTCCGAGCTCGACGCATCTGGCAACCTCCTGCTCAAGATCGATGCGCTGCGAGGCGGCTTCACCGCGATCGCGAGCGGCGTGGCCAGGGCGGACGTGATCGGCGGCGGCGGATCGGAGCCCGCGCCCATAATTGTCGTCCTCACGACCTCGGGGACAGTCGAGGCTCGCTACGACTTGCCGGATGCTCCCTGGTGGCAGCTCGGCTCCGGAGCGACCCAGATCGCAGCGACGTCCGGAGAGGGCCGCAATGGCGAGCCGAGTGTTGGGTGGCTGACCTCTGGCGGCGACTTCTTCGTGGTCACCGGCGGCCTCTCCGCCAAGCCCGTGCTCGAGGCGACCGGCGCGGCCTCCATCGCTCTTGCATCGGACTCGCCCTCACAGAACCTTCTCATGGGTTATGTGACTGACTCGTCGGGCGCCTACCTCAAGATCGGGTCCGCGCCTGCCGTGCGAGTCGCTGTCGGAGTCCGGACGTTGAGCCTGGCAGACGACGGAGGGAGCGCCGCCCGTGCGGTGGAGGCGTACGTCGGAGTCGGGGGCAGGGCGTTCCTCCGCATCGGCATCACTGGCCACTTCACCGAGATCGGCCCCACCGCCAAGGACTCGGTCAGCCAAGTGGCGGTCGCCACAGTCGGGAAGTCCTCGACGCCACTCGTCGCGTACTTGACGACGGATGGTGACGCCTACACGGACCTCGGCGACTCAGGCTGGCTGCACGCGCTCAGCGCCGCAGAGTCGATCGCCGTGGCCGCCGGTCACAACAAGAGCGCGTTTCCCATCTTCGCAGCAGAGGAGTCCGACGGGAGCTGGGTCGTTAAAGACGGAAGCCTCTCGTCGCGCTACGTCAACGAGGGCACCGAGCCCTCGCTGAGCCTCGGCGCTCTCGTGGTTTCCTGAGGCCAACCGCTCCGGGCCGTCAGAGCTTCGGCAGGGCCTTGCGAAGCGACCTGACCCCTTGTGCGATCCGCTGCTCATTCTCGATCAGGGCAAAACGCACGTATCCGTCCCCACCCGGCCCGAAACCCACACCCGGTGACGTCGCCACCTTGCCTTCGGCCACTAGGTACTTCGAGAACTCGAGCGAGCCCATCTCGCGGTAGGCCTCCGGGATCGCGGCCCAGACGAACATCGTGCCCTTCGGCCTCGGCACCTCCCAGCCGATGCGGGAGAGGCCGTCGCAGAGGGCGTCGCGCCTTGCCTGGTAGATCTCGTTCACGGCTTTCGGGTATTCAGGAGCCTCGTTCATCGCGACGATGGCAGCAATCTGTATCGGCTGGAACGTCCCGTAGTCGAGGTAGCTCTTGAGCTTGGTGAGCGCCTGCACCAGCTCTGCGTTCCCAAGGAGGAAGGCAACCCTCCAGCCCGCCATCGAGAACGACTTGGTGAGCGTGTACAACTCGAGCGCGACATCCTTTGCCCCGGGGACCTGCAGGATCGACGGCGGCTCGTAGCCGTCGAAGGCGGTGTCGGAGTAGGCGAAGTCGTGCACGAGGATCACGCTGTGCTCGCGCGCCCACTCGACGAGCCGAGTCATCGTCGCGAAGTCGATGCAGGCCGTCGTCGGATTGTGCGGGAAGGACAAGATGGCGACCCGCGGCTTCGGCCACGCGGACTCCCACGCCTCGTTCAGGTTGCCGAGCAAGGTCTCTCCGGCCAGCGTCTCGTCGGCACCGAGCTGCTCGAGCCGCACCATGCGCACATCTGCCCCGGCGAACAGGGGCGCGTAGATGTGGATCGGGTAGGAGGGCGACGGCACGAGGGCTGTGTCACCTGGTCCCACGAGAACCCACATGAGGTGAGAGAGGCCTTCTTTCGCGCCGATGGTGCTGACCACTTCCCGTTCCGGGTCGAGCTCGACGCCGAAACGCCGCAGGTACAGATCAGCGATCGCCTGGCGCAACTTGGGAATTCCACGGCTCGAGGAGTAGCGGTGGTTGCGGGGGTTGTGGGCGGCCTCGGCCAGTTTCTCGACGGCGATCGAAGGAGATGGGATGTCGGGATTGCCAAAGCCGAGGTCGATGACGTCCTCGCCTGCCCGCCTTGCTGCCAGCTTCAGCTCGTTGATCTCGGCGAAGACGTAAGGCGGCAGTCCGGTAACTCGGCGAAGCTCCATCACTCGAGGTTACTCGCGGGCTCGAGAGCCTCCTAACGGCTCCGCAAGGTCGATCCCGGCCTTGGCGGCGGCATCGGTCACAAGACCGATCGAGCTGGGCCAGCCCCAGACCACCCACGTGGCGCCGGCGCCCTCAAGGGCGACGATTACCTCGGCGGCGGCGTCTGCGCTCTTCGGCAGTGGGCCTGCCCAGGTGACCGGCGCGTCGCTCGCGGCGACCTCGTGAGCGACGCGCTCGACCGCAACGTCCCAGAGGTTGAGCGTCGCCGCCGCAGCGCGCGCAACCTGGTTCGTAGCCTCGTTGCCCGCGCCGACCCAGCACTCGATGCCGCGCCCCGTGAGCTGCGCCAGTATCCCAGCAAGGCTCTCCAAGCGGGCCGCCAGCCCAAGGTAGGGCAACCCGTTGCGCTCATGCTCGGGCTCGCTCGCCTCGTCTCCCGTCCCGAGGCCGGCGATCAGCCTGTCACCGAGCATCGAGTGCAGGGCTGCGATCGAAGCGGCGACGACCTCGTCAGGGAGCAACCCGACTCGGGCCACGAGCGTGCCGACACGGATCCGCGTGGTCGAGACGGCGACAGCCCCGAGAATCGGGTAGACCGACAGCGAGGGCCGTTCAGGGTGTCCGAGCGGCCAGAGATGATCGAAACTGAACACCCCGTGCAACCCAGCCTCCTCAGCCGCTCGAGCCGCTTGGAGGACAGCCTCGGCGTCTGCGGAGAGCGTCGGCAGTGTCACGCCGATCTTCACCGGTCACGCCTCTGGGCGAGGGCTGGTCATGTCGAGCCAGCTGGACCCGTCAAAATCGCCGTGCCGGACGCCTCGAGCCCGATCACGGCAGCGCCGATCGCCCCGCCCCGGTCGCCGAGCAATCCAGGCAGGATCTCGATCTCCGGGCGGAGGTCAGCGCCTTCCAACTGAGAGTGGAACGCTCGGCGGACCGGCCCGAGCAGCAGATCGCCGGCGGTGACCAGCCCGCCGCCGATGACGATGACCTCGGGATCGAGGATGTTCGCGAGGTTGGCGAGGCCGAGCGCCAGCCACCACGCGAACTCCTCGAGGATGGCCGCAGCCTCCGCGTCGCCATCGGCGAGCGCTTCCATCACGTGCTCGCCACGGACGGCATCTGGCTCTCCGCCCGCGAGCGAGACGATTCGCGAGGCCCGACCTGCGAGGGCCGCGTCCCGGGCGATCCTGCCAAGACCTGAGCCAGAGGCGTACCGCTCCCAGCAGCCGCGGCGCCCACAGCCGCACGGCGGGCCGTGCGTGTCGACCACGACGTGCCCGATCTCGCCTGCGAAGTTGCTGGCGCCGCTGAGCAACCTCCCACCTGTCACAATGCCGCCCCCGATTCCGGTGCCGAGGGTGACGAAGAGGACGTCCGTGCGGCCTCGCCCGGCGCCGAACGCCGTCTCGCCGGCGGTCGCACAGGTCGCGTCATTGTCGACGCGGATGACAGGCCTGAGCTCGCCCAGCGTCTCGGCGAGGCCGACCCGGACATTGGTGCCGTTCGCTCCCGGCAAGTTGGGGGCGAACACGAGCGTTCCTTGGCGATCCACTAAGCCGGGAACGCCTACTCCGACTGGAGGTGCCCTCTCGGCCGAGGGCTTGCCCGCGCGCGCCAAGGTCTCGCTCGCCTGTTCGGCGAGCAGCGTGTACACCTCGGCGAGGTTGGCGAGCATGTCCTCGCCGTGGTCAACCGTCGCCCGTCGGTGCTCGGCGAGGATGTTGCCGTCCACGTCGATCGCAATACCGAGGATCTTCGTCCCACCAACGTCGAGCCCGACGCCGATCACGCTCGAGACTCGACGCGTGCCTTCAGGTCGCGGATGGCAGCGTGGAGAATGTTGCCCTCAGCGCGGCGTTTGATGAATCCAGGGAGAGGGACCCGGAGCTCCGCCACGAGCTGATA
The DNA here is from genome assembly GCA_052146895.1 of Acidimicrobiales bacterium. GTDB lineage: Bacteria > Actinomycetota > Acidimicrobiia > Acidimicrobiales > Bog-793 > Palsa-601. The sequence continues at coordinate 7,750 of JBKQLZ010000141.1, forward strand.
GGTGATCTCGGTACGCCCGTCGGGCGCCGGGCGGAAGCGGTAGTAGCCGTCGAGCCGGTTCGTGAGGTCGCCGTCGCGCTGGATCCAGGCGAATTCCTCAGGAGCCTTCGAGTAGTCATAAACAAGCGTGTAGCTGGTCGATCGCCCGAAGGCGGCGGCGCGAAAGGCGGCAACGGTCGGCCTGCCCTCTTCGTCACGCTCGAGGACATCGACCTGCTTCAAGTCGCCGACCCAGTCCGGGTACGACTCGATGTCCGCCACCACGGCAAAGCACCGCTCAGGCGTGGCGTCCACCAGCACCCGGTTTGTCGTGTGCTCCGCCACCGTTCCTCCTTCCGCGGCGCTTTTCAGTTGTTCGGACAGTACCCGCCGCAAGGCCCTGCTGTCGGATTATTGGTAAGACCTGCGGTCAACACAGGCGACGGTGCGGACGGCCGGAGCAGTCACCCACCCGCCTCTATGAGCGCTCGTTCGAGGCGAAGAGCCAGCTTGTCGTAGCCGAAATGCGCGACGGCCCGCTCTCGTGCTGCGGCCCCGAGGCGCTCTCGCAGCGACGTGTCGTCGAGCAAGGGCTCGAGGGCGGCCGCGACCGCTCGATCGTTCGCCGGGTCCTCCACCACGAACCCCGTCTCTCCGTCGAGAACGGCCTCCGCCGACCCACCGCTCGAGCCCGCGAGCTGTGGCACCCCGCACGCGGCGGCTTCCAGGAACACGATCCCGAAACCCTCCTGTTCGAGCCCGAACCACCTGTCCCGGCAACACATCGCATAGACGTCGGCAGCGCCGTAAGCGAGAGGCAGGTCCTCGTCGGAGATCCGGCCGAGCCATCGGACCGGCACGTCGGCAACAGCCGCGACCGCCTTGAGCCGCCTCTCGTCGCGGCCGGCGCCTCCGATGGCGAGCACGAGCTCCGGCCGGGAGCGCTGGAGTCGTGCCACTGCTCGGATGAGGACGTCCATCCCCTTTCGCGGAACGAGACGGCTGATGCTGACGACAACTAGAGCGTCCTCAGGAAGCCCGAGTCGCAGCCGCGCGGCGCGGCGCTGCTCGCCTGAAAGCGGGAAGAAACGCTCGACGTCAACCCCCGGTGGCACCTCCGTCACCGGCGGGAGGCGACTGCCGGCCGCACGGCGCGCTTCGGCGGCGGGATAGCCACCCGCTGCCACGATCCAAGCTGCGGACGACAGGACCTCTCTCAAGAGATCGCGCGCGGCCGGGAGGCGTCCGGGGACTGTGATCTCGGCTCCGTGCACCACCACGCCGTAGGGCTTTGCCAGTCGAGGACCCGCGAGTCCCACCGGAAGTGCCGGATCGAGCACCACAAGCCCGGCGCCGGTCTCTTCCGCTAGCCGGTCGACTCTCGACACGAGGGCAGGCGTCGGCCAGAGCACTGAATGCTCGCTGCGCATGACGGGGAACTCCTGTGCAGCGTCGAATCGGCCGGCCCCGGGATAGGACGTGGTGTAGACGGTCGCCATGCCGGTGGGAAGGCGGCGCCATAGCTCGTAGAGGTACGACTGGATCCCGCCGTGTTTGGGCGGGAAGTCGTTCGTCACGAGCAGATGCGGCACGCGTTCACCCTTTCACAGCCCGGCGGCCCTGCCAGGCGGGAGTGAGTGTTACACCCTCATGTCACCATGTCATCGATGTCGCGCGCGTTGCGGCGGACAAGGAGGACCGGACGACGATGCCTACAAATCCGATCTCGATCAGCTGTGACGAATGCGCCCTCGAGGGGACCCATGCCTGTGACGACTGTGTGGTCTCGTTCCTGCTCGGACCCGACGAGGAGCAAGCCGTGATCGTCGACGTGATGGAGGCAAGGGCCATCAAACTGCTTCACCAGGTGGGTCTCGTGCCACAATTGCGCTTCGAGCGCCGAGGCGCCTGAGGTCTCCGGCGAAGTCAGCTCTGAGCTGCGGTCGCGACTTCGTTCTCTATACCGGCCTCGGCGCCTGCTTGGTCAGAGACGTCGCCCGAGAGCTCTTCGATAGCTTTCGCGCTCCCGCACCAGCGACAGGTCACCTGCTCGATCTGCTCGTCGAGGACCACCTCGTCTTCGACCTGCAGTTCGCCGCCGACACTGAAGTGGTGGAAGGACTTGGTCCGCCGAGTGGCAACCACGTCGAAGCGAGTGAGGTTGCCACAAGCGTTGCAACGGTATCGAGACGCCATCTCCCTACGGTACCGTGCTGGACGTGGCAGTCCCGGAACGCTCGATTCTCGACATGATTGGCCCAAGACTCCGCGCTCTCTGGGACCTGTCGATCCCCGAGATTCGTGAGTACGCAGGGGTGCACGAGTACGACGGACAGGTCCTCGACCTCTCGCCGTCGGGCCTCTTGTCTGGCATAAGGCGCCTCGACAGCCCGGGCGAGTCAGCGGCTGAGCCCGATCCTCATGACGAGGCGCACGTGCGCGCGGCGGAGGCTGGCTGGCGCACGGCTGTCCAGATCGGCGAGATTCACCGCTGGAATCCCCTCGTCCACATCGACAACCTGGACCTCGCCTGTTACGACCGTGAGTACGCCCCGGAGAGCGACCGCTCCGAGGCGAGGGCGACACACCTCTCGAAGTGGCCAGAGGCGATAGACGCATCGCTCGAGTCCCTGGATCGGGTTCCGGCGCCGGTGGCGGCCTCTCTTGTCAGCGGCACCCGCGGTCTCGCGGCCGGGATCACCGACGAGAAGGCGCTCGCCGCGCACGCCCGCCTCCTCGGGCGGCTCGCGGAGGCCGCGGCGAACGGCCCGCCCGAATGCGCCCTCGGCCCTGAGGTGCTCGCTCGCCTTCTCGGCGACCCTGAAGGAATGCCCGTCGACCTCGGGCGGCTCGAGCTGCGAGCCGACCGGGAGCGCGACCGGCTGCTCGAGCGACTCGAAGTGGATTGCGCCCGCTACCGGCCGGGTGCCCGACCCGCCGAGCTCATCCCTGAGTTGCTCGCCGATCATCCCGACGACGAGGGCATCTACGCAGCCGCACGTGACCTGATCGGCGAGATCACCGAGTTCACCCTCAAGGCGGACCTGCTACCCGATCCGGGTGGAGAGTGCCTCGTTGGCCCCGCGCCCGAGTCGCGCCGTTGGGCGATGGCGATGATGTCACCGGGCGGTGCGTACGAGGCCGAGGCGCCCGCCTGGTACTTCGTCAACCCACCCGACCCCTCTTGGAGCCTGGAGGAGCAAGAGGAGTGGCGCTCGCTCTTCAGCGCGACGACGCTGCCCGCGATCACTGCTCACGAGGTCACCCCTGGGCACTTCGCCCACCAGCGCATGATCATGCGCATCGAGCGCTCGCACGTCAGGCGGTCACTCGCATCGGCCGCCTTCGTAGAGGGATGGGCCCACTACTGCGAGGAGCTCCTCGTCGAGGAGGGCTTCCGCTCAGAGGACCCCCGCTACGCCATCGGCGTCTGGCTCGAAGCTCTCGTCCGCGTGACTCGACTCGCATGCGCCCTCGGCATCCATGGGGGCACGATGTCTGTAGCCGATGCGACGCAGCGCTTCAAGACCGACGCGTACCTGAAGGGCCAGGCAGCCCTGGCCGAGGCCAACCGTGGTGCCTACGACCCGACTTACGGGCGTTATACCTGGGGAAAATTGGAGATCCTGGCGTTGCGGGACGAGGCAATGGCCGAGTGGGGCAATCGGTACTCGCACCGCCGGTTCCACGAGGCTCTGCTCGGTCTCGGCGCGCCTCCGCTCGGGACCATTGGGGACGTGCTGGGCGAGGCGGGCTGATCAGACGGAGAGAGTCGCGGTCCCGATCACCTTCTGCTCGCCTTCGCTGTTCGAGAGGGAGCAGTCGACATCGACCAGCCGGCGGCCGTCCTCCTCCCGCACACCGGTCACGACGACCTTGGTCACGAGCGTCTCCCCGGGCCAGGTCTGCCTGGAGAAACGAACCCCGTACCGCACCACCCGCCCCGCCCCCACCCAGTCGGTGAGCGCGGTGCCGAGGAAACCCATGGAGAACATCCCGTGACCGAAGACCGAAGGCTGCCCGACTGACGTCGCGATCACCTCGTCGTGATGCATCGGGTTGAAGTCACCTGAGGCGCCGGCGTATTTCACAAGATCGGTTCGCGTCAGCACGTGACTCTTGACCGGTGCCTCGTCGCCGACCTTGACGGCGTCGAACTCTGCCCTCTCCCCCATCGGTCCTCCCTTCACCCGATCTCGTGCTGGACGCCCTGGACCGCGACCAGCTGCTGGAACATGTCATAGCGCCGGGATGCGTGCCCGACCCAGTCCTCGTCTGGCTGCACGCGGTGCCCGACCCGGGCCCAGTCGTTCGCTCCGTCGAGGCTCGACTCGAGCCCGGCTGCCATCCTCGCGATGTATGCAGCTCCGAGTGCACCGCACTCGGGTACGAGCGAGACGTCGACGGGCAGGCCCGTGCAGTCCGCCAGAGCCTGCAGCCACTCCGGGCGGGTCGTGCCGCCACCGGTCGCGACGACTCGCTTCGCCGCGACACCTGAGAGGTCGATGTGCTGGCGCACGACGAAGCCTGCCGCCTCGAACGCAGCCCGTCGCACTTGGGGCCTGTCGTGAGAGAGCTCGAGGCCGATCAGCGACGCGCGCCGAGCGGTGTCGTGGAAGGGCGTCCGCTCGCCTCTCGGGTACGGCGCCCATACCGGGATGCTCGCCGGGCTCGTCACGCCGGGAGCCGTCCCAGTGAACTTCGTGGCCCAGTCGAGGAACAACCCACCCGCGTTGCTGGCGCCTCCGATGAGCATACGGCCCTGCGTGGTGTGCGGGACAGTCCACAGGCCAGGGACCTCCCGCCACTCGTCTGTCACCACCCAGATCACGAGCGTGGTCCCGCAGATCACGAGGACGTCTCCGACCTCGACCGCTCCGGCGACGATCTGCTCTGCAAGCGTGTCGACGATTCCGGACGCGAGAACTGCCTCGCCCACTTTCGCGATTGGCTCCGCCAAGCCGGCAACCTCGGGCAGCGCGTCCGGCAGGCAGCCCGCCTTGGCACAGATGGAGAGATCCCACCCGGCGCCGTCGAAGAGGGGCGACATCGCGATCGCGGTGGTGACGTCAATCGCGCCAGGCCCTCCAAGCGAACGATTCGCAACTGCTTGAACGGGCCAGTAGCCGGCAGCGCCGGGCTCGGACGCGGTCAGCTGGCGCAACAGCTCGGGCGCTCGGCCCATGGGAAGGGTCGACACCTCCGGCGGCAGCGCCCCACGCGTGTCGCCATAGAGGAGTCCGGGCGAGATCGGGATGCCCCTCGCGTCGACCGCCGCGAGGGACGGCACCATGCCAGCCACGCAGATCCCGCGTGGCGCCGGCACACCGAGGCGACCCAGGTCGCTCAGGACACGGCGAGGAGCCATGCGCCACGCCCGTCTCGCATCGTGCTCCATTCGCTCAGAGGTAGGCAGCCCGAGCCGGTTGGGGATGCGTCGCCTCGCGACGACGGTGCCGTCAGCCGACGCGACGATCGCCTTGAGGGCGCTCGTGCCGATGTCTATGCCGAGAGTGACGTCGTCCACAGCCTCTGCTCTCAAGTCGGCGCGTTGCTCGTGCGCACGAGCGTGTTGGATCGGGCGATCACAGCCGTCTCGCCCGTCTTGTCGTGCTTCCACGTCATCTCGGTCACGACGAATGTCATGGTCGCGTTGCCCGAGACCTTCTCGTACACATCGGTTATCCGCCCTTCGCCGATCAACACGTCGCCGACGCGGACAGGGCTCGAGTACTCGAACTCCTGCTCGCCATGAAGAAGGAGACCACCCTTCGCGAGCAACGGCCCGAGCACCTGACCCATCGCTCCCATGCCCGCAGAAGCCTCGTCGCCGGTCGGCTGAATGTCGTCAAAAGCTCCCCAGTGCGCCATCACGAATGGGAAGGTCGGGGGCACGGGGAGGGCGGTATGACCGGCAGCCGCTGCTATGGCGGCATCGCGGTATACGGGATCGGCATCCTTGACCGCATCGGCAAAGACCGCGACCGGGCCACGCTCGACGACTACTCGCCGCCGGCCCGTCGACTTGCCGATCACGCTCTTGTCGACCGCCACAGCAGTCCCCCTTTCGCGCACCAGTTCTCGGCGCGACGCTAGCGCGCCCTATGTTTGCCCGATGTTCCTAGGTGATCTCACCACGCCAGCCCTCGTCGTCGACACGGGCACGCTCGAGCACAACTTGACGACGATGGCAGCGGCCGTTCCGGGTCCAAGGCTCCGGCCACACGTGAAGGCCCACAAATGCACCGAGCTCGCGCGCAGGCAAAGTGGCGCCGGCCACCACTCGTTCACGTGCGCCACGATCCGCGAGTGCGAAGGGATGGCTGCCGCAGGTCTTGGGGAAGATCTGCTTCTCGCAAACGAGGTGCTCGATGCTCGGCGCCTCGGGGCTCTCCTGGACGAGGGCCACCGCGTCACGCTCGCGGTTGACTCTGAAGAGACGATCACGGCCGCGGTATCTGGCGGCGTTCGCGAGATCCTGATCGACGTGAACGTCGGCCTGCCCCGTTGTGGATGTGCTCCCTCCAACGCTGGGCAGCTGGCCGACCTGGCTCGAGCGCGCGGCCTCGAGGTGCGAGGCGTTATGGGTTACGAAGGTCACGTCGTCGGACTTGAGTCCGAAGACGCCCGAATTGCCGGCTGCGCCGCGTCCATGGAGCTGCTGGTGACAGCCCACGAGCTAGTCGGCGGTGAGCTCATCTCCGCCGGCGGAACGGGTACGTACGCGATCAACTCATGGGCTAACGAGATCCAGGCAGGCACTTACGTCCTGATGGACACCGCCTACCAGCGGCTCGGGCTGCCGTTTCGCCAAGCCGTCTTCGTTGCGGCGACCGTGATCTCGCGCTCGGATGGATACTCAGTCGCCAATTGCGGATTGAAGGCTCTCGGCATGGACCACGGCAACCCGAGCATCGCCGGGGCGGAGGTCTGGTTCTGCTCAGACGAGCACGTCACTTTCGCGCCAGCTGCCCCGCTCGGCAGCCTGGTCTTCGTCCAACCCGCCCACCTGGACCCGACTCTCGCCCTCCACGAGCGCCTCCACCTCGTCGACGGTCTCAGCGACTTGCTCGCCGCCGGTGCGCAGGTCGAGGGCGCGCAAGTCCTCGACACGTGGCCGATCGACCTGCGCGGCTGGTGAGCGGGATGCCCGATGTGCTCAGCCGAGCTGTTGCGCTAACCGCGCGGCGAGCAGGCGGAAGGCTCGGCCGCGGTGAGACAGGGCGTGTTTCTCGGCGGTTGACATCTCGCCGAACGATCGCCCATCGCCCTCGATGGGTATGAAGACGGGGTCGTAACCGAAGCCGCCGTCACCCGACGGCCGGCGGGCGATACGGCCCTCGACGACTCCCTCGGCCGCAAGCTCCGTACCGTCAGGGAAGATTGCCATCGCGACTGTCGAGAAACAGGCGGTTCGGTCCTCGCTGTCACCGAGCTGCGACAGGAGCTTGGCGACGTTGTCCGCGTAGGTCGCGTGCTCGCCGGCGAAGCGTGACGAGTAAACGCCGGGCGCCCCGCCGAGCGCAGCGACCTCTAGGCCCGTGTCGTCGGCAATCGCCGGGCGGCCTGTCGAGCCCACCAGCGCGGCTGCTTTCAGCCGGGCGTTCTCCTCGAGGGTCTCACCCGTCTCTTCAACCTCTCCGACGTCTCGCGGGCGCTCGAGCAGGACGATCCGGTCGCCCAGCTCGCTCGTCAGGATCGCCCGGACCTCCTCAGCCTTGTCCGGGTTTGCGGTTGCAAGAACAAAGGCGACGCCGCTCACGGCACCCGTCGGGGATCGGGCGGCACTGAGACCATCTCGGCCTGCAGAGCGTGAAGCTGTCCGATGCCGAGCTCGGCAAGGCGTAGCATCTCGTCGAGCTCGCCACGTGTGAACGCCATGCCCTCGGCCGTGCCCTGGACCTCGATGAACCGGCCCCCACCCGTCATGACGACGTTCATGTCGACCTCCGCCGTCGAGTCCTCCGAGTAGTCGAGGTCGAGATACGGGACTGCACCGACGACGCCGACGGAGATCGCTGCGCAGGAGTCGGTGAGTGGGTGGGTGGATATCGAGCCTTGCGCGACCAGGCGGGCACATGCGTCGTGAAGAGCGAGATACGCACCGGAGATCGAGGCGGTCCTCGTCCCACCATCGGCCTGCAGCACGTCGCAATCGAGGACGATCTGGCGCTCGCCCAGCGCGACGAGATCGCAGACCCCGCGCAGCGAGCGGCCTATCAGTCGTTGTATCTCGTGGGTACGACCGGACTGGCGACCCTTGGCCGCCTCCCGGCCAACCCGTTCGCGGGACGAGCCCGGGAGGAGTGAGTACTCGGCCGTGACCCAGCCCTTGCCGGTACCTCGCATCCAGCGCGGCACGTCCTCGTCGATGGACGCAGTGCACAGCACGATCGTGCGCCCCATCGTCGCTAGTACCGAACCGGCAGCCATCTCCGTGTAGTCGCGCTCGAACGAGACGGGCCGGAGCTCGTCGACGGCGCGCCCGTCCCGGCGCGCAGCAGTGGTCGTGGTCATGACGGCAGGCTACCTACGCTCAGCCGTAGGGGACGAAAGGGCGCTGTCGGAGTCTCCGTGCTCACTCGACGGTGAGGCGCTCGGCCGACTCGAGCTCCGGCCCGAGCAGCCTGCTCCCCATCTCGACGAACCAGTCGACGTCGCCCGACGACACCCAGCGGTGACGCGGCGCCTCCCCATGCTGGCGGCCTATCGACCCACGCTCGATCCGGGCGAGGACGTCGAAGGCCGTCTCGTCGGCGGAGGAGACCAGCACTACTTCACGTCCCATCACATCGGCGATCGTCCGGGCGAGGTACGGGTAGTGAGTGCACCCGAGCAGCAACGTGTCCACATGCGCCTCCTGCAGCGGCGCAAGCAGGCGCTCCGCGAGGACGTGCACCTGGTCGCTCTCGGTCTCTCCCCTCTCGACGAACTCGACGAAGCCGGGGCAGGCGGCACAGACCGCCGTGACTCCGGTCGCCATCGAGTCCGCCAAGCGCTGATAGGAGCCCGATGCAATCGTGCCTACTGTCCCGATGATCCCAACCCGACCGTTGCGCGTCGCTTGAGCGGCCGCCCGCATACCTGGCTCAAGGACGCCGACCACAGGCACGTCGTGGCGCTCAGTGATGTCGTCGAGAGCGACCGATGCGGCCGTGTTGCAGGCCACGACTAGCAGTTTGCAGCCGACCTCGGTCACGAGGTAGTCGGATATCTCGATAGCGAACTTGCGGACCTGATCGGCCGGGCGCGGTCCGTAGGGGTACCGACCTGTGTCGCCGACGTACACCAGGTGCTCGTCAGGGAGCAGGTCGATGAGCGAGCGAGCGACCGTCAGGCCGCCGAACCCGCTGTCGAAGATGCCGATCGGGCGCTCGTTCGCCCCGACAACTGCTGCCACCATGCCTAGAAGTAGATCATCGACTTGGCGCGTTTGACCACGGCGTCGATGTCACCCAACCAAGCGTCCGTCGAGAGGTACTTCCAACCACCGTCGGCGGAGAGGAACACGACGACTCCCGAATCGATCGACGCCGCACATTTGGCAGCGCCGGCCATCGCGGCACCGGTCGAGAGCCCGGCGAAAACGCCGACATCCGCAAGCTTCCGCGTCCACTCGATCGAGTCGCGTGGCCCCACGATGGTCTTCCGATCGAGGAGCGCCTCACCACCGCCATCAATGAAGATCGGAGGGATGTACCCGTCGTCGAGGTTGCGAAGGCCGTCCACGATCTCGCCGGACGGCGGCTCGACGGCCCAGATCTGGATGTCGGGCCTCTGCTCTTTCAGGTAGGTACCGACCCCGATGAGCGTCCCGCTCGTGCCGAGGCCTGCCACGAAGTGGGTGATCTCGGGACAGTCGCGATAGATCTCGGGCCCCGTGCCCTCGTAGTGGGACTTCGGGTTGGCCGGGTTGGCGTACTGGTAGAGGAAGACCCACTCCGGGTGCTCGTCTGCGAGCCCTCTCGCCATCCGCACAGCACCGTTCGAGCCTTCTGATCCGGGCGACTCGATGATCTCGGCACCCCAAATCTCGAGAAGGTGACGCCGCTCGACTGAGACGTTCGACGGGAGGACCACCTTCAAGTGGTAGCCCTTCACGCGACACACCATCGCCAGGCCGATCCCCGTGTTACCCGAGGAGGGCTCGATCAAGATCGAGCCCTGCGAGAGGTGGCCGACCTTCTCAGCCTCCTCGATCATGGCGAGGGCAGGGCGGTCCTTGACCGAGCCGCCTGGGTTCTGGCCCTCCAGCTTCACGAGGATCTGCACGTTCGGATTCGGGCTGAGCGGCGAGACGTCGACGAGCGGCGTGTTGCCGATCAGGTCGAGGATGCTCGGGTACGCCGCCATTTGTCAGGCGGTGCCGCCTGCGACCGCCGGCAGAATCGTGACTAAGTCGCCGTCTGTGACCTTGGTGTCCAGCTTGTCGAGATAGCGAACGTCGTCGTCGTTCACGTATACGTTCACGAAGCGGTGCAGGGAGCCGTCCGCGGTGAGCAGCTGACCCTCGACGCCTGGGTAAGCGGTCTGGAGGCTGCTCAGCACCTCGCCGATTGTCGTCCCCTCGACGCTCACGACGGACTGCCCACCGGCTGCAGGGCGCAGGAGAGTGGGAAGGCGGACTTCGACTGCCACAGTGCCTCCGATTGTTGACTGGATTAGTCGGATTCTAGTTACTGGTGACAACCACGGGCTCTTCGTGGATGTTCCCGTCGACGATCCTGTACGAACGTGTCGACGGCACCTCGTGGCGCAGCGAGACGAGCACGTAGTGCCAGTCCGGGTCGGGCGCCTGACGCACGTCGGTTGGCGAGGGCCAGGGATCGGTGTGGGTGTGCGAGTGGAAGACGCCGATCACGCTCAATCCGGCTTCCTCTGCTGCACGATCGATCCGGAGATGCGCGCGCGGGTCCACTGTGTAGATCTGCGAGGACGCAGCGACGTTGGTCGTTGGATGGACCTCGGACACGGTGCCCGACGACAGCTCGCCGACCAGCAGGCCGCATCCTTCCTCGGGGTAGCAGGAGAGGCAGTGCGCAGCCATTGCGTCGAGGTGGACCCGTTCGAGGCGAAGCTCGGAGGTCGCGAGCATCTCGCCTTCGGTCTCCATCGGCATGACGGTAGCGTTGACTGCCGTGCCAAAGAAGCGATCAGCCAGCGCCAGGGCGAAAGAGGACGCCGCCCGCGGGATAAAGCGCGTGGCACAGAACCGGCGGGCTCGCCACGACTACGAGATTCTCGAGACCTACGAGTGCGGAGTGGCGCTGCAGGGAGCGGAGGTGAAGTCGCTCCGTGCTGGGCAGGCTTCGCTCCAGGATGCGTACGCCCGGATCGACGACGGGGAGGCCTGGTTGGTGGGGGCGCACCTGGCGCCGTACGAGTACACGAGCGGGTACGGGGGTTTCGAGCCGAATCGGCCCCGGAAGCTCCTGCTCCACCGGGACCAGCTCGACGAGCTGTCAGGGATCGTCTCCCAGAAGGCACTCACGTTGATACCGCTCTCCATCTATTTCAAAGACGGCCGGGCCAAGGTCGAGATCGCCCTCGCGAGAGGCCGCCGCCTATACGACAAGCGGCACGCAATCGCCGAACGGGATGCCACCCGCGAGGCGCAGAGAACCATCAAGGAGTACCAGTCGCGGTAGGCACCGCGTGTCCGACCTGCTCAGCAAAGCACTATTGACTGCCTGGTAACTACGAGGCAGACTCGATGCTGTTGAACAGCAAGTACGCGTGACATCGCTTCGAACGGGGGGATCCCAACCGTGCACCGCAAGCTCCTCATCGTCGTCTCCTCGCTCGCACTGCCGGCAATGGTGCTCTCGTCGGTCTCGGCCGCCGGCGCTACGAGCCGGTCCCCTATGCGTGCAGCTCCCGCCCACGAGGCAGCGAAAGTCACCCTTACCGGCAAGATGGTCTGTGACTTGAGCGGTGCGATCGCGCTGAGCCCTGCTTTCACAACCACCGGGACCGGCAAGGCGGCCACCGTCACGCTGTCGGGCAAGCTCACGAAATGCGGTGGCAAGAAGCCGTTCAAGCAGGGCAAAGTTACTGTGACCGGCGGCACGATCACCGCGACGGGAAGCTTGAAGGACAACAGCTGCGCCAACGTTGCCTTGGGCGGGACGCTCCCAGGGTTGAAGGGGACCGCCAAGTACACGACCAAAGGCGGCACCGCTGTACCGACGAGCTTCTCGTTCTCCGGCGGGTCGTTCGACTCGAGCGGATCACCTATCACCGTCGCGTATCCAGGCACGGGGGACACGGGCTCGGCGACTGGGTCGTTCGCGGGCAAGAAGGGTGGAGCCACCGCCGACGTGAAACAGACGATCAGTCAGTTGCTCACGGCGTGTGGCAGCTCGAGCGGCCTCAAGTCGATCGGCCTGTCGTCTGGGGCCGTGACGTTCGGCTGAGCCGGCTGAATCGAGGGCTCAGCAGTCCCGGGCCGCCTCAGGCGACTCCGGCGCGCCCGGGGCGACGTCGGCGACCGACCCACTAGAGTGGGTGGCGAAGTTCAATCCACCTAGGGGGTGACAGGCTTCGACTCCGGTCGTCGAAGTGGGAGAAGCGAGCCGTGGTCTCCGGAGCCACGTTAAAGAGCCGGAAACCAAATACAAACGCCAAGCCACAGCTTGCGCTTGCCGCCTAAATAACGGCAACGTCTGCCCGGCCCCAGCCTCACGGGTCGGTTCCGGACGTCATCTAGTGAGGCTTACCTGAGCGGGGTCGCTGATGCGTCGCTGAGGGACACCTAAGTCAGCTGGGAGCCCGTCCGATGCCGGTGGCGAGGCGGGCTCCGAGACAAATCGTCGGCTGCGCTCGGAGAAGTCCTATTGAGAAGCCGGAGGACGCGGGTTCGACTCCCGCCACCTCCACTCTGAGGTGTTCACAAAAGAACACCCGTTGTGATCACAGAACCCCCGTCGAGGCACTCCTCGGCGGGGGTTTGCGGCATCTGGGGTCGGCCTCGCAGCGCTTTGCACGCCATCCGGCGGACGATCCTCCGGTCCGACCGCTCTATTCAGCTCACTGGCGCGCCGAAGCCGGCCCGAAGACCGAGACTTACAAGGCTGCCGAGCATTCGGCGACCACAGCGCTGCGGCTCGCCGGCCGGGGAGCCGACTAGTCAGTACTTGAACTCGTCGTACTTGGTGAGAGGGCTCTCCCCTGTCGGCCCGACCACCCGCACGGCTACGACTCCGACGCCCGGGCTCTGTGCCGGGACCTGCACCACGAGCGAGGTCGAGGTGTCGTAGTAGATCGCGTGCGCCTGCACGTTCCCGAAGTAGACAGCCTCGGCCCCGGTAAAGCCCGTGCCAAAGACCGTGATGAGCGATCCGACTGCCGCCGTCGACGGGTTCAGACTCGTCACGGTAGGCGCCGTCACCGTGTAGGTGCCGGTGGCCGTCCCGTTGTCGCAGTAGACGTACACGGGCACTTGCCCGGTCGGGCCGGGCGGCACGACGACGCTGATCGAGGTGTCGGTGGCGTTCTCGCTCCACGAGGACGCGTCGAAGTACCCGAAGGCAATCTCGTAAGGATCGACGAGGTCGGACCCTTTGATTGTGATCGTGTTGCCGCCCCAGTACGGGCCGCTCGCCGGCGTGATCGAGGAGATCGACGGGCCGTGGTAGGTGAAGTCGTCGGCCGTGTACGAGCTGCCGAGGGCATTCTGCACTTCGACGTAACTCGTCCCCTCAATGCCATAGGGGACGACGGCCGAAATGGACGTGCCCGCCGAGTTCGCCTTGAAGCTCACGGCGGGGACACCGCCGAAGCTCACCCCCGTGATGCCGGTGAGGAACGTCCCGAGGATTGTGACCGTCTCACCACCGACACCGCTGGCGGGCGTGACATAGTTGGCGTCCGGACCGGCGTAGTTGAAGGTCGAGCCCTCCCCGGGCGTGCTCGCTCCCTCGGCGGTGACGACTTCGATGCTCTCGAAGTAGCCGTCCCCGTCCCCGTTGAATTCCGAACCCGAGAACCGCGGAGCGGTAGCCGTGATCGTCGTCCTGGACTTGACGGTGAAGGTCACGTGGACATCGCCGAAGAGCACCGCGATCACGTTGGAGAAGTACTGGCCCTTTATCGTCACCTTCGTGCCGCCGCCCGCGCCGGTCACATCGGGCGTGAGCGAGGTGACGACCGGCGGGTTCGGTCCGAGCGGGAGCACCGTCAAGGTGAAGTCCTCGCTCGTGGTGTTGCCGTTCCCGTCGGTAGCGGTGATGGTGAACGAATAGGTGCCGGTGTAGGGACCAGGCGTGCCGGATAGAACCGCGCTGTCCGTCCCGGTTCCCGTGTCGGCGTCAACGAAGGTGACGCTCGGAGGTAGCTGACCAGACTCGCTCAGGGTGACCGGTCCGGCGCCGCTCGCAGCGACGGTGACCGTTCCGGGGCTGCCCTGGGTGAATGTCGCCGAGGTCGGGCCGCTCAATGTGGGCGGCAACACACCGGAGGTGACGACGAGCTCGTCCCCCTCGCCGCCGTAGCCGGAGCCGACGGCCTCGCACTGCGCGCTCGCCGTGCACGAGACGCTGCTCAGATCGCTGTTCTCAGCACCAGCTGGCGTGGCGAGCGACGGCGTCCATTCGCCACCCGAATTGATGTCGACGAGGCTCGTGTCCCCGGCGAAGCCGACGGCGGCACAGGACCCGACAGCCGCACACGAGACGCTCTGGAGGGCCATCGAGTCGCCGTAGTCGCTCCAGGGCATCGCGCTGTAAGAGTCGACGGTCCAGGTGGTTCCCTGCAACGAGCCTGAGTACACGTACTCATCGCCGGAGTAGTCGTTGTACTCGCCGACGGCCTCGCACCAACCTGCCGTCGGGCAGGAGACTCCGTCGAGGTATCCGGTCGACTCCGCCTCGTCGTCGACGGCTGCCTCGTCCATCGTGTCGTTCACGCTCCATGTCCCGGCGGATTCGACGTAGGCCCAGCTCTCCTGCTCGTTCTGGTCCGAGTTGTAGAACGTCCCGACTGCGGCGCAGTAGGACGGATCCGCGCAGGAAACGGCAGAGAGCGAACCGTCGGATAACCAGGTGTCCGTGGTGACGGTCTGGAAGCTCCAGTTCGTCCCGTCGAAGGTCAAGAGGACAGGGATGTCGTAGTAGCTGTAGTACGAGCTGTCGGTGTAGCCGACGGCGGCACAAAAGGTCTCAGAGGTGCAGGAGACGCCCGTCAGCTGGGCGCTCCCGGGGTAGGGGTATGACTGGCCCTCGAGGCCCGCGTTCACGCTCCAGGTCCCGGCGTTGTACACCGCCGCGATGAGGTGGTAGCTGCCTGACGAGTCGAGCTCCCAGCCGACGCCCATGCACCAGCTGGCGGTCACGCACGAGACGCTGTTCAGCGCGACCGAGTCGGTCTCGAGCCCCGGGAGGGACCCAGTCCAGTTACCGGAGGCGTAGGTGTCGGCGATCGCGACCTCCCCGGTCGTGTATCCGGAGCCGACCGACAGGCAGTCGGACGGGTCGGCGCAAGAGACGCCGCTCAGGTTGGCGTCGTTCGCAGGCGAGCTTGAGAGGAACGTCGGCGTCCAGTCGCCCGTCTGGGCCCCGCTCGGCAGGGCGGACGCCAGCTCAACCCCAGGCAGTGCGATCGCCGTGACGGCGAGCACGCCCACGGCGCACCTGAGCGCACGGACCGAGAATCTCCTCATTGTGTTGTGCCTCCGTCCGGTCATCACGTGATCGGGATGTGGGCGACGAACGAGCGACGCAGCGACGTGTCGACTGCGGCAGGTGCGCTCGAGCCCGTGTAATAGTCGAGCTCGCTCACGCGGGCGCGCATGGGTGTGGCGTCACCGATCGGATAGGGAAGTGTGACCGTCCCAGTCCAAGTGGCGATCGTTGCCTCGTAGGTCGGGCTGAGCACCACAGGTGAGCTCGCAACCGTCCACGAGAGTTCGCCGGGAAGCCCGGTTCCCGCCGGGTCCTGGATCTGGATGTCGACCACCATCGTCGACGTGACAGGTTGTCCGCCTAGGTCGGTGTACTCCCTGATCGCGAAGTCGTTGTCTAGGTCCTGGATTGTGGTCGCGCCAGCGTCCTCAGCCGTGAGCGGGCGGAAGCCCTGGTACGCGGGTCCGGTGACCGAGACGCGGACCGTCTGGGGCCCGGACTTCACGACGCTCACCACCCGGTCGACGACAGGCTGGGCGAACGTGGCGAGGGAGACCTTGGAGACTTGCGCGCCGACGTAGGCGTACGGCTGGAACCGTACGAGACCGAGCCGGACGAAGTAGCCCGGCGGCGGGAGCTGGAGACCCGGGAAGGCAATCTGCACGTCTGCGAACCACTGGCCGTTCGTCTCGTCGTACTGCACCGGGTACGGGTAGATCGTGTACTTGTTCGACGTGTCCTCGATCAGCGGACACACGGGAGGCGAGTTGTAAGTGATCCCCGGCACGTCGAGGGGCGCCGGTGTCCAGCTGCCCATCTGCATCGGAGAGGTGGTGACCCGAAGGCTCGCGTCGGCCACGCTGATCGGGTCCAGTCCGACCTGGGTGGCGAGCTTCGACTGGGCGACAGTCAGCGGGCTCGTGTTGATCTCCTTGTTCGGCAGCGCGACCACGCCGAGCATCTCGTTGGCGCCCGAGCTCCACCATGGGCGGTCGAGCCAGACCCGCAGCCACCCGCCTTCTCGGGCGAAGAAGAGATGACCCGTTGAGACCTTGCCGCTTTGGGCGAGGGCGAACGCCGGCATGATCCGGTCGATCTTCGGCATCGCCGGTGGAGACGAGGCGAGGATGTGGATCGGGAAGGGTTCGCCACTCGAGGTGACCCTCGGCTCGTAGTCGATGTAGAGGTCCTCGTTGACGTACGTGGCGTTGTTGAAGGTGACTGTGCCGTTGAGCTCGTCGACGCTGTAGTCGGCGTTGTCGCCCTGTTGCAGCACGACGGTCTCGTTCTCGGAGGTGTCTGGGATCGGTACGAGCCACGTGATGTCGACCGACGGGGCGTTCAGACCGATGAGGTCGTCCGTCACCGTCACCGTCTGGCCCGCGCTCTGGTACTGCGTGGGCGGGATCGGCCGCTGCGGGCGGAAGAACTCCGCAAAGCGGCTCGTTCCAGTCGCCGTGTAGCTCACGAGGTGGTGCTTGGTGTCTCCGATGTCGTGGGTGACACCCGGCGACTGGGTGAGCGCGAAGACACTCGGCGCGTCGACCATGAAGCCCGGGTTGTCGAACGCGACCTCTGGGTCCGGGTCCGGCACCTGCACTTTGAAGGCGTCCGCCGTCGTTGTCATCGTCGCAGTCGGGCTTGTCGGACCAGGGTCCTGGCTCGAGTCAGACGGGTTGTCGACCGGGTCGGTCCACACCGCGCCGACGTCGATTGACGAGGTGCTCGGCTCGTCGATGAAGAACGCGGTGTCGTAGAGGTCGACGGTCGTCTGCCCCAGATTGCGCTTGACGGCGGTCAGCTCGACGAAGGTCGGCGGATCCTGCGGCTGCCGCGTGGCGTGCGCCACTGTGATCGTGAGGTAAGGGCTCAGCTGCCAGAGCTGACCGTTGTAGGCGAACTGCTCGTAGAGCGCGGCCTCACCGACCGGTGGGTTCGCCAGGATCCATTGGTAGACGCCCATGACCTGGGGGTCGAGGATCGAGCTCGAGAGGTGCAGGCGCATGACGGCACCAGGCGGGAGCGTCAGGGTGCGGACTGCCGACGCGGCGGCGTCGCCGGCGGTATAGGTGGTGGCGGGCTGGCTGGCAGGGTCGCCTGCGGCGAGAGTGAACAGCTCCGCAAAGACCTGTGGCCAGCTGTCGCCGCCCCAGTAGTCGACCTCGGTGCGGCTGAATTGCGAGCCCGGAAGACCGAGCCACGCGGCGCCCGATGAGAGTGGGTCCGCCATCCAGGGAGTCTGCATCGAGCTGTAGTCCGAGGGCACGTAGTAGGCGCCAGACGCCGGATCGAGCACCGAGATTGGATTCGCCGGCGGCTGGGGTGTTCCGGCGTTGTCCGGCAGGTCGGACAGCGGGGTGTTCGTGATGGTCTGGATCTGGCCCTCGTCCAAGCTCGAGATGACCCAGTAGGCGAGCTGGCTCGGGTCGACTCCGTCGTTCAGGTCGGGCGACGAACCGAGGGCAAAGCCGTCGAACGCTCCGTGCTCCTCGGCCAGGAGCTGGCTCACCCGCGGCGGGAAGACCCAGCGGCTCACCGGATCAGGTGTCTGGCCGAGGCCATAGTTCAACAGAACGAGGGTGAGAGACCCCTGGCCGGGCGGGGAGACGTCGGTTCCGACCATGACGGGCGGAAGGACCGGCTGGTAGCGGCGGTAGGTGAACAGCGGCGTGGCGGTCGTGGCATCCTGCGAGCCGGCCGGCACGCTGTTGCAGGCGATGTCAACACCCCGGGCGCGGAACTGGTAGCGGTGCCCGAAGCGCAGCTTCGGCAGATAGGGCACGACCGAGAAGTTCGCCGCCATCTGCGGGTTCGTGTTCCCGTTGGAGTCCTCGTTCGGGACAGCCTCCTGGTGCGGCTGCGTGTCGAAGCCGTCGCCCGGATCGAGGGCGCCGCCGATACGCGGCGCCGACAAGCTCCAGCCGTTCCACCGCGCGATCTCCTCATGGATGTAGAGGTTCGGGTCC
>JBKQLZ010000142.1:0-10773 GCA_052146895.1 Acidimicrobiales bacterium
GATCGCAAGCTCGCCGACCTCGACCCAGAGCTGTCCGGGCTCATGGAGGGCGAGCTCGCTCGCCAGCGCACGACTCTCGATCTCGTCGCGTCCGAGAGCGTGCCGCCGAGGGCGGTCCTCGAGGCGCAAGGCTCGATTCTCACGGCCAAGTACGCAGACGGATTCCCAGGGCGGCGGGAGTACGACACGTGCGACTGGATCGACGAGATCGAAAAGCTGGCCATCGGTCGTGCGAAGGCGCTCTTTGGTGCCGACCACGCCAACGTGCAGCCGTACTCGGGGTCGAACGCGAACCTGGCCGTGCTTCATGCCCTCTGCGAGCCGGGCGACCCCATCCTCGGCTGGGACTTCGCTCACGGCGGGCACCCCACGCATGGTTGGGCGGAGACATTCGCGGGCCGCTTCTACAAGGCGGCGGCGTACGGGGTCCGGCGCGAGGACCGGCTTGTCGACATGGATCAGGTCGAGGCACTTGCGAAAGCGCACCGGCCGAGACTCGTCTTCGCCGGATGGTCTTGCTACTCGCGATGGATCGACTTCCGCCGCTTTCGCGAGATCTGCGACGAGGTCGGCGCCTACCTCGTCGTCGATATGGCGCATTTCTCCGGCCTCGTTGCGGCCGGGCTGCATCCTGACCCGATCCCGTACGCCGACGTGTGCACCTTGACGGTTCACAAGACTCTCGGCGGTGCCAGGGGTGGAGCCATTCTCTGCCGGGAAGAGCTCGCGGAACGTGTCGACGCTGCGGTGTACCCGGGTGAGCAGGGATGCCCGCTTCCCCATGTGATCGCCGCGCAGGCTGTCACATTCGCGATCGCTTCCACCGACGGGTTCCGGGAGCGGATGGAGCGAACGTTGGCCGGCTCGAGCCTCATGGCCGACGCCATTGTCGCCGCGGCCGACCGCACGCAGGCAACTGTGGTCACCGGTGGCACCGACGTCCACCAATTCCTCGTCGACGTGGCTCCCTCTGGCCGCGAGGCGAACTCGGTGCTCTCGCAGCTGAACTCCTTCGGCATCTCGGCGAACGCCATCCGTCTCGCTTTCGACGAGGCGGAGGCACCCGGCGCCTCCGGGCTGCGCATCGGCGCTAATCCCTTGGCGGCCCGCGGTCTCGGGCCAGCCGAATTCGCCCTGGTAGGTGAGATCCTCGCCGACGCACTCGAGGATCTGTCGGGCGCCCGCGCCGCCGACATCCGCGAGCGCATCTCCGCGCTCCTCAGCGGATTCCCGCTCTATCCGTTCCTCTGAGGCTTCATTTCCGCCAGCTGGTGCGGCGGCTACTTCCAGGAAGACGACGAGCCGGAGTCGCTGTCGGCGGAACCTCGGCCGAGGAGGCGCTTGAGCAACCCGGGCTTTGCGGCTCCGCTCGCCTTCTCACCAGACCTTGCGGGTTGCGGCACTTTGACCGACTGGGAGGACCTCTCGGCCTGGGACGATCTGCTGGCTCCGGATCTACCTTGCGCGGCCGATTTGTCTTGCGCGGAGGACTTGCCCGACTTGCGGCCCGATGACGACTTGGCAAAGAAGTCCTCGTCCTTCCCGTCGGTCGAAGCGGGAGGCCGCCATCCCGGGGGCGGGGCGTACACGAGTGAGTGGAAGGCGTCGGCCTGCTGGGGCAGGAGGTCGGACGGGTCGTCGTACACGGGCGGGCCGGCACCCTCTTCCGGCTCGCTGTCGGGCTCCAAGAAGAGTGTGACCTCTGGCTCGCGCGCGCGCGAAGCCGAGGGTGCAGGCGCGGGCTGCGCCCGCGACCCTGAGTCGCGAGAGGCGAATTCCGGGTGTTGCTCGGGCGGATACCACTTCCCGTCGCTCGCCTGCCACCATCCTGGGGGTGGATCGGCCGGGGCCTCCTCCACCTCCGCGTCAGGGTGCAGGTGCGGCGGGTACCACTTTCCGTCCGAGGCGATCCACCAGCCATCGCCCTGGGGCACGTCGCTCAGCGCACTCTCCTCGTTCTCATCGGGAACATGAAGACCAAGTCCCCTCATTTCGATGTTATCGCCGCTTCTGGAGGAAGACCACACAGCGTGACTGAACGACTACTCAGGGCGTTTAGTGCGCGCTGCTACGGTCGCTGTGTGACGAGCGCCGCAGGGATGAGGCTAACGGCCGAGTCCCAGCTTGGTCTCGCGGTGCTTGCGTCCGGAACCGGCTCGATCCTTCAGGCCCTCGTCGACGACGGCTTGCCCATCACGGTAGTGCTCGTCGACCGTCCATGCGGGGCGGAGACCGTCGCCGAGACTGCCCGGATCCCCGTGGTGCGCGTCATCCGGTCGAGTTACGGGCAGGATTTCGATCGCGACGCCTACACCGCCCAGGTCGTGTCGGCCCTCGAGGATTACGACGTCGTCTTGCTCGCCATGGCGGGTTACGGCACGGTACTCGGCAAGTCGATCCACGATGCGTTCGCCGGCCGCATCGTGAACACGCACCCGGCGCTGCTCCCGGCGTTCAAGGGCTGGCACGCGGTCGAGGCGGCGCTCGCGGCGGGCGCGACCGAGACGGGCTGCACCGTGCACATGGCGACGCTGGAGGTCGATGACGGCCCGATCATCGCCCAGGAGGCCGTACCGGTGCTTCCTGGCGATACCCCCGAGTCGCTCCACGAGCGGATCAAGCAGGCGGAGCGGCGGATCTATCCCGCTGCGCTTTGGAAGTTGTTGGCAGAGCTAGGGACGCCAGGCGTCTCATGAGTGAGAGGGGTGCGCCGATGAGAGCGCTGTTGTCTGTCTATGACAAGACGGGACTGGAGGCGTTCGCGCGTGGCCTCGTCGATCTCGGCTGGGAGGTCGTCGCGAGCGGCAACACGGCTCGAGCGCTCGGCGATGCCGGCATCGCTCATCTCACCGTCGAGGCCGTCACGGGCTCACCGGAGATGCTCGGCGGAAGGGTGAAGACCCTCCACCCGCGGATCCACGGTGGGATCCTCGCCAACCTCGACGAGGAGCAGCACCGAGCGGACCTTGCGGCGAACAACATCGAGCCGATCGGGCTCGTCGCCTGCAACCTGTACCCCTTCACGTCGCAACCGTCGATCGAGATGATCGACATCGGTGGCCCGACGATGGTCCGTGCGGCGGCGAAGAATCACGATCACGTGACCGTCGTGGTGGAGCCCTCCGACTACGGCGAGGTCCTCGACGAGCTGCGGCGAGAGGGGGAGGTGAGCCACGCCACGCGTCGCCGCCTTGCTCGGTCTGCCTTCGCGCACACGGCGGCGTACGACGCCGCCATCGTCGGCTGGCTCGACTCGACGGCCACCCCCGCCCACGGCGACGACGATCTCGACCCGTTGCCCCGCACCATCCATCTCGCTCTCGAGCGGGCGCAGGACCTGCGCTACGGCGAGAACCCCCACCAGCAGGGCGCCCGATATCGCGTCGTGAGCGGTCCCGGTGCACCGGGCGGCGGCCCAGCTGCAGGGAGCGGTTGGTGGGAGACCGCTACCCAGCACGGCGGGCGGGAGCTGTCCTATCTGAACCTGTTCGACGCCGATGCGGCGTGGCGCCTCGCCCACGAGATGCTCGCCCTCGACGGGGTTGGCTCGGCGGCCGTCATCGTGAAGCACGCGAACCCTTGCGGCGCGGCCGTCGAAAGTGGCGGCGGAGATATTGCCGCGGCATATCGGCGGGCCTTCGAGGCCGACACGATCTCGGCCTTCGGCGGCATCGTCGCCCTGAGCGGCCGTGTCGACCTTGCGCTGGCCGAGCAGATCGTCGCGAACCCTCTGGCCGACGTGCTCGTCGCGCGGGGTTATGACGAGGACGCACTCGCCCTCTTGTCGGAGCGACGGCGCAACATGCGATCCCTCTCTGCTGAGCCGCCCGGACAGCTCGGGCTCGCGCTGCGCCAGATCGACGGCGGCTTCCTCGTGCAGGAAGCAGACCGTCTTGTCGCGACGAGGTCGCAGTGGCGAACGGTCACCAAGGCCGTGCCGTCCGAGGACAACTGGCGCGACGTCGAGCTCGCCTGGCTCGTCTGCGCCCGGACTCTGTCCAATGCCATCGTCCTCGCCAATCACGGCCAGATCGTCGGAGTCGGATGCGGTCAGCAGAGCCGGGTGGACGCGGCTGGGCTGGCGGCCCGCAAGGCAGCCGGCCGGGCGGAGGGGGGCGCCGGGGCTAGCGATGCATTCTTCCCGTTTCGTGACGGGCTCGATGCCGTCGCGGACTCAGGTGTGTCTGTCATCGTGCAGCCAGGCGGAGCAATGCGTGACGACGAGATGATCGCGGCGGCGGACGAACGTAACATCGCCATGGTGCTAACGGGAGAGCGGCACTTCCGGCACTGACCGACGCCTGAGAGAGGGACGAGATGACGGCACGACTGCTTGACGGCAACGCACTTGCTGAAAGGATCCTCGACGACCTGAGAGAGCGCACGGAGCGCTTGGCCGCGAAGGGCAACAGGCCGGGCCTCGGGACGATCCTCGTGGGTGACAACCCTTCGAGCGCTCGTTACGTCGAGATGAAGCACGAGGACTGCGAGAAGGTGGGGATCGCCTCGGTCCACGAGGAGCTGCCGGCAGAGATCTCCCAGCAAGACCTCGAGAAGGTGATCGCCCGCTTCAACTCGAACAAGTCGGTTCACGCCTACATCGTCCAATTGCCCCTCCCGGGCGACCTCGACGAGGAGGCGGCGCTGCTTGCCATCGACCCGTCGAAGGATGCGGATGGGCTGCACCCAGTGAACCTGGGCCGCCTCGTGATGGGAACCCCGGGGCCGCTTCCTTGCACGCCTCACGGGATCGTAGAGCTCCTCGCTGCCAACGACGTGCCCGTTGAGGGTCGCCATGTCGTCATCATCGGCCGTGGCCTGACGATCGGAAGGCCGCTCTCGCTGCTGCTCACGATGAAGCGGTCGAACTGCAACGCCGCCGTCACGGTCGTGCACACCGGGGTGCCCAAAGCGGAGTTCGCCGAGCTCGTCCGAAGCGGCGACGTCGTCGTCGCTGCCGCAGGCAAGGCGGACCTCGTCACAGCTGACATGGTCAAGCCGGGGGCCGCCGTCGTGGGAGCCGGGACGTCGTTCGAAGGTCGCAAGCTCTTGTCCGACGTGCACGAGTCGGTTGCGGAGGTGGCGGGCTGGATCACGCCTCGCATCGGCGGCGTCGGCCCCATGACGCGGGCGATGCTCCTCTCGAACGCCGTGCTGGCCGCCGAACGCCGGGCTGCTGGCGCGTGATCGCGAGCCCCGGACAGGCACGTCCGAGCGAGAGTAGTTTGCAGGCATGCCGAAGATCCGATTGACAGTCGCCTATAACCAACCGCCCGACGACGGAGCAGAAGCCTTCTTCAAGCACTACCACGAGGTGCACGACGGGTTGGCCCGTGCTATCCCGGGGCTGGAGTCCTTCGAGTGGTCCAAAGTGGTGGGCACCGCAACCGGCGAGCCTCCTCGCTACGCGCTTCTTGCTGAGCTGACGTTCGCTTCGATGGACGCGTTCGGCGCTGGGCTCGGGAGCCCAGAGGGCCAGGCTGCGGCCGCGGACGTAGGCGTCTTCGCGGCGAACGGTGCCGACATGTTCATCAGCGAGCTTGCTGACTCCTGAGACGGGTTCGAGATGGTCGATGAGTTGGAGGATCCCCGCCGGCACGAGCCCGCGTTCGTCCTCTCAGAGCGCGAGATGCTCGAAGGGTGGCTCGAGTTCCACCGCGTGACGCTGTTGATCAAATGTGAAGGGCTCGATGACGCCGAGCGGAAGTCCCGCCCCGTAGCGACTTCCAAGCTCTCGCTTCACGGGCTGATCCGGCACATGGCCGAAGTCGAGCGGGGCTGGTTCCGGCGGATGCTCCAGCGCGACCCCGAGCTGCCGCACATCTACTTCGACGGCAGCGACGAGGACAGCGACCTCTTCCCGCTCGACGATGCGGACTGGGAGACGGATCTCGCGACATGGGAGTCGGAGTGCGCGGCGGCGCGGGAGGCGGCGGCAGGCCACCTCCTTGACGACACGGGCCGCTTCCGTGACGGGACGGAGTGCTCTCTCCGGTGGGTCTACACCCACATGATCGAGGAGTACGCACGTCACAACGGCCACGCCGACCTGATCAGGGAACTGATCGACGGGAGCGTGGGCAGCTAACGCCAGATCGTCTTACCCGGGAACCGACAGCTGGGGTGCCTCGTCGTTCGCGATCCGGTTCGCCCTCGCGAGCACGGCCGCTTTCACCTCGTCATGGGGAAGCACGTAGAAACGCCTCGCCTTCACCGCTTCCACCACCTCCCCGGCCACGACTTCCGGTGGGAGGCCACCCTCGATGAGCGCGTTGATGACCGCCCTCATGTCGATGAGCCCGAGAGCCTCTGTGGGGCCTGCTGCGAGCACCTCGGCCGGGGCGTTGCGATCCGATTCGTGGATGCGGGTGCGCACCCACATAGGGCAGAGCACGGACGCTCCGACGGCGCCGCCAGCTAGCTCGAGCTCCATCGAGAGGCCTTCGGTGATGGCGACGACGGCATGCTTGGTGGCGCAGTACGGGCCCATGTAGGGCACCGTCAGCAGACCTGCGGCGGAAGCGGTGTTGACGATGTGCCCCTCGCCTTGCTCGAGCATCAACGGCACGAAGGACCTGATCCCGTGCACCACGCCCCACATATTCGCGTTCACGATCCAGTGCCACGTCGCGAGCGGTATCTCCCAGCTCGGGCCCCCACCACCGACGCCGGCGTTGTTGCAGACCACGTGAGCGGTCCCAAAGGCCTCGACGGTCTCGTCCCGCAAGCGGTCGACGGCCTCGGGGTCGCCGACGTCGCAAACCACGGTGTGCACCTCGGCGCCGACACCGGCCAGCTCCTTGCCGGCCACCTCGAGCGCCGCCTGCTCGATGTCAGCCAGGACGACCTTCATCCCTTCGCTCGCGAACGCCTTGCCGAGCGCGAATCCGATCCCGCTCGCGCCTCCCGTTACGACCGCGACCTTGCCGCTCAGCTGTTCCATGGTCGCATTGTGTCAGGGCCGGCGACACGCTGCCGAATGCGCCGGGCTCGTCAGCGCCGGGTCAGTCGCTCGATCGTCTGCGAGGTGTCTAGGTGGTTGGCGCCCGGCGACGCTCAATCGTCGACGGCAATCTCGATCCCGCGCCGCTGAGCCTCGGCGACGAGATCGTGCCCGGGACGTTCGAGCGAGAGAAGTATGGGGATCGCCCTGCGGTTGCGCGCAGTGAAGATGCGCGCCCGTCGCTCGACCCGGTCGAGATCCTCGATCGAGGGTGTGCTCACGACTTCCACCATCAGGTGCACCTTTGCCCCGTGGAGACCCACAATCGCCTGGGCGACGAGGCCGGCACCTCTCAAGTCGGCACGCTCCTCGGGCGACAGGGGCACGTCCCAGCGCGAGAGGACCTCCGCTATCTCGTCGAGGTCCTCCCGGATGACGCGGCGAACGTCGGCGATGCCAGACAGGTGCCGGGACGGGTCCTGCCGCATCTCGGCGACGAGCTGTCGGCGGCGGGCATCGGCCGCGGACCGCTCGAGACCGCAGAGGCGGTCCTCAATAGCCGCCAGCCGCTGTTCGATCCCCTCGTCCGACTCTTCGACCCGCTTCAGGATCTCGCTCCCTCGTCAGGCTCGTCCAACCAAGGTGGAAAGCGTATCTCCTCGGATCGGTAGCATCGCCGCATGGCCGAGAAGATCACCATGTCCCCCGACGGCAAACTTCGAGTCCCTGCCGATCCCATCATCCCTTTCATCGAAGGCGACGGTACAGGGGTCGACATCTGGCCCGCCGCCAAGCTCGTCCTCGACGCGGCCGCTGCCAAGCACGGGCGCTCGGTCGCCTGGAAGGAGGTACTCGCCGGCGAAAAGGCCTTCAAGGAGACCGGCGAGTGGCTCCCGGCCGAGACGGTCGAAGCGTTCCGCGAGCACTTGATCGGTATCAAAGGCCCGCTGACCACGCCGATCGGTGGTGGCATCCGCTCCCTCAACGTCGCCTTGCGCCAGCTCCTCGATCTTTACGTCTGCCTCCGGCCCGTCCGCTGGTTCGAGGGTGTCCCCTCACCTGTGCTCCATCCTGAGAAGGTCGACATGGTGATCTTCCGCGAGAACACCGAGGACGTCTACGCGGGCCTCGAGGTGCAAGAGGGCACCGAGCAGGCGCGGCGCCTCATCGCGTACCTCCGGGAGGAGTTCGGCTGGGACATCCGTGAGGACTCGGGTATTGGGATCAAGCCCATCTCCGAGACTTGTTCGAAGCGCTTGGTCCGCGCCGCAATCGAGTACTGCGTGCGACGCGGCCGCAAGTCGGTCACGATCGTGCACAAGGGGAACATCCAGAAGTTCACCGAGGGAGCGTTTCTCAACTGGGGCTACGAAGTCACCCGGGAGGAGTTCTCCGACGTTGCGGTCGGGTGGGACGACTGCGGTGGAGATCCCGGCGACAAGATCCTCGTGAAGGACGCCATCGCCGACATCACCTTGCAACAGGTGCTGACACGGCCGAGCGAGTTCGACGTCATCGCCACCACCAACCTGAACGGCGACTACCTGTCAGACGCGCTCGCCGCCCAGGTCGGCGGGATCGGCATCGCCCCAGGGGGCAACATCAACTACGTGACGGGCCACGGGATATTCGAGGCGACGCACGGTACGGCGCCGAAGTACGCAGGCCAGGACAAGGTGAATCCAGGCTCGCTGCTGCTCTCCGGTGTGCTCATGTACGAGCACCTCGGATGGCAGGACGCAGCTGACGACATCGTGAGGGCCCTCGAGCAGACCATCGCCGACAAGATCGTGACCTATGACTTCGCCCGCCTGATGGAGGGTGCGACCGAGGTGCGCTGCAGCGAATTCGCGCAGGCAATTGTGGAACGCCTCTGAGGCGCCGCTATCCTGCCTTTCCCGTGACCGACACTTCACTTTCCTCGGGTCGCAGCCCTGTTCACGTCACCGTGACAGGCGCTGCCGGCCAGATCGGGTACTCCCTGCTGTTCCGCATCGCCTCGGGCGGCTTGCTCGGGGAGGACCAGCCGATCGTTCTGCGCCTCCTCGAGATCGAGCCGGCGATGAAGTCCCTCGCCGGCGTCGTCATGGAGCTCGACGACTCTGCCTTCCCTCTGCTCACCGACGTCGTCGCCACGTCGGACCTCCCCACGGCCTTTGACGGGACCTCGTGGGCGCTGCTCGTCGGGTCGGTCCCGCGCAAGGCCGGCATGGAGCGCAAGGACCTGCTCGGGATCAACGGTGGCATCTTCAAGCCGCAGGGGCGGGCGATCGCCGAGCACGCCGGCTCGGACGTGCGCGTGCTCGTGGTGGGGAACCCTTGCAACACGAACTGCCTCATCGCCCGCACGAACGCCCCGGAGGTCCCGGCGGATCGCTGGTTCGCGATGACGCGGCTCGACGAGAACCGCGCGAAGTCCCAGCTCGCGATCCGGGCCGGCGTGCCCCTCGCGGATGTGACGAACGTCGGGATCTGGGGGAATCACTCCTCCACCCAGTTCCCGGACTTCGAGAACGCACTCATCGGCGGGCGGCCGGCACCCGACGTGATCGCTGACGAGGCCTGGCTAAAAGGCGACTTCCTGTCGACTGTGCAAAAGCGCGGTGCTGCCATTATCGAGGCCCGTGGTGCTTCCTCGGCAGCCTCAGCCGCGAACGCCGCCCTCGACTCGGTCGTGAGCATGCGGACGGCGACGCCCGAGGGCGACTGGACGTCCCTCGCTGTCGTCTCTCGAGGCGAGTACGGAGTGCCTGAAGGGCTCCAGTTCGGCTTCCCGGTCCGAGCCGATGGTGCTGGGGGCTGGTCGGTCGTCGAGGGTCTGGGACACTCCGAATTCGCGGCGGGGCGGATCAAGGTGACAACGGACGAGCTGCTCGAGGAGCAACACGACGTGGCGGAGTTGCTCGGCAGCTAGAGGGACGGGACGGACGCGACCACGGGCTCTGCGTTGCCGGGTTGCCAACACACGAGAACGGCCGCCCCGGAGGGCGGCCGTTTCGCGTTCTGGTCAGCTGCAACTCGTCAGCAGAGGCCGCCGACGTTCTCGTCGTGCACTGGCATGCAGACGTTGGACGTCCAGGTGTTGCCCGAGCCGAGCTCTTGTGCGTCGTAGTCCACGTTGGTCTTAAGCATGTTGCCGGTGAACGTGTTCCCGGTGGAGGTCGTGTCGGACAGGATCCCGTCGTTCGAGTTCGAGGAGAACGTGTTCGCGCTCACAATGTCACCGCTGCTGGTGGCACCGACAGCCCCCGGTCCCCCGATGTAGAGGCCGTCGAGGTCGTGCGTGCCGGTGTTGTGAGAGACCGTCACGTCGGCCGCACCGTAGAGGCCGATCCCGTAGCCGGCGTCGTTCTTGAGCGTGTTGTTGCTCACAGTCGTCGTGCTCGCCGTGCTGTCGACGTCGATCCCGTCGCCGAAGCCGTCGCCCGGTGCGCCGCCTCCGTTGTTGGGGTCGTTCTTGACGGTGTTGTCATGGACGGTCCACGTCCCCTCGGAGGTGCCGCTCTGCAGGCTGTATGCGGAGTCCTCGAGCAGGTAGGCACCGACGTCGCTCCCGGAGATCTTGCTACCGGTGAGCGAGAAGCTGCCGGCGTCGATGACGAGGATCGCAGTGGCGTCCCAGTAGCCACCCGTGTAAGTGCATGCGCCGACGGTGTCGTCGGAGAGGGTCGCGCTGGCCCCCCAGACCTGGATGCCGTTCTGGGCGATGAGAGCGGTCGCCCCGATACCCGTCACCGTCGTGTTGCTGATCGAGCAAGTCGTGCCCGGGTCGTCGCACGTGATGCCGTTCTTGTCGAACGCCGTCACCTTGTCAGACGACATCGTGACAG
>JBKQLZ010000143.1:0-16632 GCA_052146895.1 Acidimicrobiales bacterium
GTTCTCGGCCCCGAGTGGGCTTCCTCGGGCTCGAGACTGCGGCCTGGCGTCCGTCCAGATGAAGTAGTGGCATCTCGAGCGGGTCGCGCGTAGCCTCACCGGCGGTACTCGCCACTGAAAGGACGACGCCATGACCCGCCCTTTGCGAGCTCATCTGACATCTCGTGCTCGCCGGAGCCCGACAAGGCTCAGGCGCGCTGGCGTCAGCGTCCTCGCGGTCGTTCCCCTCGTCCTTGCCTCTGGCGTTCTCGGTCAGGCAGCGGCTGCCACCGCCAGCACCAAGAGCAGGCACGTCGCCGTGCGGCCGAGCCTCAGCGCTACACCGTCGAATCGGGCCCCGCTCACGCCTGCGCTCCCTCCGGGCATGCGGTACGACCCGCCGGGATCGCGCGCGGCCGGGCGTGGAATGTTCTCCTTCAGTGCTAACCAGGCGCCGAGGGCAGGCCGCAACTCGGTTCCGGCACCCGATCGGCCGGCGGCGCCAGGACCGAGCGCAGCAGAGCTGAAGAGACTCTCGTCGACCACAAAGTCGCTGAAGAGCACCAAAGTCCCGTACGCCGATACGACCATCACCTCCGTCAGCTGTCACTCCTCGACGTTCTGCATGGCCGTCGGATGGACCTACGACTACGGCATCAACAACGCCTACGCAGCCAAGTGGAACGGCCACTCGTGGTCGAGCACCTCGGCGGTGCAGTACACCTATAACGGCTATACCGAGGACCAGGATCTCTACGGGGTGTCTTGCGCTTCGGCCACCAGCTGCGTAGCGGTCGGGTACGCCGAGGAGGTCGCCTACGGCGACGAAGCGCTGACAGAGACCTGGAACGGCAGCAAGTGGACCCTCGAAATCGCCAATACGGGCCGCTACTACCCGACCCTCGATAGCGTCTCGTGCTCGTCGCCGACCGACTGCCACGCCGTCGGCTATGCCGACGGCGACGAGCCCGTGGCAGTGACCTGGGACGGTGCCAGCTGGTCGATCGACACGGTGCCGACGTACTCGAGCGACGAGCACTACCTCTACGGCGTCTCTTGTGCATCGAGCACCGACTGCGTCGCGGTAGGCACCGTCGCGTACGACGAGGCCCTGATTCTCTCGTACAACGGCACGACATGGACGCAGGTGGATGCGAGCGGTCCCGGCTCCGACAACTTCTTGTACGGCATCTCCTGTCCCACAACGTCCAGCTGCATAGCAGTCGGGTACCAAGACACCTTTGGCACCGCGGTCGGTCTGATCGAGAAGATCACCGTGTCGGCAGGCGTCGCCGAGGTCGCGTCGACGACGAGCGGAAGCAACCCGTACATCTCGTTCGTTGCTCTCAAGGCGGTCTCGTGCACGTCGAGCACGTTCTGCGTTGCGGTGGGATACGGATCGAACACCGGCGACGACGCCTACGACACCTTTGCAGAGTCGTACAACGGCACCTCGTGGAAGCAGATCAAGAGCGCAACAGTCGGCCGCGATGACTTCGAGGAGCTGCTGGGCATCTCGTGCACGTCGTCGACTAGTTGTGTCAGCGGCGGCTACTACTACGGGGGCAGCACCGCGTTCGTCTATCTCCCGCTTGTCGAGAGCCTGTCCAAGGGAGCCTTCTCCGCCACCTCGATATCGGACGCCCGCACCCCCGGTGGGTATGTGTCAGGCATCTCGTGCCCGTCGGCGAAGATGTGCATCGCAGTCGGCTCCTTCTACACCGAGGAGACCGACACGCCGATCGTCGAGATGTGGAACGGGAAGACCTGGACGCTCGTCGTAGTACCGAAGCCCGGCGCGATGTACTACGAGCTGGAAGCAGTGACATGTACGTCTACGAGCTTCTGCATGATCGTCGGAGGCTACGGAGGCGAAGACTCGGCGGGAGCACCGGTGGTCATGACGTTCAACGGGTCGTCCTTCACTCTCCACAACGTCCCGGTGGGCGCCGCCGATTCAGAGGACGCCTATCTCTACGCCGTCTCCTGCGCGAGCCCGAGTGCGTGCCTCGCAGCCGGAGAAGAGTACGACCCACCCTTCTCGGTGTGGTGGAACGGTAAAAGCGTCTCGGTCTCGACTATGCCCCAGCCACAAGACGAGTGGGCCGAGTCTTACGGAGTCGGCTGCATCTCTACTTCGAAATGCTTCGCCACGGCCGA
This sequence comes from Acidimicrobiales bacterium, assembly GCA_052146895.1. Classification (GTDB taxonomy): domain Bacteria; phylum Actinomycetota; class Acidimicrobiia; order Acidimicrobiales; family Bog-793; genus Palsa-601. Next base: position 2,140 of record JBKQLZ010000143.1, read on the forward strand.
ATACGAGACCGCTACTCCAACCGAGGAGTACGACTACCAGAGCTACATAGCGGAGTGGAACGGTCACAGCTGGTCGTTCGTCACTCAGAAGGTCAACGTCGCGGGTGCCTCGGAAGTGGAGCTCGGTCCGATCGCCTGCCCCTCGTCGAAGCGGTGCGTGTCGGTGGGCTACGGCTACGACAGCTCGAGCGGCTGGGAGGCGATCTCCGACATCTACAACGGCTCGAAGTGGTCCACCGAGCTGGTAGGCGATCCGGCGCATTCCGACTACTCCGGGTTGGCCGGGGTCGCCTGCACGTCCTCCAAAGCCTGCATTGCCGTAGGGGAATCTGAGAGCGAGCTCGCTGGGAGGTACTACCCATCGATGGCCAAGCTGTCAGGCACGACCTGGTCCGACAAGAGCTTCCTCAGCGACAACCTGAGCGGCGACCTCTACGCAGTCGCGTGCGCCACGTCGTCGCTGTGCTTCGGCGTTGGGGAGAGCTATCCGAATCTCGAAAACGACCAACCATGGATCATGCAGGACAAGGGCGGCAAGTGGTCGACCGCGAGCCACGGTTGACACGGAGCGCAGAATGATGAGTCCCCTTCGAAAGGACGGCACGGTGTCCCGATCACGTCAGGTTCTCGCCTCGCGCGCGACAGGAAGACGGCGGCGCAGCGCTCTCGTGACGGTGGCGGCCGTGCCGTTGGCTCTCGGGACCGCGCTCGTCGGCTCGATCAGCCCTGCGGCAGCCAGCGCCGCTGCACACCAGGCTGCGGACCGTGCCGCAGCCGCGCGCACGGCCACGACTCCGGGCAAGGCCGGATTCACGCCTCCGCTCCCACGGGGCACGGTGTACGCGCCCGCGGGCTCGCACCAGCCGGCAAGGCCGGAACCAGCGAGCAGGCCTGGTATCGGAGCCCGCTTCGGCGTCCGCGGGCGGGTCACCGCCTTGGAGGAGCGCCGCCTGGCGACCACGTCGCGTTCGCTCCAGAAAGCCTCGGTCCCGGCCACGGAGACCGAGATCACGTCGGTGAGCTGCTGGTCCTCCAAGGGTTGCATGGCCGTCGGCTACACGTACAACTACGGGACCTGGAACTCCTACGCGGCTGAGTGGAACGGGAAGAGCTGGTCTACCAGCAAGGTCGCGCAGTACCTCTATGACGGCTACACCGACTACCAGGAGCTCTATGGCGTGTCCTGTTGGACAGCCACCCGATGCATGGCGGTCGGATACTCCGATGACCTCGCAGAAAACTTCGACGACGCGTACGTCGAGCTCTGGACAGGCGGTAAGTGGTCAGTCGACCCCGTATCAACCGCCGTCTCCGAGCCCGAGCTCGAGGGCGTCTCCTGCCGGCAGACCGGCGGTACGGACCTGTGCGCGGCAGTCGGCAACTCTGACGGCGGGGGCCAGCCCTTCGCAATGACGTGGGACGGCGTGACCTTCACGGAGGACTCGACTCCCACCTTCTCGGGTAATGAGAACGAGCTGTACGGGGTGTCATGCCCGTCGATCACTTACTGCGTTGCCGCCGGCGAGCTTGGCGGAGAGGCGGCACTCCTCCTCTCGTGGTCGGGTTCGAGCTGGACCCAGGTCAGTGCGGACAACCCCGCATCGGAGGACGCCTTGATGGCGATCTCATGCGGGAGCACTACGTCGTGCACCGCAGTCGGGTGGCAGGACTACTACGACCAGGAGCTCGGCCTCATCGAGCAAATCGGCATCTCGGGAGGCGTCGCGACCGTCAGCTCTGAGACGAGCGGAAAGAACCCTGACATCTCCTTCACCGAGCTCAGCGGGATCTCATGCACGTCGGCGATCTTCTGCATGGCCGTCGGCTACGGATCGAGCACCGGATACAACTCGGCCGACGCGTTTGCTGAGTCATTCAAAGCAGGCACGTGGAGTGCCGTGAAGACTTCGTCGCCAGGGTCCACGCCCTACGACGACTTGTACGGGGTGGCCTGTACCGCGGCGACCAACTGTACCGCCGCCGGCTTCCAGTCTTCTGCTAGCACTCAATTCTCCGACGAGCCCCTGGCCGAGAGCCTCTCGAAGGGGACGTTCGGGACCTCGTCTGTTCCGAACCTGTACACGCCGGAGGGCTATGTCGATTCGGTCGCCTGCCCGACGTCGAAGTTCTGCCTTGCTGACGGCTATTTCGACACCGGAGACAAAGACGTCGCGCTGCTGTACCTCTGGAACGGGAAGAGCTGGACGCTCGAAGCCACGCCGAACCCATCCGGATTCTCGAGCTGGCTCGACGGCGCCGCATGTACCTCAGCCTCGTTCTGTGCTCTCGTCGGGGGATCCGTGAATTTCGACTACGACGAGACGACTCTCTTCATCACGTTCAACGGGTCGACGCTCAGCGCAAAGAACGTGTCGCAGTCGGCGATCAAGTTGAATGAGCCCGAGCTCTCTTCCGTGTCCTGCGCTAGCCCGAAGGCATGTGTCGCGGTAGGAGACGGCGACGATGTGCCCTTCTCGGTCTCGTGGGACGGCAAGAGCATGTCGCTCTCGACGATGCCGCAGCCCGGCGACGAGTACGCCGATCCCGAGTCCGTGAGTTGCGTCTCTTCCAAGTGCTACACGGTCGTCGAATACGGCTACGGCGATGCAACGGAGACCTACCTGGCATCCTGGAACGGTTCCAGCTGGTCCTTGGTCACCAAGCTGGTGTTCGTGGAAGACGCAGAGGATGTCGAGCTGGCTGGGATCTCCTGCACGTCGTCGTCGAGGTGCGTGGCCGTCGGCCAGTACTCCCTCTCAGGATCGTGGGACGCCGCATCGGACATCCTCGGCAAGTCGGGCTGGACAGTACATTCCGTCCCGAGCCCGGCCGGCACTGAGTACGCGGCCTTGAACGCGGTCGACTGCTGGTCGTCGACCTCCTGCACGGCGGCGGGCGTATCCGAGAGCTCATCGCTCGATCGCGACGTGCCGATGACCGCCAAGCTGTCGGGCACGACTTGGTCGAAGACGTCCCCCGCAGGCGACGCACCCGGGGAGTTCTACGGGGTTGCTTGTCCGACGTCCTCGCTTTGCATTGCGGCCGGTGCCAGCTACCCCAACCTCGACAATGACAAGGCGCTGCTCGAACAAGAGAAGAGCGGCAAGTGGTCAGTCGTCTCGTGACGGCCTTGGCAGGCACAACCCTCTAGGTGTTATCCGCAGAGCATCTCAGGGTAACCTGAATTAGAATTTCAGGCTTGCCTGATATTCCCTGATCGGCGAGACGCCAGAGGTGAGATGAGGAACGTTACGACTGGGTGGCGGCGCGGTGTTCTCCTCCTCGGCACCGGCGCGCTGATGGCTATCGGGATGACCGCCTGCGGTTCGAGCGGGGGATCCAACACGCTCGTGCTCTACAACGGCCAGCACACCGAGACAACCGACGCGCTGGTCGCGGCCTTCGAGCACAAGACCGGCATCCAGGTCAGCGTGCGCACCAACGACGAGGACGTGCTCACGGATCAGATAGTGCAAGAGGGCGCGAACTCGCCCGCCGACCTCATCTTCACGGAGAACTCCCCCGCCCTCGAGTACCTGCAGAGCAAGGACCTGCTCGCGCCCGTCGACGCGTCCACCTTGTCGGTGGTCAGCTCGAAGGACAACTCGCCCGCCGGCGACTGGGTGGGAGTCTCGGCCCGTGTGAGCGTGCTCGTCTACAACACGACGATGTTGAAGCCGAGCCAGCTGCCTAAGTCGGTGCTCGATCTGTCACAGCCGCAATGGAAGGGCAAGCTCGCGATCGCTCCGTCCGAGACGGACTTCCAGCCGATCGTGTCGGCAGTCGCGAAGGCCTACGGGAAGCAGGCAGCACTCAAGTGGCTCGAGGGGATCAAGACGAACGGTCTCTCACACGAGTACGCCGACAACGAGACGATCACGTCCTCGGTCAACTCCGGGCAGGCAGAGATCGGCGTCATCAACCAGTACTACTGGTACCGCCTGAGAGCCGAGATCGGCTCCGGTGCCATGCATTCGGCAATCGCCTTCTTCTCTCCACGCGATCCCGGCTACGTCGAGGACATCTCGGGGGCGGCCATCTTGAATTCGACGCACCACCTGAAACAGGCACAGGAGTTCCTCGCCTTCATCGTCTCCAGGCAGGGCCAGGAGATCATCGCTCAAGGCGACAGCTTCGAGTACCCGCTGTTCCCGGGCGTTGCTGCCGCCGACGGCCAACCACCACTAGCCCGCCTGCAGCCTTACCCGATCACCGTCGCCGAGCTCGGCGACGGCTCGTTCCCCGTCTCCCTCATGACCAAGGTCGGGCTGGTCACGTGACCGCGGCGGCACTGGGCGCGAGGCCTGTCGCTGTGGCGGAGCGCTCGCGCCACCGATTTCCCTGGGCGTTGTCGACGACGACGGTCCTCGTCGTCGGTGGCCTCCTCTTGCCGCTGTCGTTCCTCGTCTTCGAGGCGACCCAAGTCGGCTGGAGGCAGATCTGGTCGATACTCGATCAAGCGACAGTCGCCTCGCTGCTCTGGAACACGATCCGCCTCGCGGTCGCCGTCACGATCTTGTGCGCGGTCATCGGCACGGGGGCGGCATGGTTGACCGAGCGCACGGCCCTCCCGGGCCGGCGGGCCTGGGCTGTCCTGCTGGTGCTGCCGCTAGTGATCCCCGACTTCGTCGTCGCGTGGTCCTGGTCGTCGATCTTTCCGTCCGTTCACGGCTACTTCGGAGCCGTGCTGGTGATGACGCTCGGCTTGTACCCACTCGTGTATCTGCCGATGGCAGCCGCCTTCCGCAGCGCGGATCCCGGCCAGGAGGAAGCGGCGCGGAGCCTCGGGCTCTCGCGCATCGCCGTCTGGCTCCGGATCAGCGTCCGCCAAGCTCGCTCGACGCTGCTCGGGAGCTCCCTCCTCGTCTGCCTCGCCCTTCTCGCCGAGTACGGCGCGTTCGAGAACCTGCGCTACCAGACCTTCACCACGGCGATCTTCACCGAGCTCGAGATCGGTTTCGCGACCGCGGCAGCGTGCGCCCTCTCGCTCGTGCTCGTCGGGCTGTCGATCCTCGCTCTCCTCGGCGAGGCGGTGTTCCGTGAGCACGGGCGCCTGCAACGATCAGGGCCGCAGGTCGCTCGAAGTGCCCGGCGGCATCGCCTCGGAAGAGCGACGCCCCTCGCAGTTCTCGCCGCGACGGTTATCACAGGCCTGGGTCTCGGCTTCCCGCTCGCCATAGTCGCGTACTGGATGTTCCAGGGAGGCGCCTCGACACTGCCGGCAACCGTCTCGGTCGCCGGTGCGGCAGGTTACAGCGCGCTCTACAGCGGTCTCGGAGCGCTGATCGCGACCGTGCTCGCCCTTCCGGTCACGCTGCTCGCCGTGCGCCGCCCCGCGCGCTGGACCGCGGGCCTCGAGCGCAGCACCTTCGTCGTGCAGGCGCTCCCGGGTCTCGTGATCGCCCTTGCCCTCGTCTACTTCGTCGAGCGGTACATGACATTCGTCTACCAGAGCCCTGAGCTGCTCGTCGTGGCGTACTCGATGATGTTCTTCCCGCTCGCGATCGTCGCGGTTCGCTCCTCTGTTGCCCGCGCGCCCGAGGCGCTCGAGGAGATCGGCCGGTCTCTAGGCGCCGGGCCGGTCATGGTCCGCCTGCGCGTGACGCTCCCGCTCGTCGCGCCAGGTCTTGCGGCCGCGTTCTGCTTGGTGTTCCTCTCAGGGGTGACCGAGCTCACCGCGACTCTGCTGCTCGTACCGAACAACGTCCAAACGCTCGCGACACAGTTCTGGAGCTTCACCGAGAACGTCTCCTATGGCGCGGCAGCGCCTTACGCGGCCACGATGATCGCCATGTCGATCGTGCCGGGCTACCTCCTCAGCCGCTGGTTCGACCGGCGCACCACCCATGCGGCACCTGCCGGGACCGCCGGCGGCGGCCTGTCATGAGGAGCCTGTCATGAGCAACATCGTGCTGGCCGGAGTGTCGAAGTCCTTCGGGGCGACGCGCGTGCTCGACGAGCTCGACCTCGCTGTGCCGGACGGTTCCGTCGTCGCCGTGCTCGGGGAGTCCGGGAGTGGGAAGACGACGTTACTGAGGTTGGTGGCGGGTTTTGAGCGGCCCGGCGGCGGCACGATAGTGATCGGCGACGACGTCGTCGACGCGCAGCGCCTCTTCGTCCCGCCCGAACGCCGGGGCATCGGCTACGTCGCGCAGGAGGGCGCCCTCTTCCCCCATCTGAGCGTCGCCAAGAACATCGCGTTCGGTCTCGCTCGCGCCGAGCGGAAATCGTCGCGCGTCGACGAGCTCCTCGAGCTCGTCGGGATGAGCGGGCTCGGCTCGCGCTACCCCCATGAGCTCTCGGGGGGCCAGCAGCAGCGCGTCGCGCTCGCCCGCGCGCTAGCGCCCCATCCCCGGGTCGTACTGCTCGACGAGCCCTTCTCCGCCCTCGACGCCGGGCTTCGCGCTTCGCTTCGTGCCGAAGTCATCCAGATCCTCCGCTCAACCGGCATCACGACCGTCCTGGTGACACACGACCAGGAAGAGGCGCTGTCGGTCTCCGACCTCGTCGGCGTCATGGCGCGAGGCAAGATCCGCCAGCTCGCTACCCCCGGTGCGCTCTACGCGAGCCCGGCGGATGCAGAGCTGGCCGGGTTCCTCGGCGAGGCGAACCTCGTCGTAGGGTCGGCAACGAACGGCCGGGCCACGACGCGTTTCGGAGAGATGGAGCTCGGCCATGGCGCGGCGAGCCTCGAGGGCACCGTGATCGTGCTCATCCGGCCAGAACAGCTCGCGCTGCGGGCCGCCGCGCGACCGGGCGAGGCCGGGCCGAACGAGGTGGAGGGCCGCGTGATCCATCGCGAGTACTACGGGCACGACAGTGTCCTCCTCGTCGAGGTCGGAAGCGAGCATGCCCCGGTGCGCGTCAGGTGCGCGGGGAGCTCCCCCGTCGAGGTGGGCGATAGCGTCCTCCTCGGCGCGAGCGGGCAGACCGTCGCCTGGCCGTCCGCAGAAGAAATGCGGGCCTAGCCTGGCAGAGCCGCGCGCTGACTAACCCTCGCCCTCGTGGGCCGTGACGCGACCAGGACGCGCCCTCCGCCGCATCACAAACGCCATTTGACCCCCGGGTGACGAGGCGAGCGAAGGTCCTTGCCGCTCACGACCACGACCTGATCACCCCGTGGCCGGGTGGGTCGGGAACGTGCCGTGAGGGCCTAACAGATCGAAACCATCAGGGATGTCAAGCATCCCGGGCGCCGTCCCTGGAACGCCCGTCTTGCCGTACTGCCATACGAGCGCACCCGTTGCCGGGTCGATTGCGACCATCCGGTCGTTGTAGTCGTCGTTGGACATGAGCACTCCCGACGGAAGCAGCTCAACGAGGGACGGTTGGTTGAGCTCGCCGGTCCCTGAGGTCGGCCCGTAGCGGTAGAGGATCTTGCCGTAGCGGTTGAATTCGATGAACGCGCCGGGGTTCTCGTAGTTCGCGACGAGGTACTTGTTCGGTCCGATTGGCTGCGGATCGGACGGGTACCCGATGGCGAGGCGAGTAGCCCACACGAGGTTCCCTGACACCGTGTACTCGTCGATCCACGATCCGTTGATCTCGGACACGAGCAGGTTGCCGTCCGAAAGGGGCGTGTCGCCGTTCGGGGACCCAAGCTCATGAGGCGGATTGTGCGTGCACGCGCCCGGTGTCCCGATCTGCGTCAAGGTCTTCCCAGTCGAGCTCAGCACGAGGACCCGGCAATTCTTCGGGTCGGCGACAGTGACGTCGCCATTTTTCAGCACGTAGGCGTCGTCTGGATTGTCGAGATATCCCGGAGCCGATCCGGGCTGCTGGGCATGGCCGTAGCTCCAGAGCACCTTGCCCGACGGGTAGCCGAGTTGGACGACGGTCTCGTTCGCCTCCTGGTTGGAGATGATCTCGGTGCCGTGGTGTGTGAAGAATGCGTCGTCCGGGAAATAGAAGCCGTGTGGCGGTGCGGGCTCCTTTCTGGAGGGATAGGTCCAGATGACCTTTTCCGTGTCGTCGAGTGCGAGCAGCCGGTTCGCACCGCGGTCAGCGATCAGCAACGTGTCGCCGTAATACGGCGAACCGGCGCCCGCGTTGCCGGCCACACCGCATCCCCGGTTCGGCTCGAACATCTGGACATCGCTCCCCACGACGCCGGGAGCCACCTCGCCTCCGACCAACCAAGCTCGGGAACCCACGACTGCGAGACCAGCGTGTGACACGGGAGCGAAGAGATGTCCCGCTAACAGAGCGCGGCGCTCGCTGACCGACCACGCGTAGATCGATCCCACTTCCTTCGCGGTGCTGCTCGGGCTTGCGCCCGCCGCGACCGTCTCGCCACCAGCCACATAGATGACACCGTTCAAGGTCGCAGCAGATGCTCCGTCGATCGGGAGGGCCATGGCGCCGACGATCGTCGCCCGGTGCGCCAACGGATCGACCATTTGCACCGTCGCGGTAGGGGCGCCCGCACGTGGTCCGGTCGTCGCGTCGCCGCCGAAGACGTAGATGTCGCCGCCAACCGCCGCCACTGCCGCGTAGCGGACCGGTACAGGCAGGTCCGCCACCACCCGGTAGTCACGGCCATTCGACGTCGCGAGCACCGCAGCATCTCCGACACTCCCGTTGTAGCCGCCGACGATGTAGCCCACAGACCCGATCGTCACCGCCGAGTCGTCCGCACGCGCTTGCGCGAGGACGGGAAGCTGAGTCGCACGCGCCTGCGAGCTCGTGGGCGTTTCCCCTTTGCCACCGAGACTCGGGACCCGCTCGGCGTTGGGGAGCGGTGACACGGTGCCACCGCCGAAGACATAACCCTGCCCGTCGAGGACGATGCCGGCTGCGTCATGCAACGGCGCATCGAGGTTGCCGATCTGGGTCGCAGCGCCGCTGAGCGGGTTCACCTCATAGATCCCTTGAGCCGATGCTCCGCTCGCAAGCAGGCCTCCCGCGACCACAAACGACCGGCCGTTGTCCGCAGGCAAGACAACGGCGCGCCCGAGGGGCGCGTTCAGCAGCCATGGCTCGAGGCCCGCCTCGACCGCCGGGATCCCAGACTTTGGGCGGTTCGACCCCTTGTTCGCTGACGATCCGGCGAGACCGGAGGCGTGCAAGCCACCTGGCCAGAGCGAAGCACCGACACCGACCACGAGGGAGACGCCTGCGACGAGCACGAACAAGCGCAGGAGACCGCGCCGCCGTTGCGCGAGCCGGCGCCGGCGCGCGAGCTCGCGGGCTCTCGCGCTTCTCAGCGCCTGCGATGAGCTCTCCGACCGCACGTTCATCCCGCTCCCACTCGGAACGTCAGCTCAGGTGGCGCGAAAACGACGCTCGTACGGGCGACAATGGCGTCATGGCATGGTCTGCGCCGCTGTATCGGGCTTACGAGCGACGGCTCCTCAAGTCGCTTCCCCCGGACCAGCTGCCGAGCCATGTCGGTGTCATCCTCGACGGCCACAGGCGCTTTGCCCGCGCTGAAGGCCTCGCCGACTACACCGCGAGCTACCGGACCGGCATGGAGAAGCTGCGCGAGCTGCTGCGATGGAGTGCCCAGCTCCACTTGCCGGCGGTGACTGCGTGGGTGCTCTCGACCGACAACTTGCGAAGGCCCCGCGAGGAGCTCGACCCTTACTTCGACGTCCTGGTGGAGCTCCTGAGAGACCTCCCTGCGCTCGCCGCCTCGCTCGGTTGCTCGGTCAGGGTGATCGGAAGCCTCGACCTGTTGCCACCTCGCCTGTCCGATGCTGTCGCGCTGGCGGAGATGGCCAACCCTGAGTCGCCGACGCGCTGGCACTTCAACCTCGCGCTCGGGTACGGGGGCCGGGACGAGATCGTCGACGCATGCCGGTCTCTCGTCAACAAGCTCGTCGAGAGCGGGGTCCCTGAGGAGGAGATCGCCGACCACATCGACGCGGCCGGCCTGTCCGCCCACCTCTACACCGCGGATCTGCCCGATCCAGACCTGGTGATAAGGACGAGTGGGGAGGCGCGGCTGTCGGGGTTCTTGTTGTGGCAATCCGCCTATGCCGAGTGCGTCTTCGTAGATCCCTACTGGCCAGAATTCCGCCGGGTCGACTTCTTGCGGGCGCTGCGGGACTTCGCCCGCCGCGAGCGGCGCTTCGGAAAGTGAACCCGCCGCCGCGCGGATAGGAGTCAATGAACCACCCCGCCGGTCGCAAGCCATCCAGCCAGACGCGGCGCCACCGCAATACCGAGGAGCAGCCCTGCGATCAAGCTGGTGGCTAAGAGCCACTGCCTGACGCCGGCTCCGGCGATGTCGCGGCGGGTCCGGGCTGACCAGTCCCGGGGAGCGAGCCGGGCGGTCTCGACGACGTGGCCGAGCACGTGGAGGGTCATCGCACCGAACCAGAGAACGAAGCTCGCCTTGTGCACGAACATCGCATCAGCCCGCCACCTGGTAGGCACGAACAGCAGCCCAACGCCACTCGCGAGCACCACGGCAGTGAGCGTCACCACGAACGGACCGAGCACTCGCAGCAGTACTGGCGGCGGACCTTTTTTCACGAAGGCGGCGTCACCCCGGTAATAGCGCACGAAACGGTACCCGGTAGATGCCATCTTCACGATCACCGGTGGGATCAGCATCATTCCGATCACGACGTGCACCGTCGTGAGCTGTCCTATGCGCAGGATCGTGATGCCCTCGACGGCTAGGAGCATGAGCAAGACCGCCCCGACCGAGCTTGTGAGTCGTGCGTTCGCGGCGACCGGTGCACGGCGGTGTACTCGGACCGCTGGCGCGCGCTGCGTTACTTCTCGAATGTCATTCATGGTTATGGCTGAACCAACTTCGTCGAGGCGGGCGCGAACGGAAAGCCGACAGTCCACTCCTCGACCCCGTCTTCGTAGATGCGGTATGACTCGTAGCCCTCCTGAAGCGGGTGCGAGCCCCACAAGGCTTCGCCTGCCACAGCGAGCGCGGTCGCGAGCCCGTCTGCCACCGCGAGCGAAGGTCCGGTCACGGTGGCCGAAGCGACTCTCCTTCTCGGCGCGCTGCTGCTGGCAACGAAGGGATCAATGAGGTGCTCGCCGCGCTCGTACCGGCCGGAAGTCGCAACCGACGATCCGGCTACCAGATCGACCACGCAAGCGAGCCCGCCTAAGCGCCACGGGTGCTGGATTCCGATCCGCCACGAGCAGTCGGTGGTGGCGGTGGCGGTGCCCGGCTGCGCATCGGTACCGTCCGGACCCCGGCCGTGCGGACCGGCCGAGGCGATGTCGCCGCCTCCGTTCAGGAGTGCGGATCCGACCCCGGCGTGGGCGAGAAGGGCTGTTGCTCGCTCGATCGCCCATCCCTTGACCAGGCCCGTCGGGTCGACTCCGCCTTCGAGGGCCCATGGATCGAACCATCCCTCCGATGTCTTCTTGACCGCCGAGCACAGCTCGAGGACTTGAATGATCTCGACCGGCACGTCGGACGGCTCGAGCTCACCTCGGCGGAAGCGACTCATTGGGCTGTGCGGCTTCCATGTGCTGAAGAGCTCGTCGAGACGATGCAATTCTTCGGCGCTCGCGCGGAGGGCGAGGGTTAGCTCTCGCTCGGAGCAATCGCCGGGATCGACGAGGTAGGTGACGACGGTGCCCATCACCTCTTCGGTGTGGCGGATCGTTCTCTCGAGCGTCAACTGACTCCGAGCTTGGTCAGAGCTGCCTGCACTGAAGCGGCGTATGCCTCACTCGTGTAGGTCGCGCCCGAGACAGCCGAGATCTGCGCGCTCTGAGCCGACAAGACCTCGCTCTGAAGTGTCGGGATCGCCTGCTGGGCGATCTGCTGGGAGTATGACTCGGCCGTCAGGAGACTCGCCACGCTCGCGGCGACGATGCGCCCACCCGAGACTGAGACCTTGACCGACACCTCCCCGTAGCCGTACTGCTCGAGAGTGCCAACGGCACTTCCAGTTACCGAGGACCCGGACGGCGCGGCGCTCGACGTCGGCGGAGACGTGGTGCCGCCGGGAGAGGTGGTACCACCCGTTGAGGCCGCGCCGCCCGGAGATGTCGCGCCACGCGATGTCCCAAAGCCGGCAGGTGCCGATGCGCCCAGCCCTGGCGGATGGGTCGAACCGAACGTCGAGTGAGCGATCAGCACGGCGGCCAGGCCCGCCGTCGCGGCACCGGTGACAAGTGGGATCCGACGTTCGCTCATAGCGAATACGCCTCGAAATGAATGGCCTCTCGAGGCACTCCCTGGTAGGTCAGGACCTCAACCACGCTCTGGACGAAGCCTTCGGAACCCGAGACGAACACGTCACGCCGCCGGATGTCGGGAACGAGTTTCACGAGCCTTTGCAGTGGGAACTCGTCTCGCTCGCCCGCCAGCACATGCAGCTTGCCCCGGAGCTGGGAGACGAGGTCTTGGACCTCGCCGGCGAGAGCGGCGTCCTCGTAGGTCGACACCCGCCACAGCACGATCGGCTCGCTCCGCTTCGGAAGGTCCTCGAGTAGAGACCGAGCCGCCGTCACCCCGATCCCCCCAGCGATGAGCACGGCCTTGTGGCGCCGCCGCGCGTGCGCCGTGAACGCGCCGTACGGTCCCTCCACCGCGACCCGCGTGCCGGGCGCGAGAGACGCCACGGCAAGCGAGTGGTCCCCTACGGCCTTCACCGTCAGTCGCAGATACGGTGGCCTCGGGCGTGCCGACAGCGAGTACGGATGTGCCTGCCACCACATACCGCGCGTGAGGAAACGCCACTCGAAGAACTGGCCGCCCGAGACCGGGAGGCGCTCGAGGTGCCGCCCCTTGCAGATGATCGACATCACGCCCTCGGCCTCCTGTCTCACCTCGGCGACACGCAGGTCGTAGCGGAGTGTCCGGACGATCGGAAGCCCGAAGCGGTAGACGAGGACGACACCCGCCGTCGCCGCCCAGGCAGCCGACCAGACGGCCACCGTAAGGGGATGTCCCACGAAAGACGGGCCGAGCGCAACCTCGTGGAGGAACGCGAGGGCGAACGCGAGATACATCCCGAGATGGAGCGCCCACCATGTCTCCCGGCGAAGGCGGCGGCGGATCGAGTGAATCGAGAGAACCGCGATCGCGACCATCACGCCGAAGCCGATGATCGCGGTCAGCATCCCGGAGTAGCCGGAGATGAACAAGCCGAGCTGGTGCATGAACCCGGTGCGGGTGGCCTCTGCGTAGGCGTAGGTCAACAGGACCGCATGCGCCACGATCAGCGAGATGGGCCATACCGAGAGCTTGCGGTGCCAGCGGAGGAGGCCGTCCTGGCCGAGCACCCGCTCGACGACAGGCACGCGGCTCACGAGAAGAACCATCACGAGAGCGAGATAGGTACCGGCGAGCCCCGTCATGTTGCCGAGGAACATCGCGACACCGCCCGGAGCCCGCAGACCAGCCCAGGTCTCGGAGGTCAGCCCCACCGCGAGGGTGGCCCCGAAGCCGAGGCCGACGACCGCGAGCGCCACCTCGACGGCACGCGGACGTGGGGCCGGGCCGGGCCGCGAGCTCGAGCTCCGATGCGTCGCAGGCCTGAGGGGTCGCCAGTCCCGACGGCTGGCGCCGGAGACCGCCCGCTCAGACGTGACAGATGCCACGGCTCGAACCTCTGTGTGGAACCATGCCCCCAGAATGGAGAGCGGACCTGTGATCCGCCTGAGAACCGCCGCGGCAGCGGCTGATACTTAGTGCGCTGCCTGTGCTGCGTCCTCAGAAGCGACCGGTAGCCGCACGACGAAGGTCGTGCCGCCGCCAGGTGTCATCTCGGCCACCACCGACCCGTGGTGAGCTCGGACGATCGCCTGCACGATCGCGAGCCCGAGCCCAGCTCCGCCGGACTCGCGAGCCCTCGAGGTGTCCTCCCTGAAGAAACGCTCGAACACCCGCCTCCGACCTTCCGCCCCCAGTCCCGGGCCGTGATCGGCGACCTCGATCACCGCGTCGTCCTCGTGCCGGTAAACGACCACCGAGCCACCGGTCCCCGGAGGCGTGTGAGCGCGGATGTTCGACAGAAGGTTGTCGATGACCTGGCGCAGACGTGCCTCGTCGCCGGAGACCTCGACCGACCCGGTGGCGACGAGCTCGATTGGCCACTCGGCGCCGACCGCCTCGGCCGCGTGGACGGAGTCAGCGCAGAGCGCGACGAGCTCGACGGGGTGCATCTCGAGCGGGCGACCCTCGTCAAGGTTGGCCAGCAACATGAGGTCTGCCACGAGCCGGCTCATCCGCGCCGTCTCGCTCTGGATACCACTCAAAATCCGTGCCAGGTCTTCGGGTCGGGAGTCCGCTCCCCTCGAGAAGAGCTCGGCGTACGCAGAGACCGCCGCGATCGGCGTTCGCAGCTCGTGTGATGCGTCCGCCAGGAACTGGCGCATCCTGGTTTCCGAGCTCCGGAGCACCTTCTCGGTCCGATCTCTCTCCTCGAAGTCGTCCGAGATCTGACTGAGCATCGAATTGAGGACCCGCGTCAGGCGACCCATCTCGGTGCGGGCCCGGAATCGCTCGGGGACCCGCGCCTCGAAGTCGCCGTCCATGATCTGCTCAGCCGTCTGCTCGACCTC
>JBKQLZ010000144.1:0-12174 GCA_052146895.1 Acidimicrobiales bacterium
ACCGCCCCGAGAACTCCGACGGCGATCGGCAGATCCAGCCCGGAACCAGCTTTTCGGAGCCCCGAGGGCGCCAGATTGACAGTGACGCGACGCGAGGGCCACGGCAGGCCACTCGAGAGCAACGCAGCCCGCACTCTGTCACGGGCCTCGCGGCACGCTGCGTCTGGAAGTCCTACGACGGTAAAGCCCGGCAGGCCATTGCTGACATGAACTTCGACTAGGACTCGTCGGCCCTCGACCCCGAGCAGGGTGGCCGACTGGATGGCGGCAAGCACTTTGGTCCCTCCTGAGCGATGCGGCAGTTCCAGGAGAGGCGCTGTCTCATCGTCACCACAGCCGCCGCTCGATCAGTGGTGGCAAGGCTACGAGAGGGCTGTAATCCCCCGTCCGAACAGGGCGATCGGAAGGCGGCTCACCTGCGCCGCCGTTGCTATGCAGTTCACTTCAGCGTCCCCTGAAGTTCGGCTCTCTCCGCTCGAGAAACGCACCGAGTGCTTCCCGGCCGTCCTCGGACATGATGTTCATCGCCTGAGCTGCGCCCTCGCGGTCGAGCGCCTGCGGGAGCGACATCTCGGCCGAGTCGTCGAGGAGGGCCTTCGACACGGCCAGAGCAAGTGGCGGGCCGGCTGCGAGTCGAGCGGCCCACCCGCTCACGAAGTCATCTAGCTCGGCGACGGGTACGACACGGTTCACAAGCCCGATGCGCTCCGCCTCAGCGGCGTCGATGATGTCGCCGAAGAACGCCAGCTCCTTCGCCCGGTGCAGGCCGATCCGCCTCGGCAGCAACCACGACCCGCCGAAGTCCAAGGACAATCCGCGCTTGGCGAAGATCTGAGAGAAGCGAGCCCTCTCGCTCGCGACCACCAAATCACACCCGAGCGCGAGGTTGCAGCCCGCACCGACCGCCACACCGTCCACCTTTGCGATTGTGGGCTGCGGCAGCCGATGAAGCGCGAGCGCGACATCGTGGATCATGCGCATGCGCACCAGCTGATGAGATGTCCCGGCCTCCGGGTCACCGAGGTCAGCACCGGCGCAGAATTCGCCACCCGCGCCCGTCACGACGATTGCCCTGTCCTCCTCCGAGTGCTGCGCGTCTCGAAAGACCTCGAGGAGGCCCTTCCAGAGCTCGGTGTTGACTGCGTTCTTGCGTTCCGGCCGGTTCAAGGTGACTGTGAGCACGCCGTTTGAGCGGTCTGTCAAGAGAGAGTCCACGCGTGCAACATAATTCAGGCCATGCCCACGCACCGGAGACGCGGTCGAGTGCCCGGTACGGCGGCCAGCTTCGTCGAGGACCCGTTGACGGGCCGGACCTCCGAACTGCAGCGCGTCCAGCCGTACCAGGCGCGTAAGGAGTACATCTGCCCGGGCTGCAACCAGGAGATTCGTATCGGAACAGGCCATGTCGTCGTGGTCCCGTTGAACGAACCTGAGTCCCGCCGTCACTGGCACACGCCGTGCCAAGTGCGTGCGTTCCGGCACGGAATGCCCTGACCAGGGGGAGGACGCGTAGGAGTCCAATCCTGAGAGTTCACCGTGAATTGGCCGTCCGTTGCTGCCTCTGGGAAGGAAGGTGCGCCGCCAAGCGTTAGCCTTGACAGAGTTGATGGGAGCGGCTATGGACGGACTCGGACTACTAGGGGCGATAAGCGCAAGCACCGCCCGGGTTGAGTACTTCGGGACCCTTGTCGTGTTCGGGCTGGCCGGCTACCTGCTCGCCGTCCGTATGCGCCGTTCGAAGGGCGTCACGCCGTGGCACGTACCGGCCATCACATGGGCGATCGTGTCGGCCCTTTTCATACCGCCTCTCGGGCTGCTGCTGGAGGTCGTCGCCTGGATGACCACGCGCCAGAGGTGGTCGAACTCCGGAGCGCGATCGCGACTTTCAGCTACGACGGGCTTCAACCGAACGCCTCCCGGCGCCGGCGCTCTCGATCTTCCCCATGTGGATGCCGCCAACCCAGCGGGCGGCTATCTCCCTTGGCCCACTCAAGTTGAGCTGCGACCTGGACCGGATGGATGGTTGCCTGCCCCTCCGGGAGCAACGGGAGCCGCAGCTCTCACGACCCCACCGCTGTTCGGGTGGTACCCGGATCCCGACGCCGCTCATCAAGAGCGGTACTGGGACGGCCGCGAGTGGGCCGATCTGGTTCGAGACGACGGGCAGCTCACGCACGCACCCCTCAAGCCCTTCGCGGGCAAGTGGACCTCAGCGGCGCCCTCAACTCCTGGCATCTGAGCATCAGGGTGTAAGGCCGCGTCAGAACGCGTCCTCGATCACCGACACCTCACCGTTCATCACCTCGGCGACGTCGAAGCGAACGGTGCTCGGCCGGATGCTTGCGCTCTCCGGCCCGGGGTCAGATCGATCCCGCAGATACCGGATGGCGGTCCGTCGCAATCGCCGTTGGCGAGCGATCGTCACAGCTTCGGCTGGCGATCCATAGCGATCGCTCGATCGTGCCTTGACCTCACAGACGACGAGCACGCTTCGGCGCCGGAGGATTAGGTCGGCCTCGCCCTCAGGGCAGCGGAAGTTGCGCGCGAGCACCTCGTACCCGCGCGCGGTGTACCAGAGCGCTGCGAGATCTTCCCCGGCACGCCCGAGGACTTGACGCGGATTCGGCATTGTGTCGCTCCCTGAGCTGGCCATCGGGCGAGATCGCAAAGCGACAGTTGAGCGGCGATGCGGTCCGACTCAGCCGTCTTTCTCGGGCAGCGCCTCGACGTTTACGTCCTTGTAGGTGACCACCCGGACGGAAGCCACGAAACGGGCAGGGCGGTACATATCCCAGACCCAAGCATCGGAGAGCTCGACCTCGAAGTACGTCGCTCCCGAAGACGAATGGGGCGTGACCTTCACGTCGTTAGCCAGATAGAAACGGCGCTCGGTCTCCACGACATAGTGAAACATCGGGAGCACGGCGCGGTACTCCTGATAGAGCGCGAGCTCGACCTCGGCCTCGAACTGATCGAGATCCTCTTCTGCGCTCATGACACTCCTCGAAGAACGAGCGACGGGCAACCCGACGAGTCAGGCTCGGGGAGCACTCGGCAGCTCAGCGGGTTCCCCGCTTCTCCTTGATCTTTGCAGCCTTTCCGACCCGGTCGCGGAGGTAGTAGAGCTTGGCCCGGCGGACGTCGCCCTCGGTGATGCGCTCGATCTTCGCGATCATCGGTGAGTGGACGGGGAACGTCCGCTCGACTCCGACGCCGAAGCTCACCTTCCGCACGGTGAATGTCTCCCGGACTCCCCCGCCTTGGCGACGGATCACGGCGCCCTGGAAGATCTGTACGCGCTCCCGGTTCCCTTCCACCACTCGCACGTGAACTTTCAGCGTGTCGCCCGGTGAGAAGGCAGGCACGTCGTCACGCAGATTGGCGCGGTCGACGACATCGGTCGGGTTCATGGCAGCTCTCGCTCCTCGGGCATCGGACGGCGTCGGTCAACGGGAGGTGTCTTGGGGACAAGACCGCCTCCGAGCAGCTAAGGACCCCGTGCTCCTGGCTGCTCCAGATTAGCCGGGCTACAGGCACCCCGCGAACGGGTCGGCTCCCGCGCCGGTCTCTGCGTCACCGGCCAGCGGAGAAACGTTCGCCGGTTCCGCCGAACCCGTCGCGACCCGGTCTCGTTCACCCATTTTGGCACTTCCATACCGTTTCGATGCGTATAGATAAGTTTTTAGTGTTTTCAGTTGACAACGAGTGACGTCTGGGTATAATCGTACATATGTTCGTAGGCACCGAGCGGCGGTTCAGCCAGATCCTCTCCGACATAGAGCTGTTCGTAGCTGGGCTTCGTCCCGAGGAGTACGCCCTCGCTGACGTGAAGGTTCTCATGGGCGAGGTCACAAAGGCAGAGAAGCTCTGTGGTTCTGCCAAGATCCTCCTCGGTCGGAGGGCAACTGCTCTGTTTGCTCACGATCGGGACGGGCAGACCTCCTCCGCGAAGTGGATCGCCGAGCGAAGCGGCGACTCCGTCGGGCGTGCGCGGCGCGACCTCGACACAGCGAAAAGGATCGCCGACCAGCCCTTGGTCGAGGAGGCTCTTCGCACAGGTGCCGTCTCGCCGACGCAGGCGTCGATCATCGCCCCGGCCGTCTCGGTCGACCCCTCAGCAGCAGAGGCCTTGCTCGCGGCAGCAAAGACTGACTCCCTGAACGATCTGCGCGAGCAGAGCGCACGCGTCATCGCCGCCAAGACGGCCGAAGAGGACATGATCGAAAAAGATGCACGCCTGCGGGCGAGGCGCCATCTGCGTATCGGGGTGACAGACGAGGGAGCAATCAGCATTCGTGGTGAGCTCCCACCAGTCGAGGGTGCGATCGTGAAGAACGCCCTCGAGGCAGAGAAGCGGAGGATCTTCGAAGAGGCGAACAGAGAAGGGCGCCGTGAGTCGAACGAGGCCTACATGGCAGACGCCCTCGTCTCGCTCTGCCGCCCGGGCGAGGAGCCGGCGAGCTCCGGCTCGGGTTCTCACCCACAAGCTGACGGTTCGCGGGCCGAAGCTCCGACCTCCCGCCCCCGCACGGGTCCCCCAAGGGCAGAGATCGTCCTGCACGTGAGCGCGGAGGCACTGCGCCGTGGCCAGCTCGAGCCTGGCGAGGTCTGCGAGATCAAAGGCGTCGGCCCAGTCCCACTCTCGACGGTCGAGTACCTCTTCGGGTCCTCGTTCGTGAAGATCATGGTCGAACAAGGTGTCGACGTCCTCAACGTCACACATATCGGCAGATGGATCCCCCGCCACATCGACAGCGCCCTTCGGGCACGAGACCGCCTCTGCCAGGTGCCGGGTTGTGGCATCGGCTACGGGCTCGAGCGCGATCACATCATCCCGATCGAAGAGGGCGGACCGACAGAGCTCGACAACCTCGTGCTGCTCTGCAGGCGCCACCACTACTTGAAGACCCACCACTACTGGAGGCTCATAGGTAGACCGGGGGCTTGGCGGTGGGTCAACATGAGACCAGACCAAGAGGTCGTCGCAGAAGACGACGAAGACGACGTCTGTCCACCGGGCGAACCGACCGTCGGCCTCTCCCGCCCGCTCTTCCGCCCGCCACGGTTCACACAAGACCAGGACAAGCCCGAGCCCGAGGACGAGGTCAGCGCTCCGGAACAGCAGTCCTTCACCTGCGCCTACGGCGGAAGGGTCATGGTCGAGCGGGTGAAGGCTGCCGCGGGATCGCCCGGCCCGCCATCAAGCAGCGAACCCGGGTCGTCGACGGCGGCGGCGTCGGATGCGGCGAGCGTTTCTGCGCTCGCCGGGGACGACGAGACCGCCGCGGCGACCCGGCTACTGAGAGAGCCCGAACTCCTCCAGCAGACGGCTATCGGCCTCGGACAATCCCCCGCGGGCCGCGATCAAATCAGGGCGCCGGTCGAGCGTCCGCCGCAAGGACTGGGCGTGGCGCCAGCGTGCGACGCGAGCGTGGTCCCCGCTCCTCAGGACGTCTGGCACCTCCCACCCCCGGAACTCGGCCGGGCGGGTGTACTGCGGGTACTCGAGCAGATCGTCGCGAAAGCTCTCGTCGCCACTCGAATCTTCGTTGCCAAGAACGCCCGGTACGAGCCGGACCGTTGCCTCGACGATTGTCAAAGCCGCGAGCTCCCCGCCGGCGAGCACGAAATCGCCCACGGAGATCTCGCCGTCAACGAGGTGGTCGGCAATTCGTTGGTCGACCCCCTCGTATCGGCCGCACAGCAGGGAAAACGCCCCGCCCGGCGACTCCGCCAATGCGAGCTCCTCCGCCATTCGTTGATCGAAACGTCGCCCCGCCGGCGACATCAAATACATCGGCCTCGGAGGCGACGTCAGCTCGACGGCAGCGAAAACGGGCTCAGGAGCGAGCACCATGCCGGCACCACCCCCGAAGGGGGCGTCGTCTACGGACCGATGCGCGTCTGTCGCGCCAACGCGAATGTCGTGGATCCGAATGTCGACGACGCCCGAGCCGCGCGCTCTGCCGATCACACTCGTCTCGCAGTACGCCTCGACGATCTCGGGGAAGATCGTGAGAACGTCGACACGGAGCGCCGGGCCAGTCACTCGAACAATCCCTCGGGGGCGTCGACTATGAGGCGATCCGCGTCGCGCCTCACGACGAACCGCAACGGCACCAACCACCCGCTCTCACCCAGCAGCAGGTCACTCGCGGGGTTGTACTGGACGGCAACGACTCGGCCGTGGGTCGCACCTGATAACTCGACCACTTCGCACCCGATCAGCTCGTGGACGAACATCGCCTCGTCATCCTCGATGGGTTCCGCGAGAAGGAGGATGTCGCGGAGGTCTTCGGCCCCGGCGTGGCTAGTGACCCTCTCGAACCGGACGATGAACCGATGCTGGTGGGGCCTCGAGGACACGACCTTCAGCGCTGTGTCGCCACCCTCGGCCCCGGCAGCGCCTCTCCCGACAAGCACGCTTCCCGGATCCAGCCGCTCCAAGCGGTTGGAGACGAGGTCGACGATTACGTCGCCCGCCAAGCCGTGTGGGCGGATGATCTTTCCGACTTCGAGAAGCTTGCGAGGCTCCCCGGACGCGGAGGAATCGTCAGTCGACGATCTCGACAAAGATGTCCTGACCCTCGGAGGCTGCTGCTGCCCGAACGAGGGTGCGCACGGCTTGAGCAGTCCGGCCCCGTCGTCCGATTATGCGACCCATGTCGCCTGGAGCAACGTGGAGGTAGAAGCGCAGCTGTCCCCTAACCTGCTTGGTCTCGATGACGACGGAATCCTTCTCGTCGACAATCGATCGAGCGACGTGCTCGAGCACGGCCCGACCGGCTCCGCCTTCGGACGCATTGCCGTCGGGCTCTAGCTGGCGGGAAGTGCCGGTGTCGGAGATTCCACCACCGTCGTCCTCGGCATACGCGCTGTTCGCATCTACGTCGGCCTCGTCCTCGTCGTCGTCCTCGTCGTCGTCGTCGAGCTCGTCGTCGAGCTCGTCGTCACCGAGATCCTCGTCGTCGGCTCCATCGTCGACCTCGGCGTCAACCGAACCCTCATCCTCGTCGTCGACATCGTCGACATCGTCGTCGTCGAACTCGTCCTCGACATCGACGTCCTCTATGGCCTCGGCTCCAGCGAACTTCGAGAAGTCAGGCTCCTCGAAGGCCGGCGCGCCGCCCGGAAGCTGATCGGACATGGTCAGGCCTTCTTCTTCGCCGGGGCCTTGGCAGCCTTGGCAGCCTTGGCAGCGCTCTTGGCCGGGGCCTTTGCGACGCTCTTCGCGGTGCTCTTAGCGGCGGTCTTGGCAGGCCGGACCCTCGTCGACGCGACCTTTGGAGTCCTGGTCGCTTCGAAGTCGCTCCACACTCCGGAGATCTGCAAGAGCTTCTTCACCGTCTCGGTGGGCTGAGCACCCTTCGCGAGCCAGGCAAGTGCCTTGTCACTTTTGACGTTGATCTCGGATGGCTCCGAGCGCGGGGCATAGGTCCCGACGATTTCAATGAAACGCCCGTCTCTGGGCGAGCGGCTGTCGGCCGCGACGATGCGATACGTGGGCTGCTTCTTCTTGCCCACGCGCATCAGGCGGAGCTTCACACTCACTTGGTGCCTCTTTCTCTAGCTATAGGAGATATGTTGCCGGATCCAGCGGACCCGTTCTGAAAACTCGTGAGGCCTCGCCTCATCGGGTGTGCCGGGAGGAGGGGGTGACGCGGCCGCCGCCCTTTTGCTTCTTGCGGTTTCCGCTCTTCTTGGACCGGCCGCCAGCCCCGCCGCCGAGCATGCGACCCATGGGCATCGAGCGCATCATCTTCTGCATTTCCTTGAACTGACGCAGAAGATTGTTGACTTCGGTCGTCGTGGTACCGCTGCCGTTCGCAATGCGCAGGCGCCGAGAGCCGTCAAGGACAGTTGGATCGTCCCGCTCGGACGGCGTCATGGAATGAATGATCGCCTCGACGCGGGACACGTCCTTGTCGTCGATCTGGGCGTTCTTGACCTCCTTCGGGAGGCCGGGGAGCATCCCGAGCACTCCCGTGAGCGGGCCCATCTTCTTCAGCTGCTGCAGCTGCTCGAGGAAGTCGTCGAAGGTGAACCTGCCCTGCTGGAGGCGAGCGACGGCCTTCTCCGCCACATCCTGGTCGTACTCGCGCTCTGCCTTCTCGATGAGGCTGAGCACATCGCCCATCCCGAGGATGCGGCTCGCTAGCCGGTCGGGATGGAACGTCTCGAATTCCGCCGGTCGCTCACCCGTCGAGACGAAGGCGATCGGCTTGCCCACGACCTGCTTGACCGAGAGCGCCGCTCCGCCGCGGGCGTCGCCGTCGACCTTGGTCAAGATGACCCCGTCGAGAGCGAGCGCCGCATTGAACGCCTCCGCCGTGCGGACGGCGTCCTGCCCCGTCATCGCGTCGACGACGAAGAACGTGTAGTGAGGCTTGACAACATCGGAGATGTGGCGCACCTCGTCCATGAGCTCCTCGTCAATCGCGAGGCGCCCGGCGGTGTCGACGATCAGCACATCCCGGCCGAGCCGCTCGGCCTCGGCGAGACCGGCGCGAGCCACCGCCACCGGATCCGTCGGCTCCGAGAAGACACCGACCCCGACGCTCTGACCGAGGACCCGGAGCTGCTCCACGGCCGCGGGACGCTGCAGGTCGGCACCGACGAGCAGCGGGTTCCTTCCTTGCTGGCGGAACCAGCGCGCGAGCGAGGCAGCCGCTGTCGTCTTACCCGAGCCCTGCAGACCGGCGAGGAGGACCACCGTCGGCGGGCGAGAGGCATAGCTGATCTTGAGCGGCTCGCCTCCGAGAGTCGCAGTGAGCTCTTCGTTGACTACCTTTATGACCTGCTGAGCTGGGGTGAGGCTCTTCGACAGCTCCGCGCCACTGCACCGCAGACGGATCCGCTCGATGAGGTCGCGCACGACTTCGAGGTTGACGTCGGCTTCGAGCAGGGCCACTCGTATCTCGCGGAGAACCTCGGCAACCTCGGCGTCGCCAAGTCGCCCGCGGCTGCGCAGGCGCGTGAGGATTCCATCGAAGCGGTCAGTGAGCGTCTCGAACATGAGCTTCACCAGGTTAGTCGCCCGGGGCCGACCCCCCGTGAGGTCAACGGTCGGGTGCTCGATTTGCGACCGGTGTAACAACTCAGCCGACGCGCGTACAGTGCGGGAATGGCTGATCACACGACTCGCACCGAGACCATCGCCGTCAGTGACGGGAGCTTCGAGGGCCACTTGACGGTCCCCAAATCTGGCTCTGGCCCGGGCGTATTGCTGCTGCAGGAGATCTTCGGTGTCAACGACTTCATGACCGCGAAGGCCGCTGACCTCGCCGCCCTCGGCTACGTCGTCCTTGCTCCGGACGTGTTCTGGCGGATCGAGCCGAATGTCGCGCTACCCCACGATGAGGAGAGCCTCCAGCAGGCCTTCGGGTACGTGGGTCGATACATAGCCGAGATCGAGCCGGCAACGAAGAGCGCCGACCTCGTCGCGGCCCTTGAGCACCTGAAAGCTCTGCCTGAGGTCGCCGGTCAGAAGGTGGCGGTCATGGGGTACTGCCTCGGTGGGTACCTTGCCTATGTGACCGCTGCGGCGGGGAGCCCGGACACTTGCGTGTCGTACTACGGGTCGGGAATTGCCGACCATCTCGATCTCGCAGGCCAGATCACGTGCTCGATCCTGTTCCATTTCGGGGGCAACGACCCATACATCCCGAGTGAGCAGGTCGACCAGATCACGGCTGCGTTCCTGGACCGAAGCGACGTGACGGTCCGGGTCGAGTCCTTGGCCGGTCACGCGTTCGAGAACCTGCTCGCTCCCCAATTCGGGATGCCCGAGCCCGCCGCACGATCCTTTGCCGCGACAACCGGTTGGCTCTCTGAGCACCTCGCCTAACCGCTAACCGCTCGCCTCCCCGCTAACCGAACAGCGCCGCGACGAACTCACTCGGGTCGAACTCGACCAGGTCCTCTATACCCTCGCCTACTCCCACGAGCTTGATCGGAAGGCCGAGCTCGCTCCGCACGGCGAGCACGACACCGCCCTTCGCGGTCCCGTCCAGCTTCGTGAGAACGATGCCGGTGACGCCGACGGCCTCGGTGAATTGCTTCGCCTGCACGAGACCGTTCTGGCCAGTGGTTGCGTCGAGGACGAGCAGCACTTCGGTCAGCTGGCCCGGCGGACGATCGGCGATCCGCCTGACCTTCCGCAGCTCGTCCATCAGGTTGACCTTCGTGTGCAACCGGCCTGCCGTGTCCGCGAGCACGAGGTCGGCCTTGCGAGCCGCCGCATGCTGGACGGCATCGAATATGACCGACGACGGATCGGCACCCTCAGCGCCGCGGATTATCCCGGCGGACGAGCGCTGCGCCCACGTCTCGAGCTGCTCGCCTGCAGCCGCTCGAAACGTATCCCCCGCCGCCATCACGACCGCCGCCCCCTCCGCCGCCTCGCGCGCAGCGAGCTTGCCGATCGTCGTCGTCTTGCCGACCCCATTCACTCCGACGAAGAGCCAGACAGTCGGGCCTTCGCCCGTGCCGCGAGCGAGCTCGGCGTGGTCACCCTCGAAGATCGCCTCGAGGTCGCTGCGCAAGGCTGCCAGCAGCGCTTCTGGCGTGGACTCGATGTCGCCGGTGCGGACTCTCGCTCGAAGGTCGTCCAGAACCTTGGTCGTCGTGGAGACTCCGACGTCCGCCAGGATCAACGCTTCTTCCAGATCGTCGAAAGTGGAGTCGTCGACCTTCTTGCCGCGGATGCCATCGAGGTACCCACCGAGCAACGCCCTCGCCCGACCGAGGCGGTCGCGAAGAGCGGGCCGTTCGCCGAGGGGAGCGGGCGCTTCGACGAGCTCGGGAGCCGGCAGCGCTCCTACGAGCCGCTGCTCCGTGCGCTCGGCAATCTCAGCCGGCTCAGCTGGGCGCGAAAGCGCCCTGCCGCGCGACCTCACGACCAGGCCGACAGAGGCAAGGACCACGAGGGCCACGACGATGACGACGATGACGAGGGCCAACATGGCCCGGGCAGCCTACCTTCGAGCTGCCGGTGCGCTCACTCCCGCGGCGAGCAGCGTCCGGCCGCGACGTCGATCGCGGTCGTAGTGGCAGACCGCCTCGGGCATGAGACCGAACGGGTCGAGCTCGTCAGGCAGTAGCAGCCCTCTCGCCACGTAGACGCTCGCTCACGACCTTCGAGCCGCCCCCAGGCTGCATCGTCACGCCGTAGATGACGTCGGCGGACTCCATCGTGCGTTTCTGATGGGAGACGATTACGAGCTGGGCCTCGGTCCGGAACTCGTCCACGAGATCGAGGAAGCGGTGCAGGTTCACGTCGTCGAGAGCAGCCTCGACCTCGTCCATGAGATAGAAGGGCGACGGCCGGCTGCGGAAGACGGCGAACAGGAACGCCAACGCGACAAGGGAGCGCTCACCGCCCGAGAGCAACGAGAGTCGGCGCACGTTGCGGCCAGCCGGCCGGGCCTCGATCTCGATGCCTGACGACAACAGGTCCTCGGGATCGATCAGCGTCAAGCGACCCGTCCCGCCTGGGAACAGCGTCTCGAAGAGCTGTTCGAAATGGCGAGCGACGTCGGCAAAGGCCTCGGTGAAGACACTCACGATCTCCTCGTCGACGGCCCTTATCACGCGGGCCAGCTCCCGCCGCGTGTTCCGGACGTCCTCGAGCTGACCGCTCAAGAAACGGTCCCGCTCCTCCAACCCCACGAGCTCCTCGAGGGCAAGAGGGTTGATCGGACCGAGTAGGCGCAGCTCTCTCTCGAGCTCTCGCACCCGCGCTGCAGGCGGTGTGCCCGGCGCGAGCTCGGGACACTCCGCGGCAAGGGCATCGGCGATCTCGACGTCGAGATCGTGGCGGATGGTCTCGAGCGCCGTCTCGAGGCGGACCCGGAGCTCTGCTCGCTCGAGCTCGTTGCGCTGCGCCTGCTCCCGGGTTGCCGCGAGGTCCCGTTCAGCGGCTACTCGATTAGCACGGGTGGCGGTGAGGCGCTGCGCGATCGCCCCGACGGCCTCGTCGTGCTGGCGGCGCTCCTCGCGCAGCGTGACCAGGAGCAGTGCGAGCTCCTCGAGCAGCGCTGTCACCGCTGAGCCGATTCGAGCAAGAGACGCCGAGATGGCCTCATGCGCTTGCCGTCGCTCGGCCGCGCCTTCACGAGCCGCCTCGCAACCTGCGTGGCGGCGCTCGACTTCGGTCCGCCGCTCGGTGAGCAG
>JBKQLZ010000145.1:0-3941 GCA_052146895.1 Acidimicrobiales bacterium
CGTGCTCGGGTTCCTCGTCCGGCGCCTCGAGCAGCTGAACTTGCCGGGCTGGGCAGTCGTCGCCATCGCCGTGGCGGTCCGCGGCTCTTACCACCTCTACTACGGCTGGGGCGTGCTGCCGATCATCGTGTGGGCCACGGTCACCGTCATCCTCTACCGGCGGTGGCGGCGCCTCGCCCCGTTCATCATCGTTCACATGCTCTGGGACGCGAGCCTTTTCGTAGCCGCCTCGATGGACCTGCACGACGCCGGGATCTTCCTAGCTGCCGAAGGGGCCGTCCTCATCCCTCTCACGTTCATCCTCTTCCTGGTCTGGAAGAACCACGTCCCGCTTCCCACCGCCGCGCGAAGCCAATAGAGCAGTACCGTTATCGCGGTGCCGGAAGTACGCAGCGGTTCGCAGAGCTACTGGGGAGCTGGAGGACCGCCGCGTCCGGGACGGATCGAGTACCGGCTGATCCGCGAATCAGTGGTGAGGGAGTTCCGGCGAGGACGCCTCGGGCGCCTCGACGTCTGCGATGCCCAACCTGAACTGTTGCGGGTAGCGAGGAACCTCGGTCGGGAGACAACGACCGAGTGCCCGATCTGCGACGAAGCCAAGCTCGTCCACGTCTCGTTCGCTTTCGGCGCGCGCCTGCCGGCCCAGGGCCGGGCTCTCGCCTCGGGGGAGCTGGGCAAGCTCGCCCGCTCGGGTGACGAGATCGCGTGTTACGTGGTCGAGGTCTGCACCGAATGCTCCTGGAACCACTTGTTGCGTATGTTCACCGTGGGCGGCGTGTCGGGCAACCGGATCCGCTGAGCCCCTCGAACCGCCGGCAGCCTGAGCGCGCTGGACGGGATGGAGGCTTCAATGCCAGAACAGGAAAAGGTGACCGTGCCTGCGGTACGGTCACGCAAGCGGCGGAACGGGGACGACCCCGTCGTCATGATCACCGCCTACGACGAGCCTTGGGCTCGACTCGTCGATGCCGCCGGAGTCGACGTCATCCTCGTAGGTGACACGCTCGCCCAAGTCGTCCTCGGCCACGAGGACACGCTCCACGTAGGGATCGAAGACATGGTGCACCACGTCTCGGCCGTCGCGCGCGCTCGTCCCCGGGCGCTCGTCGTCGGCGACCTTCCGTGGATGACCTATCACTTGGAGCCCTTCGACGCTGCTCGCCACGCCGCCCAGCTGATCCGAGCCGGCGCCGGCGCGGTGAAGCTCGAGGGGGGGCGCAGGCGGCTCGCGGCCGTCGAGGCCATTCTCCAGGCCGAGATCCCGGTCATGGCCCACCTCGGGCTGACCCCTCAGTCGGTGCACGCGATGGGCGGGTACCGAGTGCAGGGTCGCGAGCTCGACGCGGCGGCGGCGTTGCTGGAGGACGCGCGTGTATTGGTGGAGGCTGGGTGTTTCGCGGTGGTGCTCGAAGGAGTGCCGGACGTGCTCGCGGAGCGGATCACCGCGGAGATCGACGTGCCGACGATCGGCATCGGCGCGGGCGCGGCCTGCGACGGCCAGGTTCTCGTACTGCACGATCTCCTCGGGCTGTCCAAGCCGCCAGTCCCGAAATTCGTCCGGCGCTACGCGGACCTGGGAGACCTTGTCGTCGACGCAGTCAGCCGCTACTGCAAGGACGTGCGGTCCGGGGCGTTCCCATCCGACGCCGAGACCTATCACGGATCGCCGGAGCTGCGCGAGGGCCTAGCTCCGTAGTGCTTAGGTGACCGGCTCGCCGGTCCTGAGAACGACGAACCGGAAGTAGCAAACGGCACCGAAGACGACCACCGCCCAGCCCGCGACGACGAGCCCGGGCGTCCCGCCGAACAGGACCCGTGAGCTCGGGAAGTCGGCGATAGCGCCGAGCGCCGACAGACCGACAACGACCCACCGCTTCCAAGCCCCGTAAGCCGAGGCCGCTGTCGCCATCACAGCGATGCCCCAGGTCTCGTACCACGGCCACACGACAGGACCAAGGAGGGCGAGGGCGAGCAGGCTCACGCCGAGAGCCTCCGGCCCGGACCGGCGATCCGAGTGCAGGAGCAGCCAGATGGCGGTCGCGGCAGCGACTGCCAGGCCCGTCGCGCGCGAGACGGCGGTCCAGGTCGACCGGTGCGCGCCGAGTCCTAGGGCGCTAGTCAAGTGCGAGAGAGCGAGCCCGACGGCAGTAGCCGGATCGAGCCACGACACGACCTTGCCGGGTGTGACAGCTGCGTGGACCCAACCCCATCCGAGGCCGCCCGCAACGCTGACCGCAGTGAGCACGACCGCCGCGAGCGCGAGGTACCCAGCGATCCGGGCCACCCGCCGCGCCGGCTCTTGGCGCTCGCTCGCCCACCAACCGACGAAGACGACGGCGAGGAGAGCAGGCGCCTTGACTTCCGCACCG
Source organism: Acidimicrobiales bacterium (assembly GCA_052146895.1). GTDB lineage: Bacteria > Actinomycetota > Acidimicrobiia > Acidimicrobiales > Bog-793 > Palsa-601. Next base: position 2,370 of record JBKQLZ010000145.1, read on the forward strand.
AGAGCGCACAGGACCACGCCAAGCAAGGGATGGCCCCGCTGCGCGGCTACGAGTCCCACAACCACGAGGGCGAGCATCAAAGCGTCGTTGTGCATCCCGCCGAGAAGTGTGAGCAGGACGAGCGGGTTGAGAACCGACCACACGAGCGCTTGCGCAGGATCATGGCCGGTCGACTTCGCCAGAGCGGGGACTCCCCACGCGATCGCCGCCAGGCTGATCAGCGCTGAAGCCCGGAGAAGCGCGAGTACTCCGAGCAGGTGGTGGCCGCTCACCGTGACGTAGCCCTCCACGAGCCGCTCCCAACCGGGTCCATACGGAGCGATCGCCTGGCGCCAGATCGTGTCCACGTGCGGGAGGAACGGCCCGCCCCTAAGCGCCGCCGCACTGTGGACGTAAGGACTGATCCCCTCGCTGAGCATCTGGCCCTGGGCGGCATACGAGTACGCGTCGTGGCTGAAGAGGGGTCCGACAACGAGAAGCGGGACGGACCACGCCACCAGCGTGAGAGCGAGGTGCCCGATCTCGATCCTCTGGGCGGGTGGCTGCGCGCGCACCATCCGCACGATCGAGAGCCACGAGCCGACGAGGAGTACCAGTCCGGCGTAGACGAGGATCACGCCGAGGAGCCGCTCGTTGTCGGCGCCCGAGCCAGCGCCTGCGCTTGTCCCCAGGCTCCACTGAAAGAACCAAGAGCCTGCGGAGTGCTCCGAGAACGGCGAGGCCGACTGGCTCGCGCCGACGGTCACACAAGCCGAGCCCACGAGGCCCGAGAGCAGCGCCGGTCGAAGCTGGGGCGGCACAGTCCGCACGATCACTTACACACGATCCCACGGCGCCCACCACGAGCCGCGGCTGCGCGCGCCGGCCTGCGAAGTGGCCGGCTCCGATGGCGGTGATACACCCACCTGGCAAGCTCGGTCGGTGGCATCCGCCTGGAGTTGGGTCTCGCCGGCGTCGGCTAGCATGACCAGGAACAATCTGTCTACCCCTGCCCTGAGTGATCGGGGCCCCGAGCGCGAGCGCCGGGTCCGAAGGAGGTGAGGCCGCAGTGCGGCCCTACGAAGTCATGGTCATTTTCGAAGTCGACCTTGAAGAAGGCGACATCCGTCAGCGAGTTGATCGCGTTCTCGACCTGGTCAAGACCCGCGGCGGTACGCCCGGTTCGGTGAGCCACTGGGGACGCCGGACCTTTGCCTACGAGCTGAAGCACCGCACCGAGGGCTACTACGTCGTCATAGAGGCGACAGCCGAGCCCGATGTGATCGCTGAAGTCAGCCGGATGCTCACCCTCGAGGACGCAGTGCTGCGCCACAAGGTCATCCGTCAGCCCGAGAAAGCAGCCGGACGCCCCACCAGGCGCCAGGCCATTGCTGCTGCTGCGGCTGCTGCGGCTGAGCCCGCGGCCAGCTAACGACTGGAGACAACACACATGTCTAATGGGAACACGATCACGGTCATTGGCAACATCACGCGCGAGGTAGAGCTGCGCTTCACCCCGAGCGGGCAGTCGACTGCCTCGTTCGGGCTGGCAGTCAACCGCCGCTGGCAGAATCGCCAGACGCAGGAGTGGGA
>JBKQLZ010000146.1:0-12544 GCA_052146895.1 Acidimicrobiales bacterium
TGCTCGGGCTCGCGGGCTCGGGCTCCTATTCACAGGCGCGCCGGCGCTTCGGCGCTCCGGGCTCGTTCCGGCCTCCGGCGTTCCTGCGTTACGGCGTTCCGGCCTTCCGGCGTTCCGGGCTCCAGGCTCGCTCCGGCCTCCGGGTTTCCAGCTCAGGGGGTCCGATTCTCCGGCGCTCGGGGCTTAATCCTTCCGGCGGGGACTGCGTCGTCTCGTGCGCTGCGTCCGCTCGGTCGCTCCGCCGACCCATCCCGCATCGTCGACGCCGCCGGGGATGGCGACCGTAGCGTCGTACGGCGCCCGGGTGAGGACGAATGAGCCGATGTCGAGGTGCGACACGGAGAAGTCGGGTCTGTGGACGACTCGCAGCGTCTCCCCCGCGTAATACCCGGACAGGCCGACGAACGAGCCGTCACCGACGGGCCGGAAGGACGCCTCTCGCCCGAGGCCGAGTGCGTGCAGCTCGAGAAGGCCGTCGCGGTCGATTGAGAGCACGAAACCGCTGGTTCCCCAGTACCACGCTCCCGTGATCTCGAGTAGCTCCGCGCTGACTCCGCCCGGCGACGGCCTCCAGGGCTCGGGTTCGCGAGGCTCGTAGGTGGCAAGGATCGAGAGCAGGTCGCTCTCGAGAGTGAGGCCTAGTCCGGAGGTTGCATTGAGAAGGATGGCGACGGCGTCTCCCGCGCGCGGGCCCGCTTCGGGGGCCCAGCTCGCGCCCAACCCCGAGCCGGCATCGACGCGGAGGATCGCCAGCCACCCGGGCATCGACCCGTTGTGCCCGTAGGACCGTGTGCCGCCGCGGTTGAACAGCTGTAAGCCGAGGCCGTGAGCGGCCGTCCACGGCAGCCCCGGCAAGTCGCTGACGGCCTGAGGTTCTCGCATCTCGGCGGCTGTCTGTGGGCTGAGGACTTCAGGGCGCAGCCCTGCCAGCACGGCCGACCAGCGGCAGAGATCGCCGATGGTCGTCCAAAGCTGCCCCGCCGGCGCCATCGAGACGGCGTCGTGCTCGGGTTCGTTGAGAACGACGTCCGCGTGCGGGTGCACGCCGAAGCCCTTCGAGTGGGGTTCGACAGGGTGTGTCGTTGTCCGGAGCATGCCGAGTGGGCGGAGCAGCTCTTCGTTCACGACATCGTCCCAGGGTCGACGGCGTAGCCGGGCGATCAACTCGCCGAGGATCGCATAGCCGGTGTTCGAATAGTGGAACCGGCGCCCGGGACGTTCGAGAACGTCCACAAACCGGACCGAGGTCTCGAGCAGATTCTTGAACGGGACGCCCGGGGTGCGCTCCCACCACGGCCCGGCGGTCTCAGCCCTCAGTCCTGAGGTGTGCGAGAGCAGTTGGGCGATCGTGCAGCGGAGCTCTGTCACCTCCGGGAGGTGCTTGTCGATCGGGTCGGACAGATCGACGAGGCCTTCATCGCGAAGTCGCATGACCTCGACGGCGACGAAGGTCTTCGAGATCGAGCCGCATCGGTATTGCGTCTCGTCCGTCGGTCGTGCCCCGTCCACCTCTCCTGCGCTGCCGAACCAGATCTGGTTGCCGTCTCGTACGAGCCCAGCCGCGATCGACGGGAGCCGGCACTCGGACTGCTCGGTGGCGAGCCTGTGCGCGAGCGCTCGGGCGGTCTCGTCACGCACCATGACCATGAGGCGGACGTTACCGGACCCGGCGCGCCGGATTCCGAGCTGGACGCTGCCTAGCTCGCGACGTCGTCCGTCTAGCTCGCGACGTCGTCCGTCTAGCTCGCGACCTCGCCCGCCTAGCTCGCGACCTCGCCCACCTCGTCGACCTCGTCGACCTCGTCGGCTCGTCGGCGTCGCCCGCCTAGCTCGCGACCTCGTCCAACTCGTCCAACTCGTCCGCCTCGGTCACATCTCCGACGTCATCGGTTCCCCAGGCGTGCTCGGGAGGCGGCGCGAGGAGTGTCGAGGCCAGTGTCCCGCCCTGTTCGAACCCGAGCAGATAGGCCTCTGCCTCGGCGAGGCGAGGGTACCGCTCGCAGAGAATCTTGAATTCGGCCGAGTGGGAGGCCTCGAGGAGGTGCGCCAACTCGTGCACGATCACGGCGTCGACCACCCAGTCCGGCACAGCTCGCAACCGCGAGGACAGTCGGATGGCGCCGCTTGAAGGCGAGCACGAGCCCCACCGCCTGGCCTGGTTTGTCACCCAGCGGATCGACGTCGGCCTGACTCCGGCGAGGTACCGGTCACCCAGCTGGGCTGCCCGGCGCTCAAGATCACTGTCGGACGAGACACGTCGGCCCTTCGATTGGCCGAGCATGCGGAGCGCAAGGCGCGTGGCAACCTCCTCGCGATCGACCACCGTCATGCTGGCGGGAACGACGACCACGACCTTGCCCGCCTCGAGGTGCGCTTGCGAGGTTCTCTTGCGCCGCCTGCTCACTCGGATCTCGACGTTGGCGAAAGCGGAGGCACCAAGCGAGACCGGTATCGAGTACGCGAGCTGGCTGCGGTCGGGCAGGGCCCTGGCGTTCGCCTTGGCGTTGGCCGCACCCGATCCGGCTTGGGGCGCGGGGCGCTCGGTGGCGCCTGCGGGACGTTGTCTTGCGGGAGGCATTTGATTGGGTCCTTCTGAAGATCTACGAAACGGACGACGGAGCGCCGCAGCCCACGGCACCCGATACGTCTTCGCACCGGTCGAGCGAGCGCCCGACGAACTGCGGGCAGGGCTCGGGTGCTGCACTCAAACAAAGTAGCGAGACGGTGTGACATTCCGGCGGATGCCGGCTCTCGGCCCCTACGCCGACATCCGCCTTCGGATCGAGACGGCGAGTTGGTCCTGGCGCTCGGCGGAGACCCAGTCCTCCGGCGGCTGTCGAAGGTAGTGGAAGATCCCGGGACCCCTGTGCTCGGCTGGCAGCTCGGCCGGGCGGGCTACGACGTGGAAGTGCAGGTGGGCGTAACCCTCGGCTTCGGAGAACTGCATTACGTAGGTCTTCGCGCAGCCGAGCTCCGCGCGGAGGGCCTGGCTCGACCTGAGCAACAGCGGTCCCAGCTCGCCTGCCTCCGCCTCTTGCAACTCGACGATCGCCGTTACGTGACGTCGCGGCAAGAGCACCAGCCATCCTTCGAGCGACGAGTTGAAGCTGTGCACGAGTCGCCACTGGTCCGTCACGAAGATCCGCTCGCGGCGCTCGGCGGACTCACCCGCGGCCGCCTGGCGGCATGCGTAGCAGTCAGCAGCTTGCTCAGACGGGGGAGTGGGGAGAGTCGAGTAAGTCATGGTGACCCAACTCTGGCAGAGACCTGACCCGTCAGCGGCTGTCGTACGAGAGAGCGCCCCCGACAGCCGTCGCAACGACTGGAACCGACGAGATCTCCGTCACGGCGACGGCGCGTGGATCTGCGCCGAGCACCACGAAGTCCGCCAGTTGACCAAGCGCGAGCGACCCCCGATCGGACTCCGTCCGCTCGGCGAAGGCGGATCCGGCAGAGTACGCACGCATCGCCTGCTCGACGGTGAGCGCTTCGCCTTCGCCGAACAAGACCCCGCTCTCGGTCCGCCGAGCGACCATGTCCTCGATCCCGAGAAGGGGTCGGCCGTCGACGACGGGCCGGTCCGAGCTCCCCGGAAGTGGCACGCCCGCGTTGAGAAAGCTCGCCAACCGGTACGCGTCGAGCGCCCGCTCCCGGCCCAGAGCGGCCAACATCCCGTCACCGATCTCGCCGATGAAGCGTCCCTGCGGCACCGGGATCACACCCAGGGCAGCAATCCGGTTAAGCGCGCTCGCCGGCGTCACGCCGCAGTGCTCGATCCGGTGGCGGTGGTCCACCCGGGGCTTCAACGCGATCGCCTGCTCGTAGCAATCGAGCACGAAGGACACCGCCGCGTCCCCGATCGCATGAGTCGCGACCTGCCAACCGGCGAGATGCGCTCCAATGATCACGGCTCGAAGACGCTCGGGATCCGCCTGGAGGTAACCGGTGTTGGCAGGATCGTCGTCGAAACCATGCTCCATCCAACACGTGCGCCCGATCAGCGAGCCGTCGGAGAACACCTTTACCGGGCCAAGCCGGAGCCAGTCGTCACCGAGGCCGCTGCGAATCCCGGCGGCAAGACCGAGAGCACCGTCCATCGAATCGTCGGCGTTGCCCGGCAGCGGTCCGAGCACGTCGGAAGAGAGCATCACAGTGGATCGCACGCGGAGCCGGCCCGTCTCTCTTGCAAGCTGATAGGCCGCGAGCTCAGCGGGGCTCTGGCCGATCCATCCGCCGGCGATCCCGGCATCGCACACCGACGTGATGCCCTCACTCAGATACACCTCATGAGATCGGCCGATGGCGGCAGCGATCGTCTCGAGACTCCGGGGCAGGATGAGAGCCTGGACGAGGGACTGGGCACGTTCCTCGAGCAATCCTGTAGGCCGACCCTCAGCGTCCCGAGCCACCGACCCGCCCTCCACGGGTTGGTCCACGGCCGGACCCATCAGCGTCAGAGCAGCGCTGTTCACGACGCACATGTGCCCGGAGGTGTGCTTCAGCCACACCGGCCTCCCGCCCGCCAGCTCGTCGAGGCGGTCACGTGCGGGGTGGACTCCGCCGATCTTGTTCTGGTCGTAACCGCCGCCGATCACCCAGTCGCCCGGGGGACTCTCACGAGCCCGCGCCCCGACACCGGAGTACAACTCCTCGAGAGACGCTATCGGCGGTGTCGATAGATCGAGCTCACCGAGGGCGATGCCAAAGCTCGGCGTGTGGCAATGAGCGTCGTGAAAGCCCGGAAATACGGGGCATTCTCCGAAGTCTTCCCGCACCTGCGCATCGCTCGACAGCGCCTCCGCATCGGCGTCGAACGCGACGATCCGCCCACCGAGGACGGCGATCGCCCTCGCGTTCGGCCGCTGCGGATCCCAAGTGTTGATACGCCCCCTGTAGACGGCCTCCACGATCATGTTGGCCATCGTGGCATGCCGCGTCGCGCTCGCTCGTCACCAACCGCTACCGTCGGCGACGATGGAGCCGAACGAGGCCCTTCGCCGGGTGGCCTACCTACTCGAGAGGGGGAGGGCTGATAGTTACAAGGTGCTGGCGTTTCGCCGGGCGGCCGCCACGGTGGATGCGACCGATCGCGAGACGCTCGAGAGCCTCGCCAGAAGAGGCCGCCTGAAGGACCTCTCAGGCGTCGGCGAGACCACAGCGAAGGTCATCGCGGAGGCGCTGGCAGGCGGAACGCCTTCTTACCTGCAGGAGCTCGAGGGTCAGCAGCCGGGGCCGCCGCCGGCGGAGGTCGCCACCTTGCGGCGGGCGCTGAAGGGTGACTGCCACTCGCACTCGGACTGGTCGGACGGCGGCAGCCCGATCCCCGAGATGGCGGAGGCCGCTCGAGGCCTCGGTCACGAGTACCTGGTCCTGACTGACCACAGCCCGCGTCTCACGGTGGCGCACGGACTTGATTCCGATCGGTTGCGGTCTCAGCTCGAGGTGGTGGCGGCGCTGAACGCGGAGATGGCGCCGTGGCGCCTGCTCACAGGGATCGAAGTCGACATCCTCGAGGACGGTGCACTCGACCAGTCCGAGGAGCTCCTCGCCGGCCTCGACATCGTCGTGGCGAGCGTTCACTCGAAGCTGCGGATGGACGCAAGGCAGATGACACGCCGCATGGTGCGAGCGATCGAGAGCCCGCACGTCGACATCCTCGGTCACTGCACCGGGCGGCTGATAGTCGGCCGGGGTCGGCCGCAGTCGGAGTTCGACGCGGACGAGGTCTTCGAGGCGTGCGCTCGCACCTCCACCGCGGTGGAGATCAACTCGCGCCCCGAGCGGCGGGACCCGCCGCCCGACCTGCTCGCGAAGGCGGTCGCGGCTGGTTGTGTCGTGACGATAGACACCGATGCCCACGCTCCGGGTCAGCTCGAGTGGCTCGACTTCGGTTGCGAGCAAGCGGTGGAGGCGGGCATCGGCCCCGAGCGCGTCATGAACAGTCGCTCCGCTGACGAATTGTTGGAGTGGGCGTCAGGTCGCTGACAATTGGTTTGCAGTGGCGCGTCGCCTCGTCGACGAGGTCGCACATCCGTCCCCCTCCCTCGACTCCGGCGCGTTCACGCCAACCGTACCGGTCCGTCGGGCTCGGGGTGTCCTTCCATCAAGGGAATCGGCTGCAATTCGAGGACGGGGCCGAGCTCGTCGGCGTAAGCCATGCGAAGCTCGAAGTGCTCATAACTGACCTTGCCCCGAGCCATCGTCGTCTCGACGAGCTCGTTGACCACCGCGTCTCCTCTCGTGGGCCACGGCCGGCCGAGCTCGCGGATCTTGAACGCCTGCACCGCGTCGAGGATCTTCGTGCCAGCGCTCGTCGCGCTCGTCGTGGGGTCCGCAGCCATCGTGCGCAGGCTGCCGCTCAGCTCGACCCGTCGCGTCTCACCGGCATGCGCAAGCAGGATCGCGTAGCCGTCGGTCAACACCGAATAGCCCGGCCCGAGCGCCTCCTCGACCCGCAACGCCATCGACTGGATGAAGCCCGACCAGTCCATCGGTGCCGCGTGCGTGCTGAAGTACGTCGGCGGTATCGGTGAGTCGGGCCGCCAGATATATCCGTCAGGTGTCCGAGTGCGCGCTGGCGACGGCGGGTCGGCGGGCTGCATTGGCATCGGCGCCCGATCCCGGCCAGCGCTCGGGCGTGGCGATGTCGCATCCGGCGGAAGGGTCTTCGCACGGAATCCCGTCATGCCATCGGCCATCCGGTTTCCCGTCCAGCGGTTGAGCAATCCCTTGTAGCCGATCACCCACCAGAGGGGTAGAACGACGAGTACGGCCGTGGATCCGGCCCAGGAAAAGCCCGGTCCGAACGTGTACCCGTAAATGACACCGAAGAAAAGAACCATCCACGCCACATAGGCAAATCTCCAGCTGCGATGGCGCGAGGAGCTGGGATCTGCCACGGTGTCAGGCTCTCAGAGTTGCCGGGCCCACGTCCATGGATACGCATCGTCCTCAACGTCGAGCGCCGCCTGGCCGAGTTGCAACGGCCGGAAAGTGTCGATCATCACTGCGAGTTCCTCAGTACGCGGCTTGCCGAGCGCTGCCTCGACGCTTCCCGGCTGTGGACCGTGGATGAAGCCCGAAGGGTGCAGCGAGATCGAACCCTGCCCGATCCCCGATCCGGCACGGCTCATGAAGTCACCGCCGCAGTAGAAGAGGACTTCGTCCGAGTCGACGTTCGCGTGGTTGTAGGGGACGGGTATCGCCTCGGGATCGAAGTCGAACAATCTCGGGACGAACGAGCACACGACGAAGCTCGGGCCGGCGAACGTCTGGTGCACGGGCGGCGGCTGGTGGATCCTGCCGACGATGGGCTCGAAGTCGTGGATCGAAAACGCCCACGGGTAAAGGCATCCGTCCCAGCCGACGACGTCGAACGGGTGATGGGCATAGACGTAGCGGGTCACACCCGACCGCGTCCGCACGAGCACTTCGACGTCCTCTTCCTCGATTACGAGCGGACCGTCCGGGCCACGCACGTCGCGCTCTGAGAATGGGGCACCCTCCTTCAACTGGCCACGGGTGGAGAGATACCGATCGGGCACGTTCACATGACCAGTCGCCTCGGCAAAAAGGATCCGCACCGGCTCCGGGTCCGCCCCGGCACCATCGCCGCCGGCAGCCCCAGCGCCCGAGGTGCCGCCGCCCGGCACAACCCACCGATGAGTCGTCGACGTGGGGATCACGACGTAGTCCCCCTCTCTCACCTCGAGTGCCCCGAAGACCGACTCGAGCGTCGCCGAACCGGACTCGATGTAAGCGAGCTCGTCACCGATGGCGTTACGGACGAGCGGGCTCGTCTCGGTCGCGACGACATAAGAGATGCGGACGTCGTCGTTGGCGAGGATGAGTTGCCGGCTCGTCACCGGGTCGCCGCCTTCCTTGCACTGGTGCAAGCGGAGGTGGCGCGGAAGGAGGGGGTGGTTCGGATGCAGCCGGTCCGGCTCGATGTCGACGACCTCGGCCGACCGGATCGCCGTCGGCAGGTACTGGTGGTACAGCAGGGCGCTCTCCTCCGAGAAGCCGTTCAAGCCCATGAGCTCCTCCGCCCGGAGGTGGGCGGCGGGATCGCGGTGGGCTGTGTGGCGTTTCTTCGGGAGATCGCCGACGCGGCGGTAGTAGGGCATCAGAGGTTCCCTCGGCGCTCCTGTTCGGCCTCGAGGGCTACGAACAGAGCCTTGAAGTTGCCGTTGCCAAAACCGCGGGAACCGTGGCGCTCTATCAGCTCGAAGAAGACGGTCGGCCGGTCTTGGTTCATGCGCGAGAAGATCTGGAGCAGGTAGCCCTCGTCGTCGCGGTCGGCGAGGATCCCGTGGCGCTCGAGCGCATCGATGTCGACGTGGACGTCGCTGAAGCGCTTGCGGAGATCCTCGTAGTAGGTGCCGGGAACGCGCATGAACTCGACCCCGCGGGCCTCGAGCGCTGTGACCGAGCCGATGATGTCCTCGGTGTTGATGGCGATGTGCTGGAGGCCGGGGCCGCTGTAGAAGTCCAGGTACTCGTCGACCTGGCTGCGGCGCTTTCCGGGAGCAGGCTCGTTGATGGGGAACTTGATTCGCCCGACTCCGTCGGAGACGACCTTCGACATGAGCGCCGAGTACTCAGTCGAGATGTCGTCGTCCGTGAAGCCCTGGATCATGTGGAACCCGAGGACCTTCTCGTAGAACCCGACCCAGAAGTTCATCCTGTTCAGCTCGACATTCGCGACCGAGTGATCGAATGCAACGAGGCCGACTGCTGGCAGGGGATCGACGACACTCTCGCGAGCCTCGTAGCCAGGGGCGTAGATGCCCCGGTACTCGCCTCGTTCGACGAGGGTGTGAACGGTCTCGCCGTACGCGGCGATGGTCGCCCGCCGGATCACTCCCTCGTCATCGGACTCTTCGGTTGGAGCGTGCACCGGGACGGCGCCCCTGCGCACAGCCTCGCGGAAGGCGGCTCCGGCGTCGGCGACCCTGAGCGAGATGTCCCGGGCGCCGTCCCCGTGACGTGCGACGTGGCGCCCGATCTCGCTGCCCTCCCGCATTGCTGCCGTCACAACCAAGCGCAACTGTCCCTGCTGGAGGACATAGGAGGCACGCTCGCGGACACCCGTCTCGGGCCCGGCGTAGGCAACGATGTCAAAACCCCAGGCTGTCCTATAAAAATGCGCCGCCTGCAGCGCATTGCCGACCCAGAATTCGACGGCGTCGACGGCCTCGAGGTCGAGTGGGTCGGCTCCCTCCGGCACGGTGGCGGCACCTATGACAGGGACTGCGCCGGGACTATCGGCACCCTGAGCAGGAGCGACTGTGGTGCTCATCTTCAGCTCACCTCCAAGAGGGCTCGCGGACGCCATTGTCCGTATCCCGCTCCTGACGATATCCGCAGCTGAGGCGGTATCTCCGGACAGCCAGTTGACGTGATTCACTCTTAGTGGTTAGATGACTACGCACGGCGTCTTCCTACACCAGACGGTGGAGGAGCGAGGGAGGCCGAAATGGCAATTGCAAGTCCCACATCCAACTGCCGCTCGGTCGAGTGGAAGCGCGCCAAGACCGTGGGCGTCGCCGCCATGTTGTGCTGCGGCGTTCTCGGTGTCGCACGGGCCGCGGATTCCGCGGGCTTGACCCGGAACTTGACCCGGGGAGCGGCGCTCTCGTACATCGTTCAGGGGGCTAACAGTCGGGCCGCGGCCGCGGGCGTCGTCGCCGAGCACGGTTCTGTGGGCGCTTATCTCCCGATAGTCCACGGCGTTGTTGCGAAGCTCACCTCTGGCGAGGTGGCTGCCGCTCGCCAAGAGGGCCTGCAGGTCACCCCGAATGCGAAGGTAAGCGTCGAAGGCTCGAGTCTCCAGAGCATGGCATCGTCGCCGGTGCCGCCGGGGCTCTTCGCTGCGGTCACGGGTGCCAGCACGCTTTGGGCTGAAGGGATCAACGGTGCGGGCGTGACGGTTGCGGTGCTCGACACAGGCATCCAGGCGAGCATCCCCGACTTCGACTCGCGCGTTATCGGCGGCGTGAACATCGCCGACCCGGCCGCCAAGAAGGCTTGGAAGACAGACACGTACGGCCACGGCACCTTCGTCGCCGGCGTCATCGCCGCTGACGGCACCTCCTCGGGTGGCGAGTACACCGGTGTCGCGCCGGGAGCCGACCTCGTGTCCATCAAGGTCGCGAACGGGAGCGGACAGACGACCGAAGCCATGGTCATCGCAGGCGTGGCCTGGGCCGTGAACAACGAAAACAACTACGGCGGCATCGGCGTCCTGAACATGTCTCTTGGCGTGGTGCCGAGCGACCCGACAGCTCTCGACCCGCTCGACCAGGCCGTAGAGCAGGCGTGGGAGTCCGGGATAGTCGTGGTCACCTCCGCCGGCAACTCGGGCCCGGACAACGGCACGATCACCGCTCCCGGAGACGACCCTCTCGCGATCACCGTCGGATCGATGGACGACAGCGGAGCGATCAACCCCTCCGGCTTCACTATGAGCGCGTTCTCGAGTGTCGGCCCGACCGACATCGACGGCTGGTTCAAGCCGGACCTGGTAGCCCCTGGCCAGTCGATCGTGAGCGTCATGCCGGTCGGTTCCACGATCTGGAAGCAGAACCCCAAGGCGAGGATCGGGACTGACAACTTCCTCGGTGCGGGCACGTCGTTCTCCGCTGCGATCGTCTCCGGTCTCGCCGCTCTCTTGCTCGAGGAGGACCCCAACCTCACTCCCGACCAGGTAAAGGCAGCGCTGCTCTTCAGCGCCGACCCTGGCCCGGTCGGCGATCCCCTCGTCGACGGGCACGGGGTCGCGGACGTAGCGGAGGCCGCCTCCGTGGCTGGCCAGGTCTTCCTCGACCAGAGCGGCGCAGCCGCGGCAGAGTCGAATTCACCGCCGGCCACGGTCTCGCTCGCCTCGACGTGGGCGGTATCGACATGGAACCCCGCCAACTGGAGCGGGCCGGCGTGGGCCGCGTCGCAGCTCAGCAGTGCAGGCTCCAACGCACCCGCCTCGAACCCGGTGAACGGGACCGACTGGGATGGAACCACCTGGAACGGCGCGGCATGGAACGGTGCCGCATGGAACGGCGCGGCTTGGAACGGCGCGGCCTGGAACTCTGCCGCATTCACCGGAGCCGCCTGGAATGGCGCGGCCTGGAATGGCGCGGCTTGGAACGCAGCTGCTTGGAGCGGTGCGGCCTGGAACGGCGCCGCCTGGAATGGTACGGCCTGGAACGAACAGAGCTGGGGGTGACGGACAAATGGCCCAAGTAATGACTTCTGTGTATCTTCCACGTCCCGCCAAGGCGGTCCTGGCAGTGACGATCACTGCCGGGTTGGCGTGCGCCACCCTCGTCGGCCACGCCTTCGGGTCTCGCGGCCTCGGGTCGATGTCGGTCCTCTTGGTCCTCTCCTGCCTCGTGCTGGCGAGCTGGGTGTGGCCGATCCTCATGTACTCCGAGTCCTCGTCACAGGCACACCACCTCGACGAAGGTTTCTTCGTCGTGCTTGCGCTCGTGCTGCCGCCAGTCGGAGCCCTCTCGGCCTTCTTGCTGGCGACCCTCATCGCCCAGCTCATTCGCCGTCGCGCGGCGGTCAAGACGCTCTTCAACCTCGCGCAGATAACGATCTCGGTCAGCGCCGGCCTCGCCGTCGTCCACCTCGTGGCAGCGCCTACGGGCCGTCTCGGAGCCGCGCAGCTCGGGGCGGCGGTCCTCGGTGCAGTCGTCTACTTCCTCGTCAACTCGCTTGCTCTGGCCCTGATCCTGTCAGCGACAGGTGCCGAGCCTTTCGGTTCCGCGCTGCTCGACGGCATTCGGATCCGGGCCCTGCTACTGGTGGCGTCGGTGTCGCTTGGCCTCGTGGCCTCGCTCGCTGTGTCCGCCTACCCGCTCTCAGCCGTTCTCGTGGTCCTGCCCTTCTTGGCGTTCCGCCAGGCGCTTTCGGGTCACTACCACGCTCGGCACGACCGCAGCCGTCTCCTCGGGCTGTTCGAGGCGACCTTGGAGGTACACGGCGCACTTGGCTCGGGCGACGTGACGGGCTCCCTCTCTCACGCCGCCTCGAGGCTGTTGCGCAGCCCGGAGGCCTCCGTCGGGAACACCGAGCCTGCCGAGGGCGCGATGGCCGCTGCCATGGTCGTCGACAACTCGGAATGCTGGCTCACGGTCAGCGGCCGGAGCCGCAGCGAGCCCTTCGACGACGCCGACCGCACCCTGTTGGAAGCGCTCGCGGCTGTCGGCAGCGGCGCCCTTTCGAACTCCGCCCTCTACGAGGAGCGCCGCCGCGACCACGAGCGCCTCGTTGCGATCACGGCAAGCCTCGCTGAAGGAGTGTGCGCATTCGACGAGCACGCCCGGGTCACGTTCCTCAACCCTGCGGCCGAGCAGCTGCTCGGTTGGAGCGAGCGCGAGCTCGCAGAGCGCGACCTGACCGAGGGTGAGCTCGCAATGCTGGTCGGGATCGCCCACCGCTCCATCCTCAACAACGAGATCATCCAGGGCGAGCAGGCGACGTTCCGGAGGCGCTCCGGGGAGAACTTCCCGGCCGAGGTGACGTGCTCGCCAATCTGTGC
>JBKQLZ010000147.1:0-7690 GCA_052146895.1 Acidimicrobiales bacterium
AGTGCCACCCCCCGGCACGCATGCGTGCGGCCGCTGCCCCTGCCCCTCCTGGCTGCCGCTCGTGGAAGGCGCCGGGTAGTTGTGTCCCGCTGGACGTGCAAAAGTGATGAGATGACCGGCGTCGGCGTGTACCTCCGCCCGTACCGAGAAGAGGACCTCACCGTGATGGCGCGCTTCATCACGGAGCCCGAATCGATGGATCCCTTCACGTGGACCGGCTATCGCTCGCCCGAAGCGCGGCGGCGGCGATGGGAGGAGGACACCTTCCTCGAGAAGGACCCTCGATACCTCGTCGTTGCGCTCGACACCGACGGCACCGCGATCGGGCACGTCAGATGGAGGGATGCGTCGATCCTGTCGCCAGGTGAGTCGTGGGAGATCGGAATACTGCTGTTGCCAGAGCACCGGGGCAAAGGCGCGGGCACGGCGGCGCAACAGTTGCTGGTCGATCACCTGTTCTCGACGACGAAGGTCCACCGGATCTGCGCCAATACCGAGGTCGAGAACATCGCCGAGCAAAAGGCGCTCGACAGGTGCGGCTTCCGCCGTGAGGGTCTGCTCAGCCTCGCCGCCTTCCGGGGCGGCGAGTGGCGCGATGTCGTCGTGCACGGCCTCCTGCGAGAAGAGCACTGAGGACTCGAGAGCCTCCGCCCGACGGGGAAGTCACGCCGCCCTGCCGCACCGACAACAAGCGAATGCCCTAAGGTCACCGACCGTGCCTCCACCGGTCTCGCTCCTGCCTCGCGCGGCTCAGCAAGAGCGTCTGCTCGACCCCGTGGCACCGGGCGGCCCAACATGAGCGCCACCACGCTTGCTGACACCTCCGACACTCGCGCCACCGAGAGCCAGTGGGCCGTCGAGACCCATGGGCTGACCAAGCGGTTCGGCGAGAACGTCGCCGTCAATGGCGTGGAGCTCCTCGTCCCACGAGGGTGCGCCTTCGGATACCTAGGCCCCAACGGCGCCGGCAAGACCACTCTCATCCGGGTGCTGCTGGGACTGACGCACGCCGATTCCGGAACTATGTCACTGCTCGGATACCAGGTCCCGAAGCATCGCGATCTGGCACTCGCTCGGGTCGGGGCCATCGTGGACGAACCGCGGTTCCACGGTCATCTGACCGGGAGACAGAACCTTCGGATTCTCGCCGCCGCTCGAGAACCGGCGGCGCGGGACCGCATCGAGCCCTCCCTAGCCCGGGTCGGCATGATTCACCGCGCTGATGACAAGGTGTCCAAGTACTCGATGGGCATGCGTCAGCGACTCGGTGTGGCCGCCTGCCTCATCGGAGACCCCGAGCTGCTCATCTTGGACGAGCCCATGAACGGGCTGGACCCTGCGGGCATGGCCGACATGCGCGACATGATCCTCTCCCTCGTGGCCGAGGGCCGCACGGTGGTGCTCTCCTCGCACCTCCTTGACGAGGTCGAGCGGACCTGCGATGCGGTGGCGATCGTGGACCATGGGAACGTCATCCGGCAGGGACCGATCTCCACCCTGCTTGCGGGAGCGTCGATCGCGCTTCAGGTCGAATGCTCCGAGCCCGATCGTGCCCGCACCATCCTCGAGCGCACGAACATCGGGGCGCACATCGAAGTCGGGACGCTCGGCCTCGGCATCACACTTCCGGCGGGGACGGCGCGCGACGTCGTCGCAGAGATCGCCCGCGTGCTGGTTGAAGGTGGGATCTCCCTCTACCGCCTACAGGAGATCCAAGCGTCGCTCGAATCGTGGTTCCTTCAGGTCACGAGCCGGCTGGGGGACTCGGAGTGACGACGGCGCCCGCCGCAACGGCACAAGCGCCACCACCCGCGCCACCACCGCCTCCTTTCGAGAGGTCGCGTGACAGACGGGGTTCCTGGAAACCCACCGGCGGCATGATCGCCACGAGGTTCATGGAGCTCCGCAAGCGGCGCGGGCTGATGATCGCCCTGATCGTGGTGAACATCGGCATACCCACCGTCTTCCTCACCGTCCGCCTGCTCGCGCACGCGTTCGCGCCGAAGTCGTACGGCCCAGCCGGTGGCTACGACGTCTACACGGGCATCGTCGCCGGCGTGATGTACGTCTTCGGCTTCATCGTCGCGGCAACACTGGGTTGCACAGCAGGCTCGGTCGACCTCAGCGAGGGGATGTTCCGGCACCTCGTCGTGACCGGTCGGTCTCGGCTTGCGATTTACCTTGCGCGCATCCCTGCCGGGTTGGCGATCGTCTTGCCGATGGTCGCGGTCGGCTTCACAATCGTGTGCGCGGTAAGCGTCTTCGCTGCCCCGACCAGGCTCAACTACGACGGCGTCAACGTGCCCGTCGGCCTCTCCCGCAGCGGGCTCGAGAGCTGGGCTGCGGACCATGCGAACGAAGTGCTGTGCGACTTCCCCTACAACGGACCGGGTCTGCCAAACGTCCCGTGCCCCGGGGGTCAGGGCAGCTCCGGCCCCACCATCACAGGACAGGGGCCTCCCGGGTCGAGCGGGCCGGTGACGCCAACGCGCGCTCAGATCAAGGCCGCGGCGATCTCGATCGCCCGGCAGAATTACGCGAGCTACGAGACGCAGTTCCTCTACCCGTCCGACTCCCTCATGATCAGGTCGGGGTTGTGGATCGAGCTCGAAGCCCTCATCGGCTTCATCGTGGGCCTCGGGCTCGCGTCGCTGATGGGGCAAAGGACGATCGCTGTGATCCTGATGATCGTGCTGGAGCTCATTCTCACGCCGATCCTCTCAATGGCTCGGATAGCCCATCTCATAAATCTGCAGCGCGGTGTGGTCGGCCTTGCGATGGCACACCTCGAGCCGAGCGGGCTGCCCTTGGCGTTCAGCGGCAGGGGAAGCCAAGGTCCGGGCGGGAGCGGGGTGGCCTCGCTGCTGGTGCCCGAGTCGAGAACAGTGGCGGTCTGCGTCGTGATCGGCTGGCTCGTCGTATGGACGTTCCTCGGCGCCTGGCGGATGATGACGAGGGACGCCTGACCCGTAACTCAGTAGCCGAGGTGGGGGTCGACTAGTCCCTCGAGGGGCTGTCCCGCAGCGAAACGCAACCCGTTCTCCCGCACCAACGCCACCAACTCCCGTGCGCCGAGCGCACCGGTGTTGGCCACGTGAGGCGTGATGAGGGCGTTCTCGAGCTCCCAGAGCCGGTGACCTGCCGGCAGCGGTTCGGGGTCGGTCACGTCCAAGGCGGCGCCTGCAATCTGTCCGGCCTCGAGGGAGCGCACGAGGTCGTCGGTGACGACGATCTGACCGCGGGCGACGTTGACGAGCCAGGCAGTCGGCTTCATCGACTCGAGGAACGTCGCGTCGACCATCGCTGCCGTCGCGGGAGTGAGGGGCAGCGCGAGGACGACCGCGTCAGCAGAGCCGAGAACCTCCTGAGTCCTGTCCTGCGCCACCGCCAGGGCGCCAGGTACAGCACGACCCGAGCGCGAGACCACTGTGACCTCGGCGCCGAGCGGCAGGAGCATGCCGGTCAGCGACCGACCGATGCCTCCCGCGCCGAGAATCGCTACCTTCGAGCGGGCAAGCGTCGACTCGGGCAACGGCTTCCAGTCCGCTGCGACTGCGTACCGATCGATCCTCCGCATCCCTGCTATCAGGAGCCCGAGCGCGAACTCCGCCACTGCGGGGCCGTAGATGTCCTTCGCGCACGTCCACGACCGCTGGTCGTCGATCAACCGGGAGAAACGCTCCACTCCCGCATACGGCAACTGCACCCACCTCACGCCCGGCGCCTGCTCGAGCACCGCCGCCATCCCTGACGGGCCTGTCGCGCACCACACGAGGGCGTCGGCCGTCTTGGGATCGGTCGTCACGTCGAGCCCGACCCCGCTAAGAGCGGCCGCCACTTGCTTGGCGAACCCACCTTCCGGCAGGACGGCGATGCGGGCAGGTGTCGCCCCAGCTGACCTTTCCAATATCTCTGTCATTTCCAGCGGAAGTGCACGAACACGCGGCCCCAGTTCTTCGAGTCTTTCTCGACCCGGTGATAGAGCTTCTTGATCTCCTCTTGGTCGAGGAACTTGATCACGTGCTTCTTCAGCGCCCCCGAGCCCTTGCCGGGGATGATCTCGACGACCTTGGCCTTCGTGCGAACGGCCTCGTGCATGATGTCGGTCAGGGCGGCGTCGATGTCGTGGCCCTTGTTGTAGATGTCGTGCAGGTCGAGTTTGAGCTTCATCGCAGCGCTGGCATCTCACCCATGGCGTCGGGGTGGCGGGATTCGAACCCGCGGCCTCCTGCTCCCAAAGCAGGCGCGCTAACCAAGCTGCGCTACACCCCGTTGCCAGGCGATGCTAACGCCGTTGCCCGAGTACGCTGGATCGAACGGGTGTGCCGGGAAGCCTGGTCGGCGACGGGAGGGCCGCGCCGATGAACGAAGAGCTACCAGCACACCACCATTTCCCCGGGCGGCCCACACGCCCGAAGCTCCCGAGCTGGCGGTGGGAAGAGCTCCGAACGACTTTCTGGTTGGTCCCGGCCGTCCTCGTGGCTGCCGCCGTCGTGTTGTTCGCCATAACCGTCTCGATCGACTTCGCCGCTTTCCACCACCACGTGGCGCTGCCGTTCTGGATCCGGACGGAGGGCGCGGATGCCGGCCGTGAGGTCCTGACCGCAATCGCCGCCGCCGTCATAACAGTCGTGGGCGTCGTGTTCTCGATCACGATCCTGGCTCTCACGCTCGCGTCCCAGCAATTCGGCCCGCGGATGATGCGGAACTTCGTGCGGGACGTCGGCAATCAGGTGACGCTGGGCGTCTTCGTCGCGACGTTCGTGTACTCGGTGTTGGCGCTCGGATCCATCACGAGCAGTCCGCGCGGCACGTTCGTGCCAGAGCTCTCGATCTTCGTCGCCGAGGCCCTCCTGCTCTTGAACCTCGCGGTGCTCATCTACTTCATCCATCACATCGCAAAGTCGATCCAGCTGCCTGAGGTGATCGCCGGAATCGCCCGCGACCTGACTCGCGCGATCGACGCCGAGTTCCCGTTGCCGAGCGGCCACGATGTCCCGGAGCTTCCTGAGACCAACGGCAAGAACGTGAGCGAGCTCTTGGCGTTGATCGATGAGCGGGGAGCGCCGGTCCTGGCGAACGCGAGCGGCTACCTGCAATTCGTGGGCTACGCCCAACTCGTCGACATCGCGACCTTCACGGACTCCGTCATCCGGCACGACCACCGGCCGGGGCACTTCGTCATGGCAGGGCGCCCACTCGCCACCGTCTTCCCGCGCGGCGCAGCCGAGCAGGTTGCAGAGGCTCTCGCGAAGGCGCACGTGACCGGGCCTCACCGCACGCTCATGCAGGATCCGGTCTTCGCGATCGACCAACTCGTCGAGATCGCGATCCGTGCTCTCTCGCCGGCGGTGAACGACACCTTTACGGCGCTCACCTGCATCGACTGGCTCGCGGCCGGGCTCAGCCGAGTCTCTGGCCGGACCCTTGCGGAGGGGGCTTACAGGGATCGCTTCGGCCGGGTCCGGCTGATCGAGTCCGACCCTTCCTACGCCAGGATGGTGAACCGCGCGTTCGACAAGGTCCGCCAGTCAGCATCAGGGATGCCGGCGGTCATCATCCGCACGCTGGACTCCCTCGCCGCGATCTCGGAGGCCACCACCTCGGCCGAGCAGAGGACGATCCTCGTCCGCCAGGCGGACATGATCATGCGGGTAGCCGAGCAGTCCGTGCGCGAACCGAACGATCTCGAGGACATAAGGACCAGGTATCTCAGGATGGTCGGCAGTCCGGCCGCACCGGTGGTGAGTGACGGGTCGCAACCCCGGTAGCATCTGCAGGCCATATGCGCTCCACCGCTGAGAATCTCGAAGGCAACAAGGTCAAGCTCTCCGTCGAAGTCGACGAGGAGGAGCTCGAAGGGGCTGTCACCGACACGGTGAAACGGCTTCAGCGAGAGGCGAACGTGCCGGGCTTTCGCCCGGGCAAAGTGCCTCGCCGCGTGCTCGAGGTGCGCCTCGGCTCGAAGGCGATTCGCGAGGAGGTCATCCGGCACTCGCTCCCCGAGTACTACGCCCAGGCGGTCGAGGATGCCGACCTCGACACGATCGCCGCGCCTGAGATCGACATCACGTCGGGGGAGGACGACGGCCCGCTCGCTTTCGACGCGGTCGTCGAGATCCGCCCGAAGGTCTCGGTCGGCGGCTACGAAGGTCTTCAGATCACGCTCCCGCCGCTCGAGGCCGACGACGATGAGATCGACGCGCAGGTCAACCGCCTCCGTGAGCAATTCGCTCAGCTGAACGACGTCGAACGCCCGGCTCGGACCGGCGACGTCGTGACGATCGACGTGACTGGCTCTCGCGACGGCGAGCCCGTCGAGCAGCTCTCCACGACCGACTTCGTCTACGAGGTGGGTTCGGGCATGGTGGCGCCGGGTGTCGACGAGAAGCTCGTTGGCACGAAGGCGGGCGACATCGTCGAGGTCGAGGCGGACGACGCTCCAGGTGGCCCTGCCAACCTCAAGGTGCTGGTCAAGCTCGTGCGGGAGAAAGTCCTTCCGGCCGCTGACGATGACTGGGCCTCGGAGGCGTCCGAGTTCGACACGATCGAGGAGCTCCGGGAGGATCTGCGCACTCGGTTGAACGCGATCCGCCTCATGCAGGCGCGCCGTGCCCTGCAGGAGAGCGTGATCGTCGAGCTGGCCAAGCTCGTGGACGAGGCCATCCCCGAGACGCTCGTGAATCAGGACCTCGAGCAGCAGCAGAACCGCTTCCTCAGGGGCTTGGCAGACAGCAAGCTCTCGCTCGAGCAGTACCTGCAGATCACCGGCCAGGACGTCGACCAGCTTGTCGCCGGGCTGCGAGAGAAGGCGACCGAGCAGGTCCGCGCCGACCTGGCCCTCAGAGCGCTCGCCGACGCCGAGCAGATCGAGGTCACAGACGAGGATCTCGCGTCCGAGATCGCCGCCTACGCCGATTCTCTCGGCCAGCCGGTCGCCGCCGTTGCCAGGCAGTTCGCGGAGGGCGGCGGCCTCGAACGGCTACGCTCGGAGATACGGAACTCGAAGGCAGTGACGTGGCTTGTGGAGCACGTCGAGGTCGTCGACGAGCAGGGGACCCCGATGGACAGAGCGCTGCTGTTGGCACAAGAGGGCGACTCCGAGGAACCCGAGTCCTCTGAAACCGCGGAGGTCGACTCCGTCCGCGCTACCGTCGCGGATGCCGCACCCGGTGATACCGAGGAGGAAGAAGTTTGAGGGCGTCCAACTATCTGGTCCCGACTGTCGTCGAACAGTCGAGCCGTGGGGAACGGGCGTACGACCTCTACTCCCGTTTGCTGCGCGAGCGGATCATCTTCATCGGCACGCCGATCGATGACACGATCGCGAACTTGGTTTGCGCCCAGATGTTGTTTCTCGAGTCCGAGGATCCCGAGAAGGACATCAACGTCTACATCAACTCGCCCGGCGGCGACATCACTGCGTTGTTCGCCATCTACGACACGATGAAGTTCGTCCGGCCGGACAAGTCGACCTTCTGCTTCGGTCAAGCAGCCTCGGCCGCAGCGGTCCTTCTCGGCGCCGGGACCAAGGGCAAGCGCTTCGCGCTGCCGCACGCGAGGATTCTGCTCCACCAGCCGTACGGCGGCGCGGCGGGGCAGGCGACCGACATCGAGCTGCAGGCGAAGGAGAGGGCGCGGCCACCGCGACCGCGTGGGCGCGGAAGTCGGGCAGCCGTAGGTCACGCAG
>JBKQLZ010000148.1:0-9723 GCA_052146895.1 Acidimicrobiales bacterium
GCGACAGATCTCAGCCGGCGAGGTCCCGCAACCGCACCGAGAGGCAGGTGACACAGCCCTCGAGCAGCTGGAATTCGCCGATGTCGACCGTGACGGTCCGGAAGCCGAGGTCAGAGAAGATCTCGGCGCTCCGCGGACAGTCCGCCGCCATCAACACCGTCGCCGGGTCCACGACGACCACGTGGGCACCCGACTCCTCGGGGACAGGGCGGAAGCGACCGAACACAGCGGGGTCGTCGACAAGTGGGGGGTACCCGATCACCGTGCCGTCCGGAAGCGCCGTCACTGCTGACTTGAGGTGAAGGACCTTGGTGATCGGGACCGGGATCACTACCGCCCCGAGCGGCACGAGGATCGACCGGAGCTGGGCGATGCCCTCGGCATTCGTCCTGCCTCCGCGACCGACGTAGACGATGTTCCCCACCTTCAGCACGTCCCCACCGTCGAGGGTTCCCGGCAGCTCGATCCTGTTGATCGAACATCCGAGGGCCGACACGACCGGTTCGACGGCGACGATCTCGGGTCGCCTCGACGGGGCGCCCGGGCTCGTGATGACGGCGACGTTCTTGAAGATCACGACAGCGTCCTCGATGAAGACGCTGTCCGGGCAGTCGCCGGCCGGAGGGACTTCGATCGTCTCGATGCCCAGGCCCTCGAGAGCAGACACGTACTGCTCCCACTGCTTGGATGCCACGGCGTAGTCGACAGGCTTGCGCTCGATGTGGGTGACGATCCCGTTCGCCAGCCCCGGAGAAGGCTGGCGAACGAGAGCCTTGGTGACGCTCACGACTTGGCTCCGATCCTCTGTGTGTCGACCGGGAAGGGGATCACGACTTCGTCGAGGCTTCCTTCAGCGAGCTCCTCCGGCTCGATCGAGAGGCCGAGGCGCTCGCGGCGCGCCTTCAGGAACCCGTAGAGCGGGAGCCCGATGAGCACCAGGAGCATTGCCTGGTAAACAGCCTGGTAGCCAGCTGCCATGGTCACCCAGAGGGAGAACAGCACGCTCGCTGTCGCAATGGAAAGGTCACGCACGAGCAGTGCGCCGACCACCTTGCGACGGCGGGACACGAGGTAGGCGAGCTGAGCACAGGCCGAGAAGAAGTACGGGATGGCCACGGTGACGACCGACAGGTCGACCAGGTAGGTGAAGACCGTCAGGCCCGTCTTTCCGCTGTAGGCGAAGGCCATCAGGGCTGATGCGACGATCGTCGAGACGACGATCCCGAACCAGGGTGTCCCGTCCTTGTTGACCTTGGCGAACTGCGGTAGGAACAACCCGTCCTTTGCTGCCGCGAAAGGCATCTCGGCGGTCACGAGCGTCCATCCGTTCAGTGCCCCGATACCGGAGACGACGGCTGTCGCTGCGATGAGCTTGCCGACCCAGGCGGCGTGCCCGAACATTGTCTGGAATGCCGCCACGAAGGGAGCACCGTTGCCGATGAGGCTGTGGTGCGCCACGAGGCCCATCACCGCCGCTGTAACGAGGAGGTAGAGCATCGCGGAAAGCCCTGTCCCGAGAAGCGAAGCCCGGCCGACGTTCTTACGCGGGTTCTTCACCCGGCCGGCCGCGATCGAAGCGACTTCGACCCCGATGAAGGAGAACAGCGCGACGCCGGCAGCGATGCCGATGCCGGAGTAAAGGCTCCCGCCCGTCGCGTTGAACGGCCCGAAGTGGCCGGCCTGCACGTAGAACCAGCCGACGAGCCCGACAAGGGCGAGCGGCAGGAACTTGAGGACGACCGTGATGTTCTGGAACCATGCCATCTGGCGTATCCCGATGAGGTTCACCGCTGCCGGGATCCACAACCCGCAAAGGGCGATACCGAGGTTCGTCCATGCGGTCGGGTGCAGGATGTTGAACAAGGACTCGACGTAGAAGACCCACGACGAGACGATGGCCGCGTTGCCGGCCCAGCAAGTGATCCAGTAGCACCAGGCGGTCAGGTAGCCGGCGAAGTCGCCGAACTCGTACTTCGCGTAGGCGTAGAGACCACCGTCGGTGCTGGGCACTCGCTTGGTGAGCTGCCCGAACATCGTTGCCAGTAGCAACGCCCCGATCGAAATCACGCCCAAGGTGAGGAGCGAGCTCGTTCCCGCTCCTGCCATGACGGCTGGCATCGTGAACACGCCCGTACCGATGATGCTGCCTATGACGAGCGCGGTCGCTGAGGGAAGGCCGAGCGCTCGAGCTCGCTGTTGCAGCGGGGAGGGTGCCTCAAGTGTCGGAGGAGCTGGGGTCTCGTGTCGAAGGGCCATGTCGGTGGCCACCTTTCTCTCTTCTCGTGCCCCTGAGGGCTCGTTATGGGTCAATCATCACGTCCGCGGCTCGCGCCGCGACAGGGCCGAAGGTCCCGAGGTAGTGGTCCGATCGTCGTGTTTGGGAGCGCCCATCGCGCCCCGGCGACGATTCAGGACCAACGGCCCTACCATGAGGGCTCTCGCAGCCGTACGGTCGCTTTGTCGGAAAGATATGAAAGGACCGAGTCGTGACCGTGACTCAGGAAAGACCACAAGCTCTCGGCGTCGGCTCCGAAGTGGGACAGCTGCGCGCGGCGATCCTCCACCGCCCCGGCCTGGAGCTCTCCCGCCTGACTCCGGAGAACATCGGCGGCCTGCTCTTCGACGACGTGATGTGGGCGAAGAAAGCGAAAGAGGAGCACGATGCGTTCGCGGAGGCGCTGCGCGACAAGGGCGTTCGCGTCCTCTACTTCGGCCAGCTGCTGGCCGAGGCACTCGAGCTGCCCGAAGCCCGCGACTTCGTCCTCGACCGGGTATGCACCGTTGAGACACTCGGGCCGACGCTCCTCGGCGCGGTGCGCGAGCTCTTCGAGGATCTCGACGGCGCGAAGCTCGCCGAATACCTCATCGGCGGTGTACTCAAGGCTGACCTGCATCCGCTCCGGACGCACAGCTTGCGGTGGGACACGCTTAGAGCAGACGACTTCATCCTCCCGCCCCTCCCGAACCACCTCTTCCAGCGTGACAACTCGTGCTGGATCTACGGCGGGGTGACGATCAACCCAATGGCCAAGCCGGCGCGGCGCCGCGAGACACTCCACAGCCGCGCGATCTACAAGTTCCACCCGCTGTTCGCAGATGAGAAGTTCCCCATCTTCTACGGCGACGACGACGCGACGCACCTTCCCGCTTCCATCGAGGGAGGCGACGTGCACGTCCTCGGTCACCGCGCCGTCATGATCGGCATGGGTGAGCGGACCTCCCCGATGGGCGTGGAAATCGTCTCGCAGGCGGTCTTCGACGCGGGCGAGGCCGACGTCGTGATCGCCGTGGAGCTACCGCAGACCCGCGCGATGATGCACCTCGACACCGCCATGACCATGGTCGACAAAGCGACGTTCGTCCTTTACCCGTACTTCGACCGTCACCTGCGCTCCTGGACGATCACCCCCGGCGACGCACCCGGCGAGCTGTCCGTGTTGCGCAATCACAACTTGTGGGAGCGCTTGGCGGAGGTGCTCGAGGTCGAAGAAGTCAGGGTCCTCACGACCGAGGAGGACATCCGCGCAGCCGAACGCGAGCAGTGGGACGACGGCACGAACTTCCTCGCGGTCGCCCCTGGCGTGATCTTCGGCTACGAGAGAAACGTCGCAACGAACACGATGCTCCGTAAGCACGGGATCGAGGTCGTGAGCGTCGCAGGCAGCGAGCTCGGCCGCGGGCGGGGCGGGCCTCGGTGCATGACCTGCCCGATCTCTCGCGACGACGCCTGACCACGGCACGAGTTATCGAGAAGGGAACCCAGCCATGAGCCTAAAGGGACGCAACCTGTTGAAGGAGCTCGACTTCACGAAGGAGGAGTGGGTCTCGCTGCTGGATCTGGCTGACGCACTGCGAGCCGAGAAGCGCAACTACCACGAGCGACCGAGACTGCTCGGCAAGAACATCGCTCTCATCTTCGAGAAAGCCTCGACCCGTACACGCTGTGCGTTCGAAGTCGCTGCCCACGACGAGGGAGCACATGTGACATACCTCGGTCCCGACGGCTCGCAGATCGGCCACAAGGAGTCGATCAAGGACACTGCTCGGGTGCTCGGACGGATGTTCGACGGCATCGAGTACCGCGGCTTCTCGCAGGAGAACGTAGAGCTGCTGGGCGAGTTCGCCGGCGTTCCGGTTTGGAACGGGCTCACCGACGAGTGGCACCCGACCCAGATGCTGGCGGACCTGATGACAATGCGGGACCACTCGAGGAAGCCAATCGAACAGGTCACCTGCTGCTATCTCGGCGACACTCGCAACAACACCGCCAACTCCCTTCTCGTCACCGGAGGCCTGATGGGCATGGGCATGCGGCTCGGAGGACCGCGCGAGCTGTGGCCCGCCGACTCCGTGAGGGCCTCGGCCGAGGCTCTCGCCGACAGCTCAGGTGCCCGTCTCACGGTTACCGACGACCTGGACGAGGCTGTCCGAGGGGCCGACTTCGTCTACACGGACGTCTGGTTGTCCATGGGCGAGCCAGCGGACCACTGGGCAGAGCGGATCGATCTCCTCCTGCCCTATCAGGTGAATGCGAATGCGATGAAGGCGACCGGCAATCCGGATGCCCGCTTCATGCACTGCCTTCCCGCCCTTCACAACCGCCAGACCGAGATCGGCCGTCAGATCTACGAGGCGCACGGGATCGATGCCCTCGAGGTGACAGAGGAAGTCTTCGAGTCGCCGAACTCGGTTGTGTTCGACGAGGCCGAGAACCGGATGCACACGATAAAGGCGATCCTCGTCGCCACCATGGCCGGCTGAGCGAGGTATCCGATGAGAGTCGTAGTCGCGCTCGGTGGGAACGCTCTTCTGGAACGCGGGGAGCGTCCCGATGCCTCGGTGCAGGAGCACCACGTCAGGCAAGCGGCGCATGCACTGGCCGAGATTGCAGGAGATCACGAGCTCATAGTCACGCATGGCAACGGGCCGCAGGTGGGGGTAATCGCAGAGGAGAGCGCTCACGACACGAACCTGTCGATCCCCTACCCATTCGACGTGCTCGGAGCAGAGACACAGGGGATGATCGGCTACTGGCTCCTTCAGGCGCTCGAGAACGCGCTTCCCGGGCGGCTCGTCGCATCCCTTGTCTGCCAGACGGTGGTTGACGTCGCTGACCCGGCATTCTTGAATCCGACAAAGTTCGTCGGGGCCGTCTACAGCCACGACGCCGCGACCCGTCTCGCTGCCGACAACGGCTGGGACATCCGTCCTGACGGCGACAAGTGGCGACGCGTCGTGCCGTCGCCTAATCCACTCGAGATCGTTGAACTGGAGGCGGTCTCGGCCCTCTTGCACTTCGGGATCATCCCTATCTGCTCAGGCGGCGGTGGGATCCCTGTGATCCGGAGAGAAGGTGCCTACGAAGGCGTCGAGGCCGTGATCGACAAGGATCTCGCGGCATCTCTGCTCGCCATACAGATCGGTGCGGAAGCACTCCTCCTCCTCACCGACGTGCCGGCGGTCATGCGCGACTACGGGAGCCCGAAGGCCGAGCCGATACACCAGATCACCCCTCAGGGACTGAGGTCCCTCTCCTTCCCAGCGGGATCGATGGGCCCGAAGGTGGAAGCGGTGTGCCGCTTCGTCGAGCAAGGCGGCCTCATGGCAGCGATCGGAAGCTTGGCGGACGCTCGCGAACTGCTCGAAGGACGCGCCGGCACGGTGATCCGGGCTAACGCCCCCGGTAGCACCGTGCCGACCGCCGCCCGAACGACGTGGTGCAGATGATCCGGCCGGCTACGCCCTCATCGGCCGAGCCGGCGGAGGGCCTGCAGCCACTCGACCAGCGGGCCTCGAGGATATTGTCCGACGCGGAGTGCTACGCGCTGCTGGCCCGCGGTTCCGGCGGCTATGGCCGCCTCGGGATCAACATCGACGACGCGCCTGTCGTGCTGCCGTTCAACTTCGTCCTGGTGGCGAAAGGCGTGATGCTTCGGGTCGGCCCGGGTTCGATTCTCGACGCCGTTGCCGACGAGCCGGCTGTGGCGTTCGAGATCGACGGCCTCGAGTGGCCTACGGCATGGAGCGTGCTCGTGCAGGGGACTGTCGCACTGGTGCGCGATCCTCTGCTGCTCGAGCTGGCGGCAAGCTCGGGACTGACGCCGCTCATCGGAGAACCGGGCGAGGTATACCTCCAGATTCGGGCGAGCGCCGTTTCCGGCCGTCAGTTCCAGGTCGGTCCTCTAGCCCGCTCAGGTCCGTCGGCTCCCGACGTCGGACCATGACACGGCAATGAGCCTCTAGTCGACAGGTAGCGGGCTCACGACTTGCGCGGTTCCCACCTGAAGCGCCGCAGCGCCACGATCACTCCCCCGACACCCCAGATCGCGATCCACTTCAAGTCGCCCCAGGCCCACGGCGACTGCCCTGGTATGAGGTCGAAGGGACGGAACATCGCTTGGATCAGGTGATAGACCGGGAACCAGTTGGCGATCTTGTAGAGCGTCGATCCGGGCGTGAGCGGATACCAGAGGCCCGACAAGAAGAGCAGCACGAAGAAGACGATGCTCACCATGGGACCGGCGGCGTCCTGGTTCGGCACGACGGTCGAGGCCGCGATGCCGAGCGCAGTGAAGCAGATGACGCCCACGATGAATGCGAGCAGGAACGCCACGACGTTCTGGGGTAGCTGGACGTGGAAGGCGAACTTGCCCACTCCGAGAAGGAGGACTACCTGCACGGCTGAGATGATGAGTGAGCTGAGCAACAACGCCGCCAGCATCATCCAGGTCGGCAGCGGCGAGAGGCGGAGGCGCTTCAAGAGCCCCGTCTCGCGCCGGTTGACGAGCGAGATGGCGAGCAGGTTGAAACAGGCAGCCATCACTCCGTAGGCGGCGAAGCCCGGGACGAGGTACTGAATCTCCGGCTTTCCCCCGAGCACCGCTAGCTTCTGGTCCCCGCCGGCAGCGGCCAGAAGGACGAGGAACACGAGCGAGAAGACGACCGTAAACACAGAGCCGAACGGGTTCTTCCAGAAGCTGAGCTGCTCGTAGTAGAGCTGACGCCCGACGAGGCGGGCGTCGTTGCTTCGCTTCGCTTTGTCGGCCAGCTTTTCGGTCGTCGCCATTGCTAGTTGCCTCCCCGGTAGCCCGTGAGACGCAGGTAGACGTCCTCGAGAGTGAGTCGCTCACAGGTCAGGCCTATCAATTCGACACCCTCGTCGACCGCCCAGTTCGTGAGCGCCCTCAGCACCTTCACCTCGTCGCTGGTGCGGATCTCGATCACGCCGGAGTCGGCGATCGGAGGCGAGGAGGGCGCGACCGGCAACTCACCAACCGATCGTCCCGGAGGCAGGCGGAAACGGATCCAGGCGTCACCTTCGTCGCGGCCTCCGAGAGATTCGGGGGTACCGGTCGCGACGATCGTCCCATTCGTGATCACCGCGACCCGGTCTGCGAGAGCCTCTGCCTCGTCCATGTAGTGAGTCGTGAGGATGACGGTGGTGCCGCCGCCCGTGAGAGCGCGCACTACTTCCCAGGCATCGCGGCGAGCGGATGGGTCGAAGCCAGTCGTGGGCTCGTCGAGGTAGAGAAGCTCCGGGTTGCCGATGATGCCGAGCCCGAGGTCGAGGCGGCGCTGCTGCCCGCCCGACAACGTCTTCACCCGCGATCTCGCCTTGGCGGTCAGCCCTACTATTTCGATGACCTCGTCGGCGTCACGCGGGTCGGGGTAGTAACCGGCGTTGCGCTGCAGCACCTGGCGGACTGTGAGGAAGGGCTCGACAGCAAGCTCCTGTAGTACAACTCCGGTCCGCTCCCGGAGATGCCGGCCCGTCGAGACGGTTGCCGGATCGAAGCCGAGGACCTCGACACGCCCGGCGTCGCGCTTGCGGAACCCCTCGAGGATCTCGATCGTCGTCGTCTTGCCGGCGCCATTCGGGCCGAGCAGGGCAAAGACCTCGCCCGGCTCGACCTGGAAGCTCACATCGGCGACGGCTTGCAGCTCCCCATAGCGCTTGGCGAGCCCTTCGACGAGCACGGCTGGCATCCGCACGACGCTACCTTGCCTCGATGAGCCGACCGCCCCTTCCCGGTGGCTGAGAGTCCGATCCCATTTCGGACAACAATCTCGAGCACCATTAGGGTGACATCGATGAGCCGATGACCAAGCAGGCCAACACGCCGCCGACGCCAGACAAAGGTGCCCCTACGGCGCCTCCGCCACCTCCGCCTTGGCGCCACTACCTCTGGCTGATCGCGTTCTTGATCTTCATCATGTTGTACATCGTGCTGCCCACCACGGCGGGCCAGTCGACGGTCACGCTCAACTACTCGCAGTTCTTGAACGACGTGAGCGCCCACAAGGTGAAGACGGTCACGATCACCACGACGGGGGCTGCGAGCGGCACGCTCAAGAGCGGGTCCGCATACACGACGGCCATCCCGCCTCAGGCGAGCTACCCGCTCTTGAACGAGCTCCAGGCCGACGGCGTCGAGATCACGGCGGACACGAACTCCACCTCTTTCGGGAGCGAGGTTCTCACTTGGCTGATCCTGCTCGCCCCGTTCTTGATCCTCGGGTACCTGTGGTGGCGTCTCTCGAAGGGAGCGCGTGGTCAGCTTCAAGGGGCGCTGGGCGTCGGACGGTCGAAGGCGAAGGTCTTCGACGAGGAGCGCCCGACGACGACGTTCGCGGACGTGGCCGGTTACGAAGGGGCCAAGCTCGAGATACGCGAGGTCGTGGACTTCCTGCGGCGGCCCGAGCGATATGCGCGAGCAGGGGCAATGGCTCCTCGAGGCGTCCTCATGATCGGCCCGCCAGGCACTGGCAAGACTCTGCTCGCTCGGGCGGTGGCAGGCGAGGCTGAGGTCCCGTTCTTCTCGGTGACCGGCTCGAGCTTCGTCGAGATGTTCGTCGGCGTCGGGGCTGCCCGAGTCCGCGACCTGTTCTCCGAGGCCCGCAAGAGGGCGCCGGCAATCATCTTCGTGGACGAGATCGACGCCATCGGCCAACGTCGCGGCGGTAGCGCCGTCGTCTCGAACGACGAGCGAGAGCAGACGCTCAACCAGCTCCTCGCCGAGATGGACGGCTTTGACCCGGCCACCGGCATCGTCGTCCTCGCTGCGACGAACAGGCCCGAGGTGCTCGACCCGGCTCTCATGCGGCCAGGGCGCTTCGACCGCCAGGTCACGATCCCCCTGCCGACGCTGTCCGAGCGCCGGGCGATCATCGAGGTGCACTGCCGCGGCAAGCGCCTCGACCCGAGCGTCGATCTGGACGTCGTGGCGCGCGGCACGCCGGGCTTCTCGGGGGCTGACCTCGCCAACCTAGCGAACGAGGCCGCGATCATCGCGGTGAGAGCAGAGCGTGAGGTGATCTCGGCGGATGACTT
Organism: Acidimicrobiales bacterium; assembly: GCA_052146895.1. Lineage (GTDB taxonomy): Bacteria > Actinomycetota > Acidimicrobiia > Acidimicrobiales > Bog-793 > Palsa-601. Next base: position 9,332 of record JBKQLZ010000148.1, read on the forward strand.
CGCCGAAGCGCGCGACCGCATCATCCTCGGGAGGAGAGAGGGCTCGAACGTCCTGCTCCCCGAAGAGAAGCACGCCGTCGCCGTCCACGAAGCCGGCCACGCTCTCGTGGCGGCCTACTCCGATCACGCTGATCCGGTCGCGAAGGTCACGATCCTCCCCGCCGGACAGGCCCTCGGCGTCACAGAGCAACTCCCCCTCGTCGAGCGGCACCTCTACGGTGAGGACTACCTGCACGACGCTCTGACGGTTCGGCTCGGGGGCCGAGCAGGCGAGCTCGTCGTGCTCGGGCAAGGCTCCACCGGAGCAGCGAATGACCTTGCCACGGCGACGGATCTTGCCATCAAGATGGTGCGCGAGTTCGGGCTGTCCGAAGCTCTCGGACCGGTCGGCT
>JBKQLZ010000149.1:0-2674 GCA_052146895.1 Acidimicrobiales bacterium
GCAACAAGGCGCCGGCTTGCTGAACGTACTTGCGGCGGCCAAGGAGGCCGCCTCGATCAAGGTCACGACCGCGAAAGCCCAGGGAGGACTGCTCGTCAGCCCGAACCAGGTCAATATCGTGCAGGACCCCGGTGCGAGCACCTCCAAGACGATCGACGTCACGAACAACGGCGCCAGCTCTGTCACGGTGAAGCTGTCGACGCGGGCGCTCACCAACCACGTTGCTACGCAGAGCGGCTCGTTCTGCCTGGACCCCGCCACGACCTCGATTTCGTGCGGACCGCCGACGGCCAACTCCTTCTCGATCTGGAGCGGGGTGACCGAGGTCTACCAGGAAGAGACCTTCACGGTGCCGACCACGACCTCGCCGTCCCGGCTCAGTGTCTCGGCGGACTATCCCTACACCGAGCAGAGCTCGGTGATGCACATTGCGCTCTTCAATCCCTCCGGTGCCTATGCCGGGTACTCCCTGCCACAAGGACTGGCCGATTTCGCCAACATCCAGGTGGCCAACCCGGCGGCCGGCACGTGGACCGCGGTGTTCTTCACGGAGAAGAACGGAGCGACATCCGGCGGCATCGGAACGAGCGGCACGATCCAGTGGCAGGCGATCACGTCGGAGTTCGCTCCGGCCGGCACGATCTCGCCATCGACGTTGACAATCCCTCATGGGTCCACTTCGACCGCGAAGTTCACCGCCAAGAGCCCGGCGACCTCCGGGGACACGTCGCAATCCATCGTGCTACGCACGGTCGGCGGCGCGACGAACACGGTCCCGGTCACCGTGCGCACGATGGTGCCGATCGGCAAGAACGGCGGAACGTTCAAGGGCGTGCTGACCGGCGGCAACGGTCGTGGCAACCCTGCGCAGATGAACAGCTATGTGTTCGACGTGCCGAAGGGGTTGCACGACGTCGACGTGAGCGCGGCGTTCGGCGACACCAACGACGCCGTCGCTGCCTTCCTTCTCGATCCCGAGGGCGAGGCGGTCGCTTCTTCTTCGAGCGTCACCGTCAACAGCAAGGACACGGGCATCATCTCGACCCGCGACGTCAATGTTTACAAGGACGCGCCGCAAGCGGGAGCGTGGACGCTCGTGCTCGACTGGCTGTCTCCGGTGTCCGGGTCCGAGCTCTCGGAGTCATTTGACGGAGCCGTCCGGTTCGACCAGGTGAGCATTAGCTCCAGCCTGCCGAAGAGCACGTCGACCGAACTCAAGCGCGGTAAGCACTACAGCTACGACGTGACGGTGAAGAACACGGGTCTATCGCCCGAAGCCTTCTTCGTCGACCCTCGCACTTCCGGCACAGCCTCTGTCGCTCTTGCGGACCAGAACGGAAGCGCTCAGGGCATGTCGCTCCCACTCGCACCAGGGACGACGTTCCCGATCTACCTCGTGCCCGCCGACACCAGCGGGATCTCCGCCAGCCTGACAGGGAACGTGCCGGTGACCTTCGACACCGAGCCGTTCACGGGGGACCCGGATCTCTCTCCGGACGTAGCGGCCCCAGGCGTGAAGGAGTCCCAGAGTGGGGACAAGGCGAGCCTCCGCTTCACGACCTCGGGTGAGGTGATGCCTGGGTACTGGTACCTCAACCCGAGCGAGATCGGTCCGTACGGATCCACCGGGGCACCGGCCGCCACTGCCACTGCAGTGTTCGATGCCATCACTCAGGCGTTCGACCCGACTGTGAAGTCGTCGACCGGGGACCTCTGGTCGGCCGCGAACGGGCTCTCGAAGGGCTTCACGCCGGTCTACGTCATGCCCGGAAAGTCCGCGAAGATCGTGGTGACGATCACACCGACTGCTGCATCGGGGAAGACGGTGTCGGGCGTCATCAACGTGGACGACACCTTCCTTGCCAACGAGCTGATCGGAGTCACTGACAGCGGCGGCGACGAGCTCGCATCGCTGCCGTACACATACAAAGTGTCGTAAGGGCCAGCGGCCATCGGGTAGGCGTGCGCGGTGATCGTTGGCGCCAGCCGCCGGGGGACGGCTCATGACGCCCCGGTATCCTCGAGGTATGCAGCGCGGCTGGTCCGAGGGTGCTCCGGCTCGTCGTCCACGTGGAGACATGCGAGCGGCGGTGTTGGCACTGCTCGACGAGGTGCCGATGCACGCGTACCAGATGATCCAAGAGATCTCGGGTCGGTCCGGCGGGCGATGGAAGCCAGGCGCGGGCTCGATCTATCCGGTTCTCCAGCTCCTCGAGGACGAGGCACTGGCCACGGCCCAGCGGTCGCCCGAGGGCAAACGGCTCTTCGAGCTGACTCAGGCTGGTCGCGACGAGGCGGCTCGGCTGGCCGAGAGGTCGCATCGCAAGCCGTGGGAGCTGCCCGGGCAAGGATCAAGCGGCAAACCGCGAGATCCGCTCGTGGCCATGACTGAGACAGCGCGGGTGCTGCTCGCAGCTACTGGTAGGGCCAACGACGAGCAAAAGGCTCAGATCACGGCTTTGCTGGACGAGCTGCGCGAGCAAGTGACGGCGATCGTGCCGGAGCGCAAGCAAGGGTCTCCGTTCGCGAGTTGGGCACGCAGCCAGCGCCCGTCGGGTTCCGACTGGCCCTTCAACATCCTGGGGTCGATCTTCGGAGGCGAAGGTCCGTTCGCCGGGTCCGGCGCCCGCCGCCCACGGCCGACCGCCGACGACAAACAGGACCCCAACCACGG